>NZ_JBYSWT010000040.1:0-66422 GCF_058781435.1 Pseudomonas sp. FW507-12TSA
TCCTCGACTGCGTCGAGGGGCGCTGCGCGCCATTCCCCTGATAAGCACCTGCACTCGGCCTCCCCAGGGGGCGGGTGAATCAAGATCACCAGCGTACGGCGCGCCCTACCGGGCGGCGCATCGCGGGGTGGGGGGCAACCCGCTTCGTGTAGCCGCTGCCGGAGGCTGCGTACGGGTGCTGGTTCTTGAATTCGCTGAAGGTCCTTCGGCCCTTGTCGCAGCCTCGCGGGCTCGGCAGCAGCTACATGAGGTGATGTGCTTTCCAGGTCAATAAACTGCGACGCCTTTGTCGTTGCTCCGTGTCGAACCCGGACTGGCCTTTGAGCGTCGCTGCCCATTCAGCGACTGGGCTTGGTAACCCATTTCGATACAGGCGCAACAGCGCCACATTTCACTATTGCAGGCGCTTTTTTGTATCTGCACATTCGTGCAATGGCAGCTGTGCGTGGGAGGGCTCGTCCCTGCCGGGTTCCTGTATCTCCGGTTTACCAACCTGCGCGCAGCTGCCCCCCCTTCGCTTGGCAGCCCGTTTTGATACAGCTGCCGCAGCGCCCCCTTTCGCTATTGCAAGCTCGTTGTGCGCCTGTGTATTCGTGCAATGGCGGCTGTGCGTGGAAGGGCTTCAGCCCTGCCGGGTTCCTGTATCTCCGGTCGACCAATCCGCGCACGGCTGCCACCCACAACAGGGCTATGCATTTTCTGATGCAGAGGGGGACGGCAGTGATCAATGAGGTGGGGTTGGAGATGAAGGAGAGGGGATAGGCCTGCAGATCGTTCCCCCCGCATTTGAAGGAGGGAACGATCACGGGGCGTTTTAGTTCAGGTACTGACTGCCACGAATCCGTCGACCCAACACATCCAGCAGATCACAACCATCGCGCAGCAGAATGGCGCTGGCGTGGGCGATCTGTGTCAGGTCGGTGGCATCGGCATGGCGGCTGTCCATGTGCACGATGCTTTCCATCAGTTGAGTCACCGCGAGGATGCGGTAGGCGGCGCTGGCATGCAGTTCGTCCAAGGGCGCGCGGGTGTCGATAAACAGGGAGGGAGTGGAGGATTCGTTGCTGGTTAGCGCGATACGGTCCGTCATGGTGTGTTGCTCCGTGAGTTATCAAGAGCTGCCATCGGCTCGCCGTCAAACGAGTTGGGTGGCAACTGTACGCAGGTTGACGGACCGGTCTCACGTAACCCGGCGCACCCAAAGGTGCCCCACGCACAGTTGCCATAACGCAATGCTGCAGGCACAGGTGTGCCCGAGCGTAGAGATGAGGCAATGCACGTCGTGAGAGATGTTGCGGGCCGTCAAACCCGATCACGAATGAGTCGTGACAGGCGCGAGGATAGGGAGCGAGAAGAGGGCGGTCAACCCGATATGTGTAGCCTTGAACGACCTTTTGCATCCACAGGTGGCTGTTGATCTGGCTTGCCGCTTGAGGCTTGGCACTTGGCACTGCTTCTGAAAAAAATCCCCCTGTCCAACCGCCTGCGGATAGGGGACGCAGGCGACCGGAAGGGGGTTGAAAGGACTCGCTGACAACGACTATCTGCTTCTACTTGCAGCTTGTCGCTTGAAGCTTACGGCTGCTCTTGCTTGCAGCTTGCCGCTGCTCTTACTGAGCGATAGTTTTCACCGAAACACCACGTTCCACCGGAGTAGAGCGGCCGTAGATATCCTCGAACCGCTCAATATCGTCTTCACCCAAATAGCTGCCCGATTGCACTTCGATGATCTCCAGGGGGATCTTGCCGGGGTTGCGCAGGCGATGCACCGAGGCGATGGGGATGTAGGTGGACTGGTTCTCGGTGAGCAGGAACACGTTCTCGTCACAGGTGACTTCGGCGGTGCCGCTGACCACGATCCAGTGTTCGGCGCGGTGGTGGTGCATCTGCAGGGACAGGCACGCGCCCGGCTTGACCGAGATGTGCTTGACCTGGAAGCGCCCGCCCATGTCCACCGAGTCGTAGGAGCCCCACGGACGGTAGACCTCGCAGTGGTTCTGGGTTTCGCTGCGGCCTTGTTCGTTGAGGGTGTTGACCATCTGCTTCACGCCTTGGACCTTGTCCTTGTGGGCGATCATCATGGCGTCCTTGGTCTCGACCACGACGATGTTCTCCAGGCCGATCACCGACACCAGCTTGCCGTTGCCGTGGATCATGCAGTTCCTGCTGTCCTGGATCACCACATCGCCCTTGCTGACGTTGCCGTCGGCGTCCTTTTCATGCACGTCCCACAGCGACGACCAGCAGCCCACGTCGCTCCAGCCGGCACTGAGCGGCACCACGCAGGCGCGCTGGGTCTTTTCCATCACCGCGTAGTCGATGGAGTTGTCCGGGCAGCAGGCGAAGGTGGCTTCGTCGATCATCACGGTGTCCGGGTCCTGCTGGCTGCGCTCCAGGGTCAGCAGGCAGGTGTCGTAGATGTCCGGATCATGTTTTTTCAGCTCTTCGAGGAAGCGGCTGGCGCGGAACAGGAACATGCCGCTGTTCCAGAAGTAGCCTCCGGCCTGGACGAACTCGGTGGCGCGTTTTTCATCGGGTTTCTCGACAAAGTGCGAGACCCGGCTGACGCCCTCCGGCAGCAGCGCATCGTGGGTCGACTTGATGTAGCCGTAGCCGGTTTCCGGCTTGGTCGCCGGTACGCCGAACAGCACCATCTCGCCGCGCTCGGCGGCCACGGTGGCCAGGGCCAGGGCCCGCTGCAGGGCTTTCTGGTCGTCCATCACGTGGTCGGCCGGCAGTACCAGCATCAGCTCGTCGCGACCTTCGTTGACCAGCATCATCGCGGTCAGGGCCACGGCCGGCGCGGTGTTGCGGCCGAAGGGCTCCATCAGGATGCGCTGGGATTCGAGGCTGCGGTTGCTCAATTGCTCGTTGACGATGAAGCGGTGGTCCTTGTTGCAGACCACGATGGGGGTGTCCATGCCTTCGAACACCAGGCGCTCCAGGGTCTGCTGGAACAGCGTGTGTTCGCCGGTCAGGGCGAGGAATTGCTTGGGGAATTGCTTGCGCGAAAGCGGCCAAAGACGTGAGCCGCTACCACCTGACAAGATCACCGGAATCATGTTGTTACTCCTAATAAATGCAGTTGGGAGCCGCAAGCTGCAAGCGACAAGTTAAAAGCTCTTCACTTGCCGCTTGAGGCTTGTGGCTGATAGCTCGCGCGGTTAGCGCGTTGAGACTGGGCGTTTCACCCACACCGGCGACAGGTTGCTGCCGTTGCCGGTGACGTAGAGCACCGCCGCTTCGCCGCGCTCCAGGGCCACGGGCTTGAGGTCGCTGACCTTTTTCTGGCCGTCGTACAGGGCGAAGCTGACCTTCACCGGGTTGATTTCGCGTTCGCCGCGGCCCTTGGCGGCCACGGCCTGGACCACGTCGGTCTTGCCGTCGGCGGTCTTGAGCGTCAGGGCCTGGTCGCTGAGGTTCTGCACTCGCACCAGGGATTTCTGCTTGTTCTTGAACGGCGGCTCCTCGATCAGTTGCGGTTGGCCGCTGGCGTTGTTGACCAGGGTGTAATAGTGATCGGCGGCCAGTTTCACCGGCACGCTCTGGCTGCCCAGCTTGGCGGTGTAGTCGCCGCCGGGCATGAAGCTGAAGTCGCTGCTGGCCAGGGGCGCGACGTCGTTGACGTTGGTGCTGCCGATGGTGGCGCTGACTTCGCTGTTGCTGGCGTTGTAGATACGCACGAAGGTCGAGCCCTTGGGCGCGGTGGGGCCGTACAGCGCGGCGTCGCCCCCGGCGAAGGCGGGCACGGACAGGACGCTCATGCCGGCAGCCAGGGTGATGGCCTTGGCGAGACGACGCGGATTGATAGTGAAAGTCATGGGTGTCACCTCTCTTTTCAGTTGTGTGCCCGGTCGGGCGTCTCGGATTTGTTCAGTGCCACAGTTTGTTGGCGGGCACCGGTTTGCTTGAGCTCTGCGACCCACTGCGGGTCGGCGTCGCCAATTTCGTTGTTCACCGGCAGGTAGCGCTCAGGGAATTCCCAGATCAGCACCTGGGGCGGGTGGTTCTTGAAGTCGTCGCTTTTGAGGTAGCTGAGCATCGGCAGGATCGGGCCGTGGCCGTCCTCGGCGTAGCTCAGCACATCGCTGTGCAGGGCCTGCTTGAGGGCGCCGACGAAGTTCCAGTTGGGGTTGGCGCTGTAGCTGGTGCCCACCAGGGTCACGGGTACTTCGTGGTCGGCGAACAGGTTGTCTGCGGCGCCTGCCTGTTCCCCAGCGGCGTGGGTCTCGCGTTTTTGCAGGGGCTCCGGGGCTGGCATCAGGTTCTCGAACAACGGGTCCAGGGGCAGGAAACGCCGCAGGTCGCCCTTGTGCTTGACGGTCTCCTGGGCCTGGGTGACGAAGCGTTGTGGCTGGCCACTGAGCGGGGTCTTGGCGGCGATGGCCTGGGCCAGTTGGTGGGCGACGACTTCGGCGCCGGCCGGCGTCCAGTGGGTGTCGGTGCGCAAGAACACTTGCTGGCCCTGTTGCTTGGCCTGTTGCAGGGGCCCCAGTAGGTCGGGGGCGAGGATCTTGTCGGCGGCCACCCGGGCATGGAAGTCCTGGTAGAGGTTGGCGTGGATGCGCGCCGGGCGCACGGTGTCCAGGTGTTCCGGATACAACCGCACCTTGGCCGGGACGATCGCCATCACCAGTTTCACCCCGTGCTGCTTCAAGGTCTGGCGCACACCCTCGACCAGGGCGTAGTTGCCCTGCAGGTTGAGTTCCTCGTTGACCACCGGATGGAATTCTTCATCGCTGTACAGCCACTGGTCGCGGCCGAGGATCACCCCCGGACGACCCTCGTTGAACAGCTTGAAGTCCAGCGCGGCCCAGAGGTTGGTACCCAGGCGCTTGATCGGGAACTGGTCGTCGTAGTGGGTTTCCACCGCCTTGGTCCAGCGCCCGTCGAGCACGGTGGCGTCACTGTTGGTGCTGAAGCCAAAGAAGCTGCGCGCCGACCACAGACCCAGGACCAGCAGGGTCACCAGGAACAGTGCGACGTAGAACAGGCGTAATGAGCGGGTCATGGGCGGCCTCCTCAGAACTGGAAGTACAGGAACGGCGAAAAGCTTTGCGCCGAGAGTTTGAGAATCGAGGCGATGAACAGCAGCAGCACCAGGGCGCGCATGGCATAGCGCGACCAGTCGGCGCTCCAGTAGGCCGGCTGCACCTGGGCCTCGCGGCCGACGATGTAGCCCGGCTGGTGGATGCTGCCGGGGTTGTCGCCGGGTGCTGCCTTGATCAGGCCAGGTTGGGCGGTGGCCGGGCCATCGGCCTGGGTGTCCAGGGCCGGGCCGGCTTCGGGCTTGCTTTTGGTCGGCGCCGGGTTGCGATACAGGTCGCGCAGGCCGAAGAACGCCAGGGTCAGGTAGGCCACGACCAGGGTCGCCACTTGCAGGCCGGTGAGGCTGGCGCGGTTGAGTTCCGACAGCGACCAGTCGCCGAAGCTGAACATGGCGCCGTACATGCGCCCGGCCACGTGCAGGTTCTCGGCGCGGAAGATCACCCAGCCCATCACCACCAGCAGGAAGGTCAGGGCCCAGCGGATCGGGTTGAGGCTGCGTGGGCTGGTGTTGATGCCCAGGGCCTTCTCGATGGCCAGCCACATGCCGTGCCAGGCGCCCCAGACGATGTAGGTGAAGTTGGCGCCGTGCCACAGGCCGCCCAGGAGCATGGTCAAGAACAGGTTGCGATAGGTGATCAGGGTGCCTTTGCGATTGCCGCCCAGGGTGATGTACAGGTAGTCGCGCAGCCAGGTGGACAGGCTGATGTGCCAGCGCCGCCAGAACTCGGTGATCGACTGGCTGATGTAGGGCTGCTTGAAGTTCTCCATGAAGCGAAAGCCCATCATCAACCCCAGGCCGATGGCCATGTCGCTGTAGCCGGAGAAGTCGAAGTACAGCTGCGCGGTGTAGGCCAGGGCGCCCAGCCAGGCATCACCCGTGGTGGGGTGTTGCAGGGCGAAGCAATGGTCGGCGACCACCGCCAGGGTGTCGGCGATGAACACCTTCTTGATGAAGCCCTGCATGAAGCGCGTGCAGCCTTCGGAGAACTTGTCCAGGGTGTGGGTGCGATGGTTGAACTGGTCCGCCAGGTCGCGAAAGCGCAACACCGGGCCGGCGATCAGGTGCGGGAAGATCGCCACGAACGCCGCGAAGTCGATCAGGTTGCGGGTCGCCGGGGTGTCGCCGCGGTAGACGTCGATGATGTAGCTGATGGACTCGAAGATGTAGAACGAGATACCGATCGGCAACAGCACGTGGGTCAGGATGAACGGCTCCAGGCCCATGGAGGTCATGATCGCGTTGAGGCTCTCGACGCCGAAGTTGGCGTACTTGAAGTAGCCGAGGATGCACAGGTCCACCGCCACTCCCAGGAGCAGCCAGCGCTGGGCGGGCTTGGTCCTGACGCCGGCGGCGCCGACCTTCAGGCCGATCCAGTAGTTCCACAGGGTGACGCCGGCGAACAGCGCGAGGAAGTCCACCCGCCACCAGGCGTAGAACACGTAGCTGGCGATCAGCAGCAACAGGTTGCGATAGCGTTGCCCGCTCAAGTAGTACAAGCCGAGGAACACCGGCAAGAACAGGAACAGGAACACATTGGATGAGAAAACCATCCCGAGCTCTCCATGTTTAACCAATAGTCAGGGGCCGCAGCCCCCCCAAACCCCCCCCGTGGAAAACCATGGGAGGCGTATTGCATTCATCTCGCCCTGTAGCCGCTGCCGGGGCGCCGCTCTTGAGGGCCCTGGAAGGCTCTTCGAGCCTTGGCGCAGCCTCGCTGGAGTTCGGCAGCGGCTACAGGTATTGCGTCTTGAGGTCCAGGTATCACGAGCCCTTCTTGCCCTTCTCGAAGGCCGGGTCGTAGACCTTGGTCAGGTCACCGCCCAGCCGGAAGGTCTTGAACGGCTGCATCTGGTGCTTGCGTTCCAGCACATCCGGGGCGCAGGTGTAGAGGCTGCAGAAGGGCTCGAGCCAGGCGAATTTCGCGTCGACCTTGAGGTCGGTCATGTCCTGCTGCTTGCCGTTCTTGCGCTCGAAGGTGTCCGGGTCCTTGACCCCGGCCAGCACCCGCTCGCCCAGGCGCTTGAGCGCGCTGTTGTTTTCCTGGCGCAGATCGACGCCGTTGACCTGGGCGAAGCTGGCGATCATCGCCAGCGGCGGCAGGGCGTAGTTGTGGTAGGCCAGGGCCCGTTGCTGGCGCTTGAGTTCGTTGGGCAGGTAGCCATCGGCGTCGACCTGGCCTGCGCCGACCTTGTATTCCTTGACGGCCCAGTCGAACAGGTCGCGGCGGTTGGTGGCCACGGCGGTGGCCATCACCGACCAGGCGGCCCAGTAGGAATGGTTGTTGGTCTTGTCCAGGGGCAGGTTGTCCCAGTCGCTGACCACCTGGTCGGCCATCTTGCCGAACCAGGCCTCGATCTTCTGCGCCTGCTCCTGGTGAGTGGCCAGGGGATGGGAGTCGGAGAACTTCAGCCGCAGGTAGGCCGAGGCCATGCTGCCCAGGGCCCATTTGCGCATGGACTTGCCGGTGTGGTTGAAGTCCCTGGACATCAGCGCGTCGGCCTGGGCCCAGGCACTGAGCCATTTCAGGGTGCAGTCCAGCTGTTGCGGACGACCGTCGCGCATGAACTGCATGACCTGCTTGCTGGTGCCGCGCTCGATCTTGGTGATGTCCGCGGTGCTGTCATGGAAGGCCTGCTGCGATTGCACGTTGAGGGTCGCCCGCGCCTTGTCCGAGCCTTCGTACTTGCTGCGAAACTGCAGGGCGCCGGTGTAGGGCGCCGGCATCGCATCGCAGCCGTCGCTGTTGTCGCTGGTCTTGAACTTGTCTACCGGGGCGTAGTAGCCCTGGGGCGGGCGCAGCGGCGCGGCGGCCTGGGCACTGCCGGCGACCATCGCCAGGCCCAGCAGGCCCGGTATCAGTAGTTGTGTCACGCGTGTGCTTTGCATGGATAACCTCACTGCCCGATCTGCGCGGTACGTTGCTCGGCGCTCGGGAACACATTGCGTTTGCAGATTTTCGCTTCGACCTTCTGCCCGGCGGTGCCGGCCTCGGGGCCCTGGATTTCCACCGCCAGCAGGTTTTGCGCGGCCCAGTCCTCGTCGGTACGCAGTTCGAAGGCGAAGCGCCCGTCGGTGTCGGATGTCTCCGGTTTTTCGATCTTGATGTCCTCGTGCCGGCCGTTCATGTACCAGAGGGTGGCCTGCAGGGTTTTCACCGAGGTGTCGGCGAAGCGGATGTCCACCTGGTGGGCGCTGTTGCGCAGGTCCTTGTTCTGGCTGTTGACCAGCAGCTCGTTCTTGCCGGGCTTCAAGGTGGTGCTGGCGCTCATCTGCGCCGGCTTGCCTTCGCAGCCGTTGTCCAGCAGCGCCATCATCTGCCGGTAGATGGTTTCCTGGTCCAGGCGGTACAGCGGCGAGAACTCCCAGATCAGGATCTTCGGCGGGTTCTTCTGGAACTCCTCGCTGCCCAGGTATTGCAGCATCGAACCTTCCAGGCCGCCGCCGGGGAAGGCGACGTTGAGGATGTCGGCACCGATGGCCTCTTCCAGGAAACCGGCGAAGTTGTAGTTCTTGCCGCTGTGGCTGGTGCCCACCAGGGTGATCTGCGGGTTGCCGGAGTCGCCGAACAGATCGCCATCGCCGGCTTCGCCCTTGGGCTCGGTGGTGAACTGGTCCATGTACTGGATCGCATAGCTGGTGCCGCACAGCTGCCCGGCCATGTTGTGCAGGGTGCCGGTCTTGCCCATGCGCCCGGACTTGTGGGTCTCGAACTCGCGCCGGGGAACGTCGGCGAACGCCGGCAGTTGCTTGACCTTGTCGGCGACGATCCGCGCCGTGCGCTGGGCGCCGTAGGGGGTCCAGTGCTGGTCGCCACGGAAGTAGAAGTCGTGGGCCGGCAGGGTCTCGGGCAATTGCTCGTCGGTCAGCGGCGACAGGTCCGGGACCACGTAGCCCATCTGCGCGAAACGCCCGAGCATGGCCTTGTAGTTGGCCAGGGCCTTGTCGTAGTCGAAGCGGGCCTTGTCCGCCGGGTTGAGCTTGTTGCGGTTCACCAGGCCGCGGGTCGGCTGGTAGACCACCACCAGCTCCACGCCCTTGCTCTTGAAGGCTTCGTGCAACTGCTTGAGGCGGCGATAGCCTTCGGGTGTGGTGTCGAACTCGGTACGCAAATCCTCCTGGGTACGGAACAGCCAGTCGCCCTGGGCCTGTACCAGGGTGGTGAAGTTCTGCTGGTAGCGGGTCACGTAGTTCTTCGCATCGTGGGCGGCCGGGCACAGGTTGCAGCACGGCTCGGCCTTGAACGACGGGGCGGCGACCTCATCGGCCCGGGCCGTGGCGCTGGCGGCGAGGATGCCCGCGGCGAGGGCCGACAAGCCCAGGAATTTGATCAAGTGTGGGTACATGCAAGTCATCCTCAATCGCGCATTTCGGTCTGGCGTTCGACGGGGTCGATCAATACGGCTTTGCGCTGGCGTACCAGCAGGTCGAGAATTTCGTCCTGGCGCTCGCCCAGCACGCCGGAGAAGCTGATGCCGCTGCTCTTGGTCGGTGCCAGCAGCGACACCCGGTACAGCTCCACGCTCAGGGGCGAGTCGATGGACATCGGTCCGCTGCCGTTGGCCGCCAGCTCGCCGCCGACCACGATCAGCGAGACCTGGGCATCGAACGGGTCGAGCTTGATGTCGCGGTCGGTGTTGGTCAGGTCCTTGATGTGGCCGTAGACCCCGGTCAGGCCGTTGGCCATGGCGACGTTCTCGTAGAGGCGGATGTTGACGCTGTTGCGGATGCGGATGCCGTGGCGGCGGTTGCTGACCACCTTGTTGCCGTAGATCAGGTTGTCGGCACTCTCGTAGAGGGTGATGCCGTCGGTGTGGTTGCGGTAGATCTCGTTGTAGGCGATCAGGTTGTTGATGCTGTTGCGGTCGATCACCAGCCCCGAGAGGTGGTTGTCGTAGCTGCGGTTGTTGAAGATGAAGCTGTCGTTCACCTCCCGGGAAATGATGATGCCGTGCTTCTTCCGGGTGCCGTAGACGGTGTTCTCGGCAATGATCAGGCCATGGGAACGGTCGTGGGGGTCGATGCCGTAGACGATGTTGTCGCGGTAGGTATTGCCCTTGAGCACGAAGCCTTCGGTCTCGTAGCAATAGAAGCCGTACCACATGTCCGAGAACGCAGAGTCGATGATCCAGCCAGTGGGCTCGGGACGCTTGAGCACCTTGGCCATGTTCGGCGTGTACTGGGAAATGCTCACCCCGTAGGACTTGGAATTGGCGTAGCCGAAGCTCGCCATCTTGCTGTTGGCGATGTAGGTCTGGGTGCCGCCCCAGGCCAGCAGGAAGGGGCGAAATTCCTTGGCCGAGCGGAAGGTCGCCGGGCCGTTGTCCTTCTCGCGCCAGCCGGTGACCTGGGTGTCGCGCACGAACAGCTGGCCATCGTTGACCAGGAACACGCCGGCTTCCTGGGACAGGCGCAGCTCGCGGGTCTGCTGGTCGATCTCCAGGATACCGTGGCGCCCGACCACGATCGGCAGGCGGGCCAGGTAGACCCCTGGGGCGGTTTCGCTGATGTACTGCTTGGGCAGCTTGCCTGCCAGGTCCTTGAGGTTGACGTAGCCATCGTCGACGAAGATCGCCTGGGGAATGCCGTGCTGGCGCACCACCCATTCGGCCATCTTGTTGTCGCCGCCGATGAAGTCCTTCAGGGCGTCTTCCTGCATCATCCGCCGCACGCTGATCTTGCCCGGCTTGCTGCGCACGATCTTCGCCGCCACGGCTTCGGCGGTGTAGCCGGAGAGGTCGGGCAGGGTTGGCTTGGCCAGGGCCAGCGGTTCGCTGGGGGCGCTGCTGACGGTATAGGTCTTGGCCTGTTGCAGCTCCTTGACGACGGTCGGCGCCTTGGCCGTCTCGACGTTGCCCAGGGCCGTGCCGCTGGCCAGCAGCAGGGCACCGGCCAGCAGGCCCAGGGAGCCTTTGTGCAGCGGGGTGTGGGGATGGCGATGCATCTGGGGGACTCCGTTCATGGCTGGCCTCAGAAGCGCCAGATCACGTCGATGAAGGCGCGGTGCATATAGGAGTCGACGTCCTTGCCGTAGGCGTCGCCGGGCTTGAACACGCCACCGCGAAAACGCACCAGGGCCGCGGGCTCGTCGATCGACTGGCTCAGGGCCGCCGGCAACAGGCCTTGCTTGAAGTACTTGGTGACCACCAGGTCCATCTCCTGGCCAAGGTCCTTCTTGCCGTCTTGCAGGGGGAGCGAGGTGCTGCCCAGCAGGGCGCCGGTGGTGTCGTCGTAGTCGTTGTGCACGGCATTGATGCCATTGCTGCCCACCGGCTTGTTGCCGTCCACGCGCCAGAACTTGTGGTAGACCAGGCTGGCGTCGTAGTCCTCGCGCAACTGCCAGGAGCCGAACAGGGTGGCGGTCTGGGTGTTGTTCATTTCGCCCCGGAAGGCTTCGCCGAAGCGGTGCACCCGCGAGCGGGTGCCGGTGAAATTGGAGCGGTTGCTTTGCAGGCCGTTCTGCTCGTACTCGGCGCTGGCCCGGGCATAGGCCGCGCCCACTTGCCAGTTCGGGTCCAGGCGCAGGCGCACGCCCAGGTCGGTGGCCCAGCCGTCGAGGTTTTCACCACGCTTGGCCTGGGTCGGGCGGCTGCCGTCGGCGTTCAGCGGGTTGACCGTGTCGCGGTCGCCGCGCATGCCGGTGAGGCTGGCCCAGTAGTTGACGGTATTGGTGTTGCGCCAGTTGTAGGCGTCGCTGTTGGCCTCCAGGCCGAGCCAGGTCAGGTCGCCGTTCTGCTTCTTGTCCAGCGGGTCGCTGGCGACTCCGGGCTCGGCATAGTCGAGCTTGCCGTCATCGTGGGTATGGTGGGCGCGAATGCCCACCCACTGGCCGGGTGTCCACTGGTAGGCGACGTCGGCGTAGGCGTGCAGGCGGTCCTTGTCCTTGGGCGCCAGTTCCTTGAGGTCGGTGCGGTATTCGCTGAAGCGCTCGGCCAGGCCCAGGTTGGCCCGCAGCAGGGTGGTGTCGAAGGTCCAGTTCAGCGCCTCGATGTTGGTGTCGCGCCATTGGCCATCGTCGTTACGCAGGCGCTGGCGGCCGAACTTCAGTTGCTCGCCGGGGTAGGCGGTGAAGCCGCTGTAGCCGACCCAGAATTCGCGCAGGGCCAGGTAGTTCTTCTTGGCCTTGCGGTCGTCGTTGGCCGACTGCTGGCTGGCATCGTCGCTGGACTGCTGCAGGGTGTCGGTCTCGATCACGTCGGTGGAGGTCACCGCCTGGCCCATGGCATAGGCGCTCCAGTTGCCGCTTTCGCCATAGACCCAGGGACGCAGGTCCAGGCCGATGCCGTTGACGTCGCCGCCACGCTGGGTACCCAGGTCGCGGTCGTCCTCGGATTGCGCGGTGATCTTCACTTCCAGGCCGAAGTTCTTGGTTTCGCTCAGTGCCGCGAAAGAGGGTGTCGACCAGGCCAGGGCGACGCCCAGGGCCATGCCCAGTTTCGACAGGCGCAAGGGGGCCTGGCGGTCGCAGCCTGCGGCAGCGGCTACAAGGTGAGTAGAGCGTTTCATAGGGATTCCTCGCCGTCTTCTTCCTGCAGGGCCTGCAGTTGCAGCGTGCTCTGGGCCAGGGTGCCGCGCACGGCCTGTTCCTGTTGCAGCAGGCGCTGGGCTTCGGCGCGTTGGCCGGGGGGCAGTTGTTCATCGAGTTGCTGGGCCAGTTCATTGGCCTGGGGGGTGTCCTGGACCTTGGCCAACTGGCTGAAGACGTAGGCATTGACCGGGTCGGGGCGGGTACCGCGGCCCTGGGAAAACAGCTGGGCAATGGCGAAGTCGGCGCTGTTCTGGCCGTTGCGGGCGGCGGTCAGCAGATGGTCCAGGGCCTTTTGCGGATACACCTGGCCCAGGTAGCCACGGCGGTAGATCTGGCCCAGGTAGTAGTCGGCGGCGACCTCGCGGCCCTGGGCTTGCTTGAAGTGTTGCTCGGCCACCTTGGCATCGGCCGGCACCCACTTGCCCTCGTAGTAGAGCTTGCCCAGCAGCAGTTCGGCGCGGGGCTGGTCGGCGGCGCGGCCGTTGTCCAGGTACTTCATCATCTGTTCGACGTCGCCCAGTTCGGGGAAGTCGTAGAGCAGTTGCGCCAGGCTGACCCAGGACGCCGGGTACACCGGGGCCACTTGCTCGAGCAGGGCCTGGGCGGTTTTCTCGTCGGGCTTGCCGAGGCTGGCGTCGCCCAGGACCCGGGCCACGCTGTCGACCCGCTGGGCGCTGACGGCGCCACGGCCATGGCTGGCTTGCAGTTGCTTGACCAGCTCGGCTTGCTGCTCGGCCTGGCCGCGCTTCTGGTAGACGGTGGCCAGCTCGACGTAGCAGATGTCGGTGCTGTTCAGGGACGCCTTGCAGATTTTCTCCACCTCGTCCAGGTGCTGGTCGTAGGTGCCCTGGGTGCGATACAGCAGGACCTGGGCCAGCCCGGCCTCGGGGTAGCCGGCAGCGCGCCATTGGCCGATCTGCCGCTGGGCGTCGACGTTGGGGAAGCTGTGGGGATATTGCAGGTAGAGCATCGCCAGGGGGATCAGGGTGTTGCCTTCGCCATTGGCGAAGGCCTTCTTCAGCAGGCCCTCGGCTTCGTGCTGTTCGGCTTCGCTGGCCCCGGGCTTGGTCGCCAGCAACCGGCCCAGGCGCGCCTGGGCCCGTGGCGAGGTATCCGCGGCGGCGCGGTAGGTAGCCTCGGCCTGCTTGATCTGCGCCGGGTCGCGGCTTTCCACCTGGATATCCGCCAGGCCCACTTGCGCCTCGCTATAACCCAGGTCCGCCAGCTGGCGATAGTTCTGCTGGGCCAGGGCGGTATCGCCGCGCTTGAGGGCTTCGTTGGCCAGGCGCTGGTCCGGCAGGCCGGCGCAACCGGCCAGGGCCAGGGCGGCCACCAACGGCAACACCGCGAGTTGAGTAGGCGTGTTCATGGTTACAGACCCGCGGCCATGGCTTTGTCGATCAGCCAGTTCATCGAAGGCCCGCGGTCGCTGCTGACCTCCACCGGGCGGCCGGCGAACTCGCTGCCCAGGGGCGCGTCGGGCTTGATCTGCACGCGAATATCCGAAGACAGGTCGTTGCCGTTGAGGCTGGTGCTGCTGACGATGGTGCCGGTGCGCACCTGGTCTTCCCCGGCGATCTGCAGGTTGACCTTGGTGCCCGGGCGCACGTCGCCGAACTGACGGTAGGAGAAGCGCGCCTCGACGGTGGCCAGGCTGCCCCGTGGCACCAGTTGGTAGATCACGTCGCCCTTGCTGGCGTACTGACCGTCGGCCACCAGCTGCTGGGCCACGGTGCAGTCGCAGGGCGAGGTCAGGGTGCCGGTCATCTGCTTGCCGAACAGCTCCTCGACCTTGGCCGGCTGTAGCTGGTTCTCGTCCAGGTGGCCCTTGAGCACATCCAGCATGCTGGTGCTGAAGCTGGCCAGGGGCGCGCCCTTGGCCACGTTGCCGTTGGCCTGCACCAGGCTTTGCACGGTGCCGTCGCGCGGCATGGTCACGTTCATCCCCGGCACGTTCACCAGGCCGGCCTCGGCGTGGCTGACGAAGTACATGCCATACACCGACTTGAGGATGAAGCCGAAGGCGGCCAGGCCGACGATGAAGATCCCGGCACTGAAGGTCACGGCCCGCAGGCGGCCCAGGGGGCTCATGCCGCTGCCGTTGTCCTTGGTCTTGCGCGCCTTGGTGAAGTTGTCGCGCTGCAGGGTGGCGAGCACGTCGCCCATGCTGACGATGTCGCCGGCCAGGTGCGAGGTGATCAGGTGGCGCAGGGTGGCGATGTCCTGGGGTTCCAGGTTCTGGAACTGGCAGCCGACGCGGCCGCTCTGGCGGTCGAAGGAGCGCACTTGCAGCTCCACGTCCATGGCCAGGCCGAGGTTGTCGATGACGAATTGCAGGCGGCCCTTGTGCACGCTGCCCACGGCCAGCAGTTGTTGCCCGGCGTTGAAGCTCAGGCCACCGGCGGAGAGGTCGTGGATCCGCACTTCCAGGGGCTTGGCCTCGGTGCCGAAGAAGCGCAGCTTGGCCGGGATCCTGACCCGGGCGTGCTGGCGCTGGGCTTCGGATTCATGCACTACGTTGACGTTGACTGCGGTGTTCATAGGGTCGATTTCCTAGTTCATTCAGGCAGGGCGGTTCAGACCATCAGCAGCAGTACGGCGACGAATACGCTGCCGGCCGAGAAGGTCATGGTCCGGGACGACCAGGTGTTGAACCAACGTTGAAAACTGGCGAGGTCGCGGGTCAGCTTGGTGTCCTGGCGGGTCCAGGATTGCTGGTCGAGGCGGAAGAACACGTAGATCTTCACCAGGGCCCCGACGATCTGGTTGTAATAGAGGATCAGCGGATAGGCCGGGCCGATCCGGTGTCCCGAGCAGGACAGCAGCAGGGTCAGGATCAACCGCGTGATGCCGATCCACAGCAGGTAGGCGAGGATGAACGCGGTGCCGTACTTGAAGCTGGCGATGATGGCCACCGTCAGGCCCAGCAGCGAGGTCCACATCGATACCCGCTGGTCGAACAGCACCACGCTGGTGAACAGGCCCAGGCGCTTGATCCCCAGGCCCAGGGCCCGGGAGTTCTGCCGCAGGTTGTTGCCGTACCAGCGGAACATCAGCTTGCGGCTGGCCTTGATGAAGCTCTTTTCCGGCGGGTGCTCCACGGTGTTGATCGCCGCGTCAGGCACGTAGAAGGTGTCGTAGCCCAGGCGCATCAGGCTGAACCAGCTGGACTTGTCGTCGCCGGTGAGGAACTTGAAGCGGCCCAGGCGCCAGTGCTGCAGGGAGTCGCTCTCGACGTCGGCGATGAAGTCCGGATCGGTGACCACGGTGGCGCGAAATACCGACATGCGCCCGGTCATGGTCAGCACCCGCTTGGACAGGGCCATGGAGCACATGTTGATGTGCCGCTGGGCGAAGCGCAGCTTGTGCCACTCGCTCATGATGTAGCCGCCGCGCACTTCGCAGAATTCGTTGGTGGTCAGGCCGCCGACATTGCCGAACAGCTGGAACCAGGGCACGGTCTTGCGGACCACGCCTTCGGCCAGCACGGTGTCGCCGTCGATCACCGCGACCACGGCACGTTCGTCCGGCAGGTGGCGGGAGATGGCGCGGAAGCCGAAGGCCAGGCCGTCGCGCTTGCCGGTGCCGGGAATGCGCACGAAGTCCAGCTTGACCTGCTCGGGCGGGTTCATCCGCGCCCACAGGCTCTTGATCAACAGCTCGTCGGACATCTCCACGATCGAGCAGACCACGGTGGTGGGAAAACCACAGTCGATGGCCTCGCGGATCACCGAGCCGTAGACCTGGGCGGTGGTCAGCGCGTCGATGCGAAAGCTGGTGACCATCAGGTACACATGGGACGGGTCCGCCGCCTTGCCGAGCTTGCGTACCTTGCGCCGCAGGTGTGGGTAGACCACGTAGAGGAACAGCATGCCGCGCACGAAATGCGTGGCGCCCATGGAGTAGCGCCAGATGCCCACGGCGCCGATCAGGAAGATGAAGTCCTTGGACTGCGAGTCGAAGGTCGAGGCGGGCAGCAGCAGGGCCATCCCCATCAACAGACTCAGGTAGAACAGCCAACCGGCGGCCTGGAGCAGGCAGTGTTTTAGCCTGTGCATAATCAACGTCCTAAAGTCAGTTGCAGGCTCCAAGCGGCAAGCTGCAAGTGCGGTGCTCCCACTTGCGGCTTGAAGCTCGGAGCTTGCCGCTGTCGTTACCAGCAAATGCCTTCGGTACGGCCCTGGGCGCAGGTCGACTTGGACATGAAGCCCACCAGGTCGATGACCTGCTTGCCGTGGGGGACGTCCTCGACCAGGGTGCGGAACTTCTCGTCACGGTTGCCCAGGATGATCACGTCGGAATGGTCGATCACCGCGTCGAAGTCCGAGTTGAGCAGGGACGAGACGTGGGGGATCTTCGATTCGATGTAGTCCTTGTTGGCGCCGTGAACCCTGGCGTACTCGACGTTGCTGTCGTAGATGCGCAGGTCGAAGCCCTTGCCGATGAGCATTTCCGCCAGTTCCACCAGCGGGCTTTCCCGCAGGTCGTCGGTGCCGGCCTTGAAGCTCAGGCCGAGCAGGGCAACCTTGCGCTTGTCGTGGCTGGAAACGATGTCGAAGGCGTTCTGCACCTGGGACTCGTTGCTGCGCATCAGCGAGTTGAGCAGTGGCGCCTGCACGTCCAGGGCGCCGGCGCGGTAGGTCAGGGCGCGCACGTCCTTGGGCAGGCACGAGCCGCCGAAGGCGAAGCCCGGGCGCATGTAGTACTGGGACAGGTTGAGGGTCTTGTCCTGGCAGACCACGTTCATCACTTCGCGGCCATCGACGCCCACCGCCTTGGCGATGTTGCCGATCTCGTTGGCGAAGGTGACCTTGGTCGCGTGCCAGACGTTGCAGGTGTACTTGATCATCTCGGCGACTTCGATGTCCTTGCGGATGATCGGCGCGTCGAGTTCTTCGTAGAGCGCTTGCAGCACATCGCCGGAGGCCTGGTCGAGTTGGCCGATGACGGTCATGGGCGGGAAGTCGTAGTCCTTGATCGCGGTGCTCTCGCGCAGGAACTCGGGGTTGACCGCGACGCCGAAGTCGACGCCGGCCTTCTTGCCCGAGCAGTCCTCGAGGATCGGGATCACCACGTTCTTCACCGTGCCCGGCAAGACGGTGCTGCGTACCACCACGGTATGGCGGGTGGTCTTGTCGCGCAGGACGAAACCGATTTCGCGGCATACCGATTCGATGTAGTCCAGTTCCAGGTCGCCGTTCTTCTTGCTCGGGGTACCGACGCAGATCATCGACAACTCGGTATCGCGGATGGCTTCGGCGAAGTTGGTGGTGCCGCGCAGGCGGGCCGTGCGGATTCCCTGTTCCAGAAGTTCACCCAGACCCGGTTCGACGATCGGCGACTTGCCGGCGTTGATCAGGTCGATCTTGTCTTTGGAGATATCTACGCCAACCACTTCATGGCCCCGAGCGGACAGGCAACCGGCACAGACTGCACCGACGTAACCCAAACCAAATATGCTGATGCGCATCGCATTTACCTCTGTGTTATTCACGCCATTAGATGGCCGGAGTTAATGTTTGCCAGCTGTAGTTGTGCACGGGGAAGTACGGCGAAAAATGCCGTAATATCCTGTGCAGGCAGACTAAGTTCCGAGTGACTTAATAAATGCACTCAAGTTGTGCGCAACCGGTCCTTGTTGTTTAGATTTGCCCTTTAATGTTGCCGGCGGCTCCTGCTGCAGGACTCCCGAAAAACCACCCGCGTTCCTGTGGGTGGCTGGATGTCACGTGGTTCGTGCTCTCCAATTGCTTGCTGGGAGGCCTTGAAGGCCAGCTATTCCTTGGCTTGTTAGGGGATAGTTGGGGCTGTTATCTCCTGTTGTTATTCCGTTAGTTCAAATTGTCGTTACGCCGCTGTCAGCGGTTTCGTAACTTTCTTAGTTTTCAGGGTGTCCGTGTAAGTCATCTCGTACAGCGTCGTTGAGAATCGTTACCGGTGGTATGAGCTGTCTCCGCAGGCATAGTTCCTGCCCGCTCATCCTGTTTTCAGAAATTTTTTGAAATATCGAGAAAGATGGCACTGCTCGCAATTTGATAGCACTAAGGGTTTGGCCCTTTAGTTCTGGGGAGTTAAAGCGGTGGGATATTTTTGTGCCACTACCGGATAAAAAAAGTGGTGCCACTACTGAAAAAAATCACTCTTGTCGAGTGAAAGAAAAGTCATGGAAATAGATGAAGGTTTTATGACGCCAAAAAAATGACTTGGCAGAATGAAAAGAATGTGCAGGTGCTCACATTCTGGCGCGCTCGCCATGAAAACGAGCGCGGCAGGGGGAACGCTTTATTCCGGTGCGTGGTCGCGCAGGAATACCAGGTTGTCGGCCTTGGATTGTTCGGCGCTGAAACGATAGCCATGGACGTCGAACTGCTTGAGCTGGGCCGGGTCGTTGATGCGCTCCTGGATCACGAAGCGGCTCATCAGGCCCCGGGCCTTCTTGGCGTAGAAGCTGATGATCTTGTACTGGCCGTTCTTCAGGTCCTTGAATTCGGTGTTGATGATCCGCGCCTTGAGAGCCGTACGCTTGACCGCCGAGAAGTACTCGTTGGATGCCAGGTTGAGCAGCAGGTCGTCGCCTTGCTCGGCCAGGGCCTCGTTGAGCCATTCGCTGATGCGAGTGCCCCAGAACGCATACAGGTCCTTGCCCCGGGCGTTGGCCAGCTTGGTGCCCATTTCCAGGCGATAGGGCTGCATCAGGTCCAGGGGGCGCAGCAGGCCATAGAGGCCGGAGAGCATGCGCAGGTGCTGCTGGGCGTAGTCGAAATCCGCCTCGCCAAGGGTCTGGGCATCGAGCCCGGTATAGACATCGCCCTTGAATGCCAGCAGGGCCTGCTTGGCGTTGGCGGGGGTGAAGGCCGGGGTCCAGCTGCCGAAGCGCGCGGCGTTGAGGCCGCCGATCTTGTCGGATACGTGCATCAGCTCGCTGATCTGCGCCGGGGTCAGTTCCCGCAGTTGCTGGATCAGCTCCTGGGAGTGGTCGAGGTACTGCGGCTGGGTAAAGCGCTGGGTTACCGGCGGGGTCTCGTAGTCGAGGGTCTTGGCGGGTGAAATCACCATCAGCATGGGGCGTCTCCTTTAAGCGTCGGGGGATTCTAGGGGCTCGGGCCGCCGGACTCCACCTATCGAGGCAATAGCTGACGCATGGTGGCTTCGGGGTTGTGGCGATGGCGGGTGGATGTGGCGAGCGAGGTGGCCCCACTACAGATCCGTCAGTAATACCGCGACTTGCCGGGAGCGCTGCGCACTCCAGCGGGAGCAAGCTCCCTCGCCACAGGGATGCCTTGGCAGCCCGGCAGATCGGCTATAGTGCCGCGCGGGTTTTGTTCTGGAGGTTTCCCCTTGCGTATCGCGTTGTTCTTCTCGGCCTGGTTATTCAGCCTCGGTGCCCTGGCGGCGCCCAATGATGTGGCGACCCTGGACCGCAGCACCTGGCCGGAAAAACTCGACAGCCCGACCCTGTTCGACGTTGCCTCGCGGGCCGAGATCCTTGGTTTCGCCCGGGCCTTGCTGGTCAGCGAAGCCTGGGACGAAGCGTCCCTGAAGCAACGCCTGGGCTTGCGGGTGATCAACATGGAAGCCATCGGCAGCCTGCGCGAGCAACTGTGGAAGCGCCTGCTGGAGAACTACGACTTCGCCCAGCAGAGCTGCGACCAGGATGCGTCCTTCTGTTTCCTGGTGGAAAACATGCAGCAACTGCGCAAGCAGGCCGGCAAGTTCCAACTGGGCGAGGACTCCTATTACGCCCGTTGGGGTGAGCCGAGCCGGACCTTCCATGAGCGCTACCTGGACGAGTTGTTGCGCAAGGCCGCCCTGACCCCGCAGACCAGCAGCGAGGTCTTGCGCCTGGGCGACTACGAGCGCAATGGCGACGAACTCCACGACCGGATGTTCCTCCTGACCTTCGATAGCGCCGCCAACCTGGCGCCGGACAACACCGCCTGGCTCACCGAATACCTGCGCAAGTCCAACCTCAACGGCACCTTCTTCGTCCTGGGCAACGATATCCAGGGCCGTCTCGACAAGGCTTCGGTCGCTAGCCTGCAAGCGCTGTACTCGCAGCAGTGCGTCGGGGTCCAGGGCTGGGAGTTCCGCTCCCATAGCCACTGGCAGGATTGGCAGTACTCGATCCAGCGCAGTGCCGACCTGGTCAAGGGCAAGCTGCCGGAAAACTACGTGCCGCTGTTCCGCCCGCCCATGGGCCAGCGCCGGGCCGACGCCCAGGGCTTCTTCAATGCCCAGGGCATGCAGGTCGCGTTGTGGGACATCGATGCCCAGGACGGCCCGGGCAAGCTCAAGGCCGAAGACAGCCGCCAGCGGGTACTGACCCTGATGCTGTTGTGGCGCCGTGGGGTGATTGCCTTCAATGCCAAGCAGGATGGGGTCAAGGCCAGCCTGCCCTGGTTGCTGGAGCAGACCGCGCAAAGCGGGATCGGCTGGGAAGACTGCCAGGATGCGTTTCGCTGAAAAACGCCAAATGCCCGTAAATACGGGACAAGGGCAGGAAAACCTGGGAAAAAGGGCAAATCCGCAAGGGATTTCGAGGCAGGCGGACTTCCGACTTTAGCGGCGCTCGGGCCGCTCGCCAAGGGCTATTCGTCACTCTGAAAAATAAACATCAAAAAAGCTTCAAAGTGCTTTTTCCTGTCACGCTTTTTGGAGTATTACGGATTCAGACCGCCGAAACCTGCAACACAGGTGGCGTCTCCCAAGACTCCTTGTGTGCGGCTCACCTCCAACCCGGATGGGTGGATTTCGGTGGTCCTTCGAGGCGCGATACCCGATGGTATGGCGTCGACTGGCTCCCACATAAGGTGACCGAGTATGGATGACCGCGGACGCAGCCCTTCCTCCAACCAGCCAATCCTTTACGTACTCGATACCAATGTATTGATTCACGATCCCAACGCCCTGCTGAATTTCGAAGAACACCATGTCGTGATCCCGATGACCGTCCTGGAGGAGCTGGACAAGCTCAAGAGCGGGCATCACAGCGTGGCCGCCGAGTGCCGCCAGGCGATTCGCCTGATCGACAAGACCCTGGGCGAGGCCTCGCCCGAGGATGTCGAGCTGGGAGTGCCGATCCAGCGTGGCAAGGGTGATCCAAAGGGCTTGCTGTCGATCCTCATGAGCAAGCGCAACGAGCCCAACAGCCTGCTGCCGGACAACCTCAACGACAACATCATCATCAACCAGTTGGTCGACCTGCACGCGCGCAACAAGGACTTGTCCGTGGTGCTCGTGACCAAGGACATCAACATGCGCCTCAAGGCGCGGGCCTGCGGGATCGCCGCCGAGGACTACAGCACCGACCAGCTGGTGGACGACGTGGAGCTGTTGCCCAACGGCTTCCACAACATGAGCGGTTCGTTCTGGGACCGGGTGAGCAAGGTCGAGACCCGCCAGGATCACGGCCGGACCTGGCACCAGGTGCCGTTGAACGACGAGCTGCCGGTGGTGCACATCAATGAGTTCATCATCGACGAGCAGGGCTTCGTCGGCTGGGTCAAGGAAATTCGCGATGGGGTGATGCTGATCCTCGACCTGCACCAGGAGCCCCTGCTGCACCAGGAGGCCTGGGGCCTGAAGCCACGTGATATCTACCAGGCCCTGGCCTTGTACGCGCTGCTCGATCCGGACATCCACCTGGTCAACCTGTCCGGCGCCGCCGGTTCCGGCAAGACCATCCTGGCCCTGGCTGCCGCCATCGAGCAGACCATGGTCAGCAAGCGCTACCGGCGCATCATCGCCACCCGCAGCGTGCAGGGACTGGACCAGGAAATCGGCTTCCTGCCGGGCACCGAGGCGGAGAAGATGGAGCCCTGGCTCGGGGCGATCACCGACAACCTCGAGGCCCTGCACATGGATGACGAGAGCACCCATGGCAGCGTCGACTACATCCTCAGCAAGGTGCCGTTGCAGTTCAAATCCCTGAACTACATTCGCGGTCGCAGTTTCCAGCAGAGCCTGATCCTGATCGACGAATGCCAGAACCTCACCCCGCACCAGATGAAGACCATCATCACCCGTGCCGGCGCCGGTTCCAAAGTGGTGTGCCTGGGCAACCTGGCGCAGATCGATACCCCTTACCTGTCGGCCACCAGCTCCGGGCTGACCTACCTCACCGAACGCTTCAAGGACTTCCCCAACGGCGTGCATATCACCCTGCAAGGGGTGCCGCGCTCGATCCTGGCCGAATACGCCGAAAGCCACCTGTAGTTCCCTCCCGCACCTGCCACGGGCGGCCTTCGGGCCGCCCGTTTTGCCTCCGCCCCCGGTCTCTGGAGTATCCTGCGTTCCCGCCGTGAACCTGGAACGCCCGGATGGCCACTGTTTCCCTGCGCAATATCGACCTGAACCTGTTGGTGGTGCTCGATGCGCTGCTGACGGAGAAGCACGTGACCCGCACCGGCGAGCGCCTGCACCTGAGCCAGCCGGCCATCAGCCACTCCCTGGGCAAGCTGCGCTCGCTCCTGGACGACCCGCTGCTGATCCGCCAGGGCAACGATGTGTTGCTCAGCCCACTGGCCCGCAGCCTGCAAGCGCCGCTCAAGGAAATCCTCAGCCAGATCGAGACCCTGCTGGGCAAGTCCATCGACTTCGACCCGGCCGCTTCCCAGCGCATCTTCCACCTGGCGATGTCCGACTACGGTGCGGCGATCGTGCTGCCGCGGTTACTGGTGCGCCTGCGCCAGGAGGCCCCGCTGATGCGGGTGGTGGTGACCCAGGGCAGCCGCCACGAGATGTTCGAGCAAGTGGTGCAGGGCAAGCTGGACCTGGCCCTGGGGGTGTTTCCCGACCTGTCGGAGGAGGTGGTCAAGGAGGTGCTGTTCGAGGAGACCTTCAGCTGCCTGCTGGATCGCACGACCCTGGGCCCCGATGGCACCCTGGACCTGGCGCAGTACCTGGCCCGGCCGCATTTGCAGGTGTCGATGGATGGCTGTTTCAACGGCGAAGTCGATCATCGCCTGCGGGATAAGGGCTTGCAGCGCCAGATCGTGGTCAGCGTGCCCCATTGGGGCACGGCGCCGGGGATGATCCGTGGCACCGACCTGATCCTCACGGTGGCCAGTCGTACCCTGGATGAGCTGGCGCTGGAGGATGGCCTGGTGCGCCTGGCGCCGCCGATGCAGGTGCCGGCGTTCAGTTTCGTCCAGGTCTGGCATGGGCGCTCCCGTGACGACCCGGCCCATGCCTGGCTGCGCGAGCAGATCCGCCTGGCCAGCGTGGCCGGCCCCTGAGGAGGCTCAGCCGCGGACGGTGATCACGAAACCGCCGATCACCACCAGCACGCCGAAGAGCTTCTGCAGGCTGATGTCCTTTTGCGGCAGGCCCACCAGGCCGAAGTAATCGATGATCAGCGAGATCAGTAGCTGGCCGATGATCACCGCCATGATGAAGTTGAGCGCTCCCAGGCGTGGCGCCATCAGCAACGCCACGGTGATGTAGAGCACTCCGGCCAGGCCCCCGAGCCAGATCCACCAGGGCCCCTGGGCGGCGGCCAGCAGGTTGGGCCGAGGCACCTTGATGAACAGCAGCAGCACGCCCAGGGCCAGCAGGCTCACCAGCAGCGAGAGGCCGGTGGCCCAGAGTGGATGCCCCAGCAGGCTGCCCAGCCGGGCGTTGGTTCCGGCCTGCAGGGGCACGGCGAAACCGGCGAGCAGGCTGAGCAGGATCGGGATGAGCAAGGCCATGAAGAAGTTCCTGTGAGTCGTTGCCTGACCTTGTACGCGGATGCCGGCAGCGGCTCCAATTCGCTGTTCTGATGCGGGCCATTCGTCGGGTCGATTCCGGGCCGCAGGGCCCTGGCGGCGGCAGATTGTCCCGTGCGGAAAACTGACCTGCGGGTTTACAATCGCCCCACCTGATCAGGAGTAACGCCGTGCTGACTCATCTCGATTCCCAAGGGCGCGCCAATATGGTCGACGTCACCGACAAGGCCGTGACGTTTCGCGAAGCGACGGCCGAAGCCCGGGTGCGCATGCTCCCGCAAACCTTGCAGATGATCGTCAGCGGCGGTCATCCCAAGGGCGATGTGTTCGCCGTGGCGCGGATCGCCGGGATCCAGGCGGCGAAAAAGACCAGCGACCTGATTCCCCTGTGCCATCCGTTGATGCTCACCAGCGTCAAGGTCGAGCTGCGCGCCGAAGGCGAGGACAGCGTGCACATCGTGGCGCGCTGCAAGTTGTCGGGGCAGACCGGGGTGGAGATGGAAGCGCTGACCGCCGCCAGCGTCGCCGCGCTGACGATCTACGACATGTGCAAGGCGGTGGACCGGGGCATGACCATCGAGGGCGTGCGGGTGCTGGAAAAACTCGGCGGCAAGAGCGGCCACTACCAGGCGGAGCCGGCATGAAGATCAAGGTGAAGTTTTTCGCCCGCTATCGCGAGGCCATCGGCCTGGATGAAACCCAGGTCGACGGCGAGTTCCGCACCGTCGAAGATGTGCGCCAGCACCTGCTGCAGGGCGTGGGCGCCCCGGTGCTGGGGGAGCAGAACCTGATGTGCGCGCGCAACGAGGAGTTGTGCCAGTTGACCGAACCCCTGGCCGACGGCGACGAAGTGGCGTTCTTCCCCACCGTGACCGGAGGCTGACATGGGCATTCGGGTACAGGACGCGGCATTCGATCCCGGCGCCGAACTCAATGCCATGCACGCGGCCAATGTCGGCGTCGGCGCGGTGGTGGGGTTCGTCGGCTACGTGCGTGATTTCAACGATGGCCAGGATGTCCACGGGATGTTCCTCGAGCACTATCCGGGCATGACCGAGAAGGCCCTGGCCAAGATCGCCGAGGAGGCCGGGCAGCGCTGGCCGTTGCTCAAGCTGGAGATCCTGCACCGCATCGGCGCCCTGGCCCCGGGTGAGCCGATCGTCTTCGTCGCCGCCGCCAGCGCCCATCGCCAGGCGGCCTTCGACGCGTGTGCCTTCGTGATGGATTACCTCAAGACCCGGGCGCCGTTCTGGAAGAAGGAGCAGACCGCCGACGGCCCGCGCTGGGTCGAAGGCCGGCACAGTGACCAGGCCGCCGCCGAGCGCTGGGAAGACTGATCCACCACAGGCTTTGGCGCATTCCTGCGCCTTGTGCAAAACCTGCCAAGCCGCGCGCCTGCACCTGGTGATCACCAGGTGCAGGCTTTGTCGTGCCCCGTTGACGATATATACATTAAAGTCCAGTATGGATTTAAAAGTACAAAACAGCTGCGCCGTTCCACCTCTTCTTTCTGTCTTGCCAAACCAACAACAATTCGCGAGAGAACGAACATGAAAAAACTCCCCCTTATCAGTGGCCTGGTCCTGGGCCTGTTGGCGTGCACCCAGCTCTCGGCCGCCGAGAAGACCCTGCGCTTCGGGATCGAGGCCGCTTATCCACCCTTTGCCTTCAAGACCGCCGAAGGCAAGATCGCTGGCTTCGACTACGACATCGGCAATGCCCTGTGCGCGCAGATGCAGGTCAAGTGCGAGTGGACCGAGGTCGAGTTCGATGGGCTGATTCCATCGCTGAAGGTGAAGAAGATCGATGCCGCGCTGTCATCCATGACCATCACCGCCGAGCGCCGCAAGTCGGTGGATTTCACCCACAGGTACTACTTCACCTCGTCGCGCCTGGTGATGAAGAAAGGCGCCGTGGTGGACGACCAGTACCAGAGCCTCAAGGGCAAGACCATCGGTGTGCAGCGTTCCACCACCACCGACCGCTACGCCACCGAGGTCCTGGAACCCCAAGGCATCAAGGTGACGCGCTACAGCAATAACGAAGAGATCTACATGGACCTGGCGGCGGGGCGCCTGGATGCGATCTTCGCCGACACCATCCCGCTGGAGGATTTCCTGTCGATGCCCCGCGGCGCCGACTATGCCTTCGTCGGCCCGGAGCTCAAGGATCCGAAGTACGTCGGCGAGGGCGCCGGGATCGCCGTGCGCAAGGGGAACGAGCAACTGGTGGGCGAACTGGACAAGGCCATCGCCGGCATCCGCGCCAACGGCGAGTATCAGAAGATCCAGGCCAAGTACTTCAAGTCGGATATCTACGGCGACTGATGCCGCAGGCGTTTGCGAGCGATCGCTCCCAGGGGCGCTCGCTCGCCGAGGATCACTGCTCCTTGAGTTCCTTGAGGTGCTTGTACACCGTCGCCCGGCCCATGTTCAGCACGTTGGCCACATAGTTGGCGGCACTCTTGCCCTTGAATGCGCCTTCGGCGTGCAGCGCCAGCACCAGTTCGCGCTTGTGGTCGCGGGTCAGCAGGTTCAGCCCCAGCTGCCGCTCGCGCAGCCAGTTGTGCAGGAAGGTGTTGATCCGCTCCTGCCAGTCATCGCGAAACAGTGAGTCTGGCTGTGGGATCAGCTTGCTGGGGGAGAGGAACAGGTCCAGCGCGGCCTTGGCATTCTCGAACAGCGAGATGTTCAGGTTGATGCACAGCACCGCCAGCGGCTGGTCCTTGGCGTCGCGCAGCACGGTGCTCAGGCTGCGGATCTTCTGGCCGTCCCAGTTGAGCTTTTCGTAGGGGCCGATGTTCCGTTCATCGCTGTCGCCGCTGAGCATGTCTTCCAGGGCCGCATCGTCACCCACTTCACGCTTGGACAGATTGTTGGCGATGTAGTCGACCTTCTGCGTGCGCAAGTCGTGGAGCACCACTTCGGCGTGGGGGAAGAACAGGGTGGCAATGGCGTCGGCGATCGCCCGGAAATTGTCCAGGGCAGGGTCCTTTGCGGGTGTGGTCATGGGTGTACTCCTGGCGGCTTCAGCGCCCGCCGCTGGCGGGCGCTGGGAGTGTGCCGCAATCGTCCGGGCGCGTCATCCCGAGGTATCAGCCCAGGCGGGCGGGGGACAGCATGGCGGCGTCCAGGCCGAAGGCCGCCAGTGCCTCCGGCAGGGCGGCGCCGCGTACCAGGGCGGCGCTGGCCTGGCCCATGGCCGGTGAGGTCTGGATGCCGTAGCCGCCTTGGCCGGCCACCCAGAACAGCCCGGGCACTTGCGGGTCGAACCCGGCCAGCAGGTCGCCATCGCTGACGAAGCTGCGCAGGCCGGCCCAGCTCCGGGTCGGGCGGCGGATGCTCAAGGTCGTGGCTTCCTCGATCCGGTGGATGCCCAGGGCGATGTCCAGTTCTTCCGGCTGCACATCTTGGGGCGGCACTGGATCGGCGTTGGCCGGGGAGCCGAGGAACATGCCGGCATCGGGTTTCATGTAGAAGGATTCGTCGAGGCTGACCAGCATCGGCCAGTGCTGGCAGTCCGGGTCTTGCGGGCCGGCGAAGATGAACGCGGCGCGGCGCTTGGGTTGCAGGCCCAGGGGCCGGGCGCCGGCGAGCACGCCGACCTGATCGGCCCAGGCGCCGGCGGCGTTGATCAGCACCGGGGCGCTGAACGTCTGGCCGCTGGTGCGTACCAGCCAGTGGCCCTGGGCATCGCGCTCCAGCCCCAGGACTTCGCAATCGGTATGCAATTGGCCCTGGTTGCGGCGGATGCCGCGCAGGTAGCCCTGGTGCAGGGCATCGGTGTCGATGTCGCTGGCAGTCGGGTCGTAGAGGGCGCCGTGGACCTTGTCGCGGCGCAGGATCGGCAGGCGGGCGCAAGCTTCGTCGGCGTCGAACAGTTGCATCTGCGGCACGCTGGCCTTGGCGCTCAGGTACTGGCGCTGCAACTCGTCGGGGTCGTTGTCGAAGTCCACGGTCATCTCGCCTCGCGGGCTCAGCAGCGGATGCTCGCAGAAGCCTTCGGGCGGCTGGTCGAAGAACGCCCGGCTGGCCAGGGTCAGTGCGCGGACCTGGGGCGTGCCGTAGGCGGCGGTGTAGAGGGCGGCGGAGCGGCCGGTGGAGTGGTAGCCCGGATGGGATTCGCGTTCCAGCACCAGCACCCGGCCATGGCGCGACAGCCAGTAACCGGTGGAAGCCCCGGCAATACCGCCGCCAATGATGATGAAATCTGCCTCGGTCATTCGAAACTCCGCAAAGGATTCAGGTAACTGGTGCTCATTGCTGGCGGCGCAAGTGGTACAGGGCGTTGGCCAGGGCGATATCCTCCAGGCCCAGGCCGATGGAGCGGAAGAACACGTGGCGTTCGCCGCTGGGCAGCCGGGCCTGGTCGCTGAGCAACTCCGGCAGGTCGCCGAGAATTGCCCCGCTGTCCCAGCCGTGCTGTTGGCTGGCGATCAGCATGTCGCCGGCCGCGCCGGGGGTGGTGCGCCGGTAGTCACAGTACACCTGCATGTCCTGCAGGGCAGCGGGCGGCACCTCATGGGCTTGTGGCGCATTGGTGCTGATGGAGGTGATCAGCGCGGGCCGCTTTAGCTGGCGCGGATCGATCACTGGCCCGGCGGACGAGGTGCAGAGCAGGATCACGTCGGCTTGCTCCAGGGCCGCCTCGCGCTGGTCGACGAGCACCAGGCGCGGGTCGAGGGCCTGCAGGCGCGCGCGCTCCGCTGCGGACCGCCGGGCCAGGCTCGGGGAGTACAGGCGGATGTCCTGCCAGGGGCGCAGGTCCTTGATGTAGTGCAGGTGGGCCTGGGCCACCGGGCCACTGCCGATGATCGTCAGGCGCTGGACGCCAGGGCCGGCCAGGGCATCGACGGCGACGGCGGTGGTGGCGGCGGTGCGAGCGGTGGTCAGTTCCCCGGCATCGCACAGCAACAGCGGTTGGCCGTGGTCCATGGACATCAGCAGCGTCCAGGCGGTGACCAGCGGGCCTTGGGTACGCACGATGTAGGGGGAAGTCTTGACCCCGTAGACCCGATCTTCGGCCAGCACGCCCTGGAAGTTGATGAAGTCCCCGGCGCCCCGGGGGAACTCCACCAGCTGTTGCGGTGGTTGCACGGCCAGCCCGGCGGCCAGGTCACGGAACAGCTTGCGCAGGATCCGGGGCACGTCGAGTTGCTCGAGCAACTGGCGGGCCTGGGGCTGGGCAATCACGAATGGCGTGCTGGACATGGAGGTACTCCGTTTTTATAAACTTATTTGTCCATTATGGACTTTTAGTTTATCCGGGCAATATCCAGGCGAAAAAAAACGCAGCCCCAGGGCTGCGTCTTTGCTTGGCCGGGTCCGTTTGGACTCAGGCTTGCGGGCGCTTGCGCTCCACGGCGCGCAGCAGCTCGGTGGGCGGCATTTCGCAGCTGATCTTGTGTCCCAGCAGTTCCTCGATCGCCGGCAACTGGTAGGAGTCGTCCTCGCCGGCGAAGCTGATGGATACGCCGTCGGCGCCGGCCCGGCCCGTCCGGCCGATGCGGTGCACGTAGTCGTCGGGGACTTCCGGCAGGGTGAAGTTGATCACGTGGCTGATGCCGTCGATGTGGATGCCGCGGCCGGCGACGTCAGTGGCCACCAGGACCCGGATCTTGCCTTCGCGGAAGCCTTCCAGGGTCTTGATCCTTTTGTGCTGCGGTACATCGCCGGAGAGCTGGGCGGCATTGACGCCGTCACGCACCAGGCGTTCCTCGATGCGCCGCACTTCATCCTTGCGGTTGGCGAAGACCATCACCCGCTCCCAGCCGTTGTCGTTGACCAGGTTGTACAACAGCTTGTACTTGTCGGCACCGGCCACGGCGTAGATGTGCTGCTCGACGTTGGCGTTGGCGACGTTCTCGGCTTCGATCTCGACGATCGCCGGATCGGTGGTCCATTGCTTGGCCAGGTTCATCACGTCTTCGGTGAAGGTGGCCGAGAACAGCAGGGTCTGGCGTTCGCTCTTGGGCGGGGTCTGGCGGATGATCTGCCGCACCTGGGGGATGAAGCCCATGTCGAGCATGCGGTCGGCTTCGTCCAGCACCATCACCTCGACCATGTCCAGGTGCACGTCGCCGCGCTGGTTGAAGTCCAGCAGGCGGCCGGGGGTGGCCACCAGGATGTCGCAGTGGCGGGCTTCGAGCTGCTTGAGCTGCTTGTCGAAGTCCATGCCGCCGACGAAGGTCATCACGTTCAGGCCGGTGTACTTGGTCAGCGCCGCGGCGTCCTTGGCGATCTGCACCACCAGTTCCCGGGTCGGGGCGATGACCAGCGCCCGCGGCTCGCCCATGTAGCGTTCCTTGGGCGGCGGGGTTTGCAGCAGCTGGGTGATGATCGAGATCAGGAACGCGGCGGTCTTGCCGGTGCCGGTCTGGGCGCGGCCGATGGCGTCCTTGCCCGCCAGGGTGAAGCCCAGTACCTGGGCCTGGATCGGCGTGCAGTAGGGGAAACCCAGGTCGTGGATGGCATGCATCAGTTCCGGGGCGAGCTTGAAATCATGGAAACGGGTCTTGCCTTCCTGGGGCTCGACCACGAAGTCCTCGAGCTTCCAGGTACTGACCGGCGGTTTCGGGGCGCGTGGGCGACGCTGCTCGGCCTTGGGTTTTTCCGCGCGCGGCGCCTTGGGAGTGGAAGGGGCGGCCGGTGTGGTCACCGGTTCTTTTTTAGTGGCGGTAGCGGGCGCGCTCCGTTCCGGCTGGTGGCCGTCATTGCGGCTGCTGGAAGGGGGGATGGGAGCACTGGGGCTTGGCGCTATCGGCTCTGCCTCGCTTTTACCGAAGATTTTCTTGAGTGCTTTGAGCACGGTCATCTCATCAATTGGTTAAGGAATGTACGCCGGCCAGTGTAATGCAAGAAACGGGCGCGGCGTAGTCTGTTGCTCGCCCTGTGGTCCCTGGGCGGAGGGTTAGCGCAGGCGCGCGGCCAGCCAGGTGCCGATATCGCGAATTTCCTCGGGCAGCACCTCGTGTTCCATCGGGTATTCCTGCCAGCTCACGTCGACCCCGCGTTGCTTGAGGTGTTCGTAGGCGGTGCGGCCCATGGCGTTCTGCACCACTTCATCGTACTGACCGTGCAGCGCCAGCACCGGGATCCGCTGCTGGCTGGCCGACAGTTGCAGTTCGTCGCTGAAAGTCGGGGCATAGGTGGACAGCGCCAGCACGCCGCCCAAGGGGCCCTGCCACCTGAGGAAGGCGGTGTGCAACACCACCGCGCCGCCCTGGGAGAAGCCGGCGAGGAAGATCCGCGAAGCGTCGATGCCGCTGGCCCGTTGCTCCTCGATCAGGCGGATGACCTGGTCGGCCGATTCCTCCAGTTGCTCGCGGCTGATGGCCCGGGCCGGGTTCATGGCCAGGATGTCGTACCAGCTGGGCATGGCGTAGCCGCCATTGATGGTCACCGCTCGGGTCGGCGCCTGGGGCAGGACGAAGCGGGTGCTCAGCAGCGTCTCTTGCAGGGCCTCGGCCACCGGCAGGAAATCGTAGCGATCCGCACCCAGGCCGTGAAGCCAGATCACGCAGGCATCGGCAGGCTTGCTGGGCTGAAGGGTCAGGGGCTGGGTCATGGTTGCTCCAATTGTGTACGTGTGCGCCGGCCCGGGCATGGCCCAGGGGCGCGGCAAATTGATCGGTGAGGATGGCGCCAGGGCCAGCGGTTGCTGGCGTAACACTAACAGGCTGGCGCCGGCCTGGGGATAGCCAGCTATGTCCTTCAATTTGCAGGATCAGGTACAGGAGGAATTGCGAGACAGAACATTGAACTACGAGAAAAGCCTGAATACCATGTCGGTAAATTCATCCAATGATTGGATGACAAGAGCGCATGCCATGAGTGAAATGTCTCCTTTGATCAAACGCTCCCTGGTCGACCAGGCCCTGGAGCAGTTGCGCCTGCGGATCACCCGGGGCGCCTGGGTCGTTGGCCAGCGCCTGCCTACCGAGCCGGAACTGGCGGCCGAGCTGGGCATCAGCCGCAACACGGTGCGCGAGGCGATGCGGGTCCTGGCGTTTTCCGGGTTGATCGAGATCCGCCAGGGCGACGGTAGTTACCTGCGGGCGGTGGCCGATCCCCTGGACATGCTCCAGGCCCTGTCCCAATGCTCCGTGGAGCAGGCCCGGGAAACCCGGCAGATCCTCGAAGTGGAGGCCGTGGGCCTGGCGGCCTTGCGTCGCACCGAGCAGGACCTGCACGAGTTGCAGGTGGCCCTGCATGACAGCAGTGGGCACTTCCATGGCGACCTGGAACGCTACATCGCCTGCGACCTGGTGTTCCACCAACGGCTGGTGGACGCTGCGCACAACCCGACCCTCAGCCAGCTGTACCGCTACTTCTCCAGCGTGGTGGGGGCCCAGTTGCGCCAGAGCCTGAACATCACTCCGCGCCGCCAGGACGTCTTCGACCTGCACCAGCACTTGCTCGATGCCATCGAACAAGGCGACCCCGAGCGCGCCAAGGGTATTTCCCGCCAACTGATCAACGAATCCTGAAGCCGAGACCGACCATGTCCAACCACCAGGCATCCCCCCATACCCCACCGCCGGAACTGCTGATCGACGCCGAGGCCGACGACGAAGAAGTGCAGCAGGCTCCGCCAGTGCTGCGTCGCCCCTGGCTGTTGCTGCTGGGGTTGATCCTGGTGGCGCTGAACCTGCGGCCGGCGCTGTCGAGCATGGCACCGCTGCTCAGTGATGTATCGCAGCACCTGGGGCTGTCGGCAGCCAAGGCCGGTTTGCTGACCACCCTGCCAGTGTTGTGCCTGGGGCTGTTCGCGCCCCTGGCACCGGTGCTGGCCCGGCGTTTCGGCGCCGAGCGGGTGGTGCTGGGGATCTTGCTGACCCTGGCCCTGGGCATCGTCGTGCGCAGCTCGTTCGGTGAGATCGGGGTGTTTGCCGGGAGCATCCTGGCGGGCGCCAGCATCGGGGTGATCGGCGTGTTGCTGCCGGGTATCGTCAAGCGTGATTTCGCGCGCCAGGCCGGGACCATGACCGGGGTCTACACCATGGCCCTGTGCCTGGGCGCCGCCATGGCGGCCGGAGCCAGCGTGCCCTTGAGCCATGCCTTTGGCGACAGCTGGGCCATGGGCCTGGGCTTCTGGGTGGTGCCGGCGCTGGTGGCGGGGTTGTTCTGGCTGCCCCAGGTCGGGCAGAAGCACGGCGCCCATCATGTGGCCTATCGCGTGCGGGGGCTGTTGCGTGACCGCCTGGCCTGGCAGGTGACCCTGTACATGGGCCTGCAATCTTCCCTCGCTTACATCGTGTTCGGCTGGTTGCCGTCGATCCTCATCGGTCGTGGCCTGAGCCCGACCCAGGCGGGACTTGTGCTGTCGGGCTCGGTAATCGTGCAGTTGATCAGCTCCCTGGCCGCTCCCTGGCTGGCGACCCGGGGCAAGGACCAGCGCCTGGCCATCGTGATCGTCATGCTGATGACCCTGGGCGGCCTGTTCGGTTGCCTTTACGCGCCGCTCGATGGCCTGTGGGGCTGGGCGATCCTCCTGGGCCTGGGCCAGGGCGGCACCTTCAGCCTGGCCCTGACCCTGATCGTGCTGCGCTCGCGCGATACCCACGTGGCGGCCAACCTGTCGAGCATGGCCCAGGGCATCGGCTATACGCTGGCATCCATGGGCCCGTTCGCGGTGGGCCTGGTGCACGACTGGACCGGTGGCTGGAATGCCCTGGGCTGGATCTTCGCGGTGCTGGGCGGTGGCGCCATCATCGCCGGGCTGGGCGCCGGCCGTGCGCTTTATGTGCAGGTGCAAAGCGAAAGGATCTGAGCGGCCTCACCGACGGTATTTACCCGGCAAATGTCGGTAGTGTTCCGTCGGTTTGCGGATTATCGTGCAGGTATTCCACGTCCCTTCGGAGTCTGTCCATGAGCGATGCCCATCGTGCGCTGATCAGCGAGTTCTACCAGGCTTTCCAACGCCTGGATGCCGAGGCCATGAGCGCCTGCTACACCGAGGATGTGCTCTTCAGCGACCCGGCGTTCGGTGAGCTGCGCGGGCGTGACGCCGGCGACATGTGGCGCATGCTGGCCTCGCGGGCCAAGGATTTCTCGTTGACCTTCGACAGTGTGCGCGCCGATGAGCGCAGCGGTGGCGCGCACTGGGTGGCGACCTACCTGTTCAGCCAGACCGGGCGCACCGTGGTCAACGATATCCAGGCGCGTTTCGTGTTCCGCGACGGCAAGATCTGCGAGCACCACGATCATTTCGGCATGTGGCGCTGGGCTCGCCAGGCCCTGGGAGCCAAGGGCTTGCTGCTGGGCTGGACGCCACTGCTGAAGAATGCCGTGCGTGCCCAGGCGCGCAAGGGTTTGAGGGCCTTCCAGGGCGGTCGCTGAATCCATCCTCTGTTAAGATCGCGGCTTGTTATCCACAAGCCCGATGCCTTTCGTGACCAACCCCGATCCGTCCCCCGTCGCCTGCGCCGTACCACCGGTAGCGTCCAGCAAACCCTGGTTCGTCTACCTCGTGCGGGCGGCCAATGGCGCCTTGTATTGCGGTATCAGCGACGATCCGCAGCGGCGTTTCGCCAAGCACCAAAGCGGCAAGGGCGCGCGTTTCTTTCTCTCCAGTCCGGCGGTCGCGCTGGTCTATACCGAGGCTTGTCGCGACAAGAGCGAAGCCCTGCGCCAGGAGCGGCTGATCAAGAAACTCAAGAAGAGTGCCAAGGAGTGCCTGGTGGCGGGGGCGGCAGGGCAGTCATCAATCTGACTGATGGTTTCCCATCAGTCGAATTCGTAGGTCATCCGTCGATTGCGCGCTAAGCTCAAGCCTCTTTTTCTCATGGCGGAGCCTGGTATGTCTGAGTTGATCCTTCATCATTACTCGACCTCACCCTTTGCGGAGAAAGCCCGCTTGCTGCTGGGTTTCAAGGGGCTTTCCTGGCGTTCGGTGAAGATCGCCCCGGTGATGCCCAAGCCCGACCTGACCGCGCTGACCGGTGGTTATCGCAAGACCCCGGTCCTGCAGGTCGGGGCCGACATCTATTGCGACACGGCAATGATCGCCCGGCGCCTGGAGCAGGAAAAAGCCAGCCCGGCGCTGTTTCCCGAAGGCCAGGAGCTGACCAGCGCGACCTTCGCTGCCTGGGCCGACTCGACGGTGTTCCAGCATGCGGTGACCCTGGTGTTCCAGCCTGAATCGGCTGCGGTGCGCTTTGGCAAGCTGCCGCCGGAGGCCGTCAAGGCATTCATGGCCGACCGGGCCGGGCTGTTCAGTGGCGGTAGTGCTCGCCGGGTGCCGTTGGAGCAGGCCAGGCACCAATGGCCGACTTTCATGGCGCGCCTGGAGCAGCAGTTGCAACGTGAGCCGGGAGACTTCCTGTTTGGCCAGCCGTCGATCGCCGACATCGCCATGGCCCATCCCCTGTGGTTCCTCAAGGGCACCCCGGTGACCGCGCCGCTGGTGGATGAATACCCTGCGGTCGCCGCCTGGCTGGCCCGGGTGCTGGATTTCGGCCACGGCGCCTCCAGCGAGATGAGCGCCGAAGAGGCCCTGGCGGTGGCGCATGCTGCGACGCCGGCCCCGCTGCCCCAGGAAGCTTTCGTCGATGCCAATGGTTTCAAGGCCGGCCAGCAGGTGGTGATTGCCGCGACCGACTATGGGGTCGATCCGGTGGCCGGGGAGTTGCTGTTCGCCGGGAGCGAAGAGCTGATCCTGCGTCGCGAGGACCCGCGCGCCGGTGTGGTGCATGTGCACTTCCCGCGCCTGGGGTTTGGCATCCAGGCCCAGTGACCTGCTGCCATGGCCGCTACTTGGGCAGGGCGGCCATGATGGCGTCGGGATCGTAGGTGCGGATCAGGGTGCCGTTCACGTCCAGGATCGGGATCCCGGCGCCACCCAGGTCGATGTAGGCCTGGCGCGCGCTGGGGTCTTTCTCTATATCGAACTCCCGATAGGGAATGCCCTTCTGGTCGAGAAAGCGCCGGGTGGCCTTGCAGTAGCCGCACCAGTCGGTGGCGTACAGCACCACCCTGGCCTGGCTACGGGTGGTCTCGGAAACCGCCGCGCCAGGATCGAACAGGCGCTCGATCTTGCCCCAGTGCTGGTAGAGCACCACTACCAGCAGGATCAGCAGGAACTTCTTCAAGACCCCCTGGAGCATCAGTTGCGACGCTTGAGCTGGTCGGTCAGCTGGGTCGGCAGGCCCTTGATGATCAAGGTCCCGGCTTCTTCGTCGTACTCGATCTTCGAGCCCAGCAGGTGGGCCTCGAAGCTGATGGACAGGCCCTCGGCGCGGCCGGTGAAGCGGCGGAACTGGTTGAGGGTGCGCTTGTCTGCCGGGATTTCCGGCGACAGGCCGTAGTCCTTGTTGCGGATATGGTCGTAGAACGCCTTCGGCCGGTCTTCGTCGATCAACTCCGAGAGCTCTTCCAGGCCTACGGGTTCGCCGAGCTTGGCCTGGCTGCTGGCGTAGTCCACCAGGGCCTTGGTCTTCTCCCGCGCCGAGTCCTCGGGCAGGTCTTCGCTTTCGACGAAGTCGCTGAAGGCCTTGAGCAGGGTGCGGGTCTCGCCAGGGCCGTCGACGCCTTCCTGGCAACCGATGAAGTCGCGGAAGTATTCCGAGACCTTCTTGCCGTTCTTGCCCTTGATGAATGAAATGTACTGCTTGGACTGCTTGTTGTTCTGCCACTCGGAGACGTTGATCCGCGCCGCCAGGTGCAGTTGGCCCAGATCCAGGTGACGGGAGGGCGTCACGTCCAGCTGGTCGGTCACCGCCACGCCTTCGCTGTGGTGCAGCAGGGCGATGGCCAGGTAGTCGGTCATGCCCTGCTGGTAGTGAGCGAACAGCACGTGACCGCCCACCGACAGGTTGGATTCTTCCATCAGCTTCTGCAGGTGTTCCACCGCCACTCGGCTGAAGGCGGTGAAGTCCTGGCCACCGTCGAGGTATTCCTTCAGCCAGCCGCTGAAGGGAAAGGCGCCGGACTCCGGATGGAACAGGCCCCAGGCCTTGCCCTGCTTGGCGTTATAGCTTTCGTTGAGGTCGGCGAGCATGTTCTCGATGGCCGCGGACTCTGCCAGCTCCGAGTTGCGGGCGTGCAGCACGGCAGGGCTGCCGTCGGGTTTCTTGTCGATCAGGTGGACGATGCAATGACGGATCGGCATGGGCTTCTCGGCTGGTTGAAGGGGGGAGGGCGGGCTCCCTGAAAAAGTGCCCAGTGTACCGCACCCGCTGGTTTTGGCGCGGTTGGCCGGGTGATGAACGGCTCGTAGGTGCAGCTTATGCAGTTTTTTACCGATTTAGAGCAATAAAGCTGACCAAATGGCTAGGTAGAGGCGGATATTTCGCCGTCTGTGTGCTAGTTTTGCCCCGTCTTACGCGGTGTCTCTGCGTTAAGCGTGCAGTCAGCATTTGTCGGGTCGAACCAAACCCAGAATTCGGTATCTATAACCCCGATCCGTCGTGGTTGTAACCGGGGTGCCAGATCCACAAGATCTGGCTCGATGGCTGACACTGCACTCTGCAATCCAAATGAATTTGATAGGGAAGGAACACCATAATGGCTATTACTAAAGACCAACTGATCGCCGATATCGCTGAAGCTATCGACGCGCCGAAAACCACCGCGCGTAACGCCCTGGATCAACTGGCCCAGATCGTTGCTGATCAATTGGAAAATGGCGGCGAAATCACTCTGCCAGGCATCGGCAAACTGAAAGTGACCGAGCGTCCTGCCCGTACTGGCCGTAACCCATCGACTGGCGCTGCCATCGAAATCGCTGCCAAGAAAGTGATCAAGCTGGTTGTGGCCAAAGGCCTGACCGACGCTATCAACAAGTAATACCTGCAGTGAAACCGTGCTCAGAGTCTTCCGGGCACGGTTTGGGTGATAACGGTTCACGCAAGGTGAATCGTCGCTGAATCCCCCGCCTACTCAGTTCTTCCCTGCCCAGCGCTCCTGACTCCAGGCCTGTTGCTGTGCCTTGTCCTTGAAGGTCCAGGCCACGAAGCGGCTCTGTTTCTGCCCCTGGGACATTTCCACTACCCGGCTTTCCAGGACCCCGGCCTTGTGCAGTGCGCTGTCGATCGCCGGCAGGTTCGATGCCTTCGACACCAGGGTGCTGAACCACAGCACTTGCTGGCCGAGCGCGGCGCTTTCGCTGATCAGCTGGCTGACGAAACCGATCTCGCCACCTTCGCACCACAGCTCCCGGGCCTGGCCGCCAAAGTTCAGCACGGGCAGCTTGCGCTTGGGGTCGGCCTTGCCCAGGGCGCGCCATTTACGCTGGCTGCCCCGGGTGGCCTCTTCGAGGGAGGAGTGGAAGGGCGGGTTGCACAGGGTCAGGTCGAAGCGCTCGTTGCTGTCGAGCAAGCCGTCGAGGATCTGCTTCGGGTTGCCTTGCTGGCGCAGGCTGATGGCCTTGCTCAAGCCATTGGCCTGGACGATGGTCTTGGCCGCCGCCAGTGCGGTGCTGTCGATGTCCGAGCCGAGGAAGTGCCAGCGGTAGTCGCTGTAGCCGATCAGTGGATAGATGCAGTTGGCGCCGACGCCGATATCCAGCGCCCGTACGGCGGCGCCCCGGGGAATCTCGCCCTGGTTGTGGCTGGCCAGCAGGTCGGCGAGAAAGTGCACGTAGTCGGCGCGGCCGGGCACCGGCGGGCAAAGGAAGTCCGCTGGAATGTCCCAATGGGCGATGCCATAGAAGGCCTTGAGCAGGGCGCGGTTGAACACGCGCACGGCGGCGGGGTCGGCGAAGTCGATGCTTTCCTTGCCGTAGGGGTTGAGGATCACGAACTGGCCCAGTTCCGGGGTGCCCTTGATCAGTTGTGGGAAGTCGTAGCGCCCCTGGTGGCGGTTGCGCGGGTGCAGGCTGGCTTTTTCCCGGGGGGCGGCGACCTTGGTTGCAGTGGCGGGCTTGGGCTTCTTGCGCGGCGGCTTGGGGGTGTTGGGGGCGGTCATGGCGGAATGAATTCGGGGCTGGCTCAAATTGGCGGGCATTGTCCCACAACAGCAGCGGCAAGTTTCAAGCGGTGAGCGACAAGAGAGGACCGGACAAGCGCCATAAAAAAGGGAGGCCCTGTGGGCCTCCCTGTTTGTCTTGCGCTGATCGCCGTTACAGGCTGGAGATCCGTGCGTGCTGCTCGGCCAGCTTGCCCAGGGCCTGCTCGGCCTCGGCCAGCTTGGCGCGTTCCTTCTCGATCACCTCGGCAGGGGCCTTGTCGACGAAGGAGGCGTTGGATAGCTTGCCGCCCACACGCTGCACTTCGCCTTGCAGGCGCTGGATTTCCTTGTCCAGGCGAGCCAGTTCCGCACCTTTGTCGATCAGGCCGGCCATCGGCACCAGCACTTCCATCTCGCCGACCAGGGCGGTGGCCGACAGCGGTGCTTCGTCGCCGGCGCCCAGCACGGTGATGGACTCGAGCTTGGCCAGCTTCTTCAGCAGGGCCTCGTTCTCGGCCAGGCGGCGCTGGTCTTCGGCGCTGGCGTTCTTCAGGAACAGTGCCAGGGGCTTGCCCGGGCCGATGTTCATCTCGGCACGGATGTTACGGGTGCCGAGCATCAGGCCCTTGAGCCATTCGATGTCGTCCTCGGCCGCCTGGTCGATGCGTGCCTCGACGGCCACCGGCCATGGTTGCAGCATGATGGTCTTGCCAGTGCTGCCTGCCAGCGGCGCCAGGCGCTGCCAGATTTCCTCGGTGATGAACGGCATGAACGGATGGGCCAGGCGCAGGGCCACTTCCAGCACGCGCACCAGGGTCCGACGGGTGCCGCGCTGGCGCTCGACCGGAGCGTTCTCGTCCCACAGTACAGGCTTGGACAGTTCCAGGTACCAGTCGCAGTACTGGTTCCAGATGAACTCGTACAGCGCCTGGGCGGCCAGGTCGAAGCGGAACTGGTCGAGTTGGCGAGTGACTTCGGCTTCGGTGCGCTGCAGCTGCGAGATGATCCAGCGATCGGCCAGGGACAGCTCGTAAGCCTCGCCGTTCTGGCCGCAGTCTTCGCCTTTGTCCAGCACGTAGCGCGCGGCGTTCCAGATCTTGTTGCAGAAGTTGCGGTAACCCTCGACGCGACCCATGTCGAACTTGATGTCGCGACCGGTGGTGGCCAGGGAGCAGAAGGTGAAGCGCAGGGCGTCGGTGCCGTAGCTGGCGATGCCGTCGGCGAACTCGGCGCGGGTCTGCTTCTCGATGGCTTTCTGCAGCTTGGGCTGCATCAGGCCGGTGGTGCGTTTTTGCACCAGGGTCTCGAGGTCGATGCCGTCGATGATATCCAGCGGGTCAAGGACGTTGCCCTTGGACTTGGACATCTTCTGGCCCTGGCCGTCGCGGACCAGGCCGTGCACGTAGACGGTCTTGAACGGAACCTGCGGTGTACCGTCCTCGTTCTTCACCAGGTGCATGGTGAGCATGATCATCCGGGCGACCCAGAAGAAAATGATGTCGAAACCGGTCACCAGCACATCGGTGGGGTGGAAGGTCTTGAGAAATTCGGTCTGCTCCGGCCAGCCCAGGGTGGAGAAGGTCCACAGGCCCGAACTGAACCAGGTGTCGAGGACGTCGTTGTCCTGCTGCAGGGCGATGTCCGCGCCGAGGTTGTGCTTGGCCCGTACTTCGGCCTCGCTGCGGCCGACGTAGACCTTGCCCGACTCGTCGTACCAGGCCGGGATGCGATGGCCCCACCACAGCTGGCGGCTGATGCACCAGTCCTGGATATCGCGCATCCAGGAGAAGTACATGTTTTCGTACTGCTTGGGCACGAACTGGATGCGGCCATCTTCCACGGCAGCGATGGCAGGTTCTGCCAGCGGCTTGGTGGAGACGTACCACTGGTCGGTCAGCCAGGGCTCGATGACGGTGCCGGAGCGGTCGCCCTTCGGCACTTTCAGGGCGTGGTCGTCGACGCTGACCAGCAGGCCGGCGGCGTCGAAGGCGGCGACGATCTGCTTGCGCGCCTCGAAGCGGTCCAGGCCCACGTATTCGGCCGGGATCTTGCCGTCGATGCTGTCGTTCAGGCTGCCGTCCAGGTTGAATACCTGGCAGGCCGGCAGGACGCTGGCGTTCTTGTCGAAGATGTTCAGCAGCGGCAGGTTGTGGCGCTTGCCGACTTCGTAGTCGTTGAAGTCGTGGGCCGGGGTGATCTTCACGCAACCGGTGCCGAATTCAGGGTCGCAATAATCGTCGGCGATGATCGGGATGCGCCGGCCAACCAGCGGCAGCTCGACGAACTTGCCGATCAGGGCCTGGTAGCGCTCGTCGGTCGGGTTCACCGCGACGGCGGCGTCGCCCAGCATGGTTTCCGGGCGGGTGGTGGCGACGATCAGGTAGTCGTTGCCTTCAGCGGTCTTGGCGCCGTCGGCCAGCGGGTACTTCAGGTTCCACAGGAAACCCTTCTCGTCGTGGTTTTCCACTTCGAGGTCGGAGATCGCGGTGTGCAGCTTGGTATCCCAGTTGACCAGGCGCTTGCCGCGGTAGATCAGGCCGTCTTCATGCAGGCGCACGAAGGCTTCCTTCACGGCTTCCGAGAGGCCGTCGTCCATGGTGAAGCGCTCGCGGCTCCAGTCCACGGAAGAACCCAGGCGGCGGATCTGGCGGCTGATGTTGCCACCGGATTGATCCTTCCATTCCCAGACCTTCTCCAGGAACTTCTCCCGGCCCAGGTCGTGGCGATTCTGGCCCTGGGCTTCGATCTGGCGCTCCACCAGCATCTGGGTGGCGATACCGGCGTGGTCGGTACCGGGCTGCCACAGGGTATTGCGACCCTGCATGCGGCGGAAACGGATCAGGGCGTCCATGATCGCGTTGTTGAAGCCGTGGCCCATGTGCAGGCTGCCGGTGACGTTCGGCGGCGGGATCATGATGGTGTAGGAGTCGCCCGCGCCTTGCGGGGCGAAGTAGTTCTCGGACTCCCAGGTCTGGTACCAGGAAGTTTCAATGGCGTGCGGCTGGTAGGTCTTATCCATGCGCGGCGGGACCCTATTGGCATTTATTCAGGAAAAGCCGGGAAGTATAGCGGAGGGGGGCAGCTGCAAGCCACAAGCGGCAAGCGACAAGATGGCCAGGCCCGGCTTTGATTCGTGGCTTACGGCTTGCCGCTGGTGGCTGCCGCGAGCAGGCGCTCCAGGCGGGCATCGAGGCGGCGCTTGATCTCGGTCTCGATGTGCGGGGCGAAGTCGTCGATCACGTCTTGCATGATCAGCTGGGCGGCAGCGCGCAGTTCGCTGTCCAGGTGCAGCAGGGCATCGGCATTGCTGTCGGCGGGGGCTGGCTTGGCGCTGGCGGTCGGTTTTGGGGCCGGGGCTGGAGCCGGTTCGGAGCTGGCGGCCTGTACCTGGGGCTTGGTTGGTGCTGCGGGTTCCACTGGCGTCGCTGCGGGCTGCTGGTTGCCCACCATATCGAACAGCAGTGGGATCTGGCCTTCGCCGGTGACGGTTTCGGTCAGCAGCGGCGGTTGCAGGTTCTCGTCACCGAGCAGTTGTCTGATCGACTCGAGGTCGTCCAGCAGGTGTGCGGACTTGGGGCGTGGGTTGGGAGTGTCCATCGGATGCTCAGAGTCGTTGTAAGCGGTGATCTTGCAGAGAATAGCCCTGTTCGCGATAGAAACGGAAACTCTCGCGGGCGGCCTGACGAATAGTGGGTTCTTCCACCACTACCTCGGCTATCCGGGCAAAACGCGGGGCGAAGGGCGGGACCTTGAGGTCCAGGTTCACCAGCAGGTCGGCATGCTCGCCGGGCTCCTGGCCCAGGCCCAGGACGATCTGGCCTTCGGGCTCGCTCTCCGCGGGGCCGTGGGGGACGAAGGTCTCGCCCTTGAAGCTCCATAGCCGGGCATCGAGTTCGTCGCGCTGGGCAGCATCGCTGCAATGCAGGTAGATGCGGTGGCCCATGCGCCAGGCCTTGTCGGTGAGCTTGCAGGCGAAGTCCAGGCGGGCCGCCGGGTCCGCGCTGGGGAGAATATAGAAGTCGACTTTGGTCATCGGGGTTCCTGAGCCGAGGGGGCGCGGCGCTCATGTCTGGCCCCCCACGGTCATGGTTTTCAGGCCTTGGCGCGGTCCAGCAGGTATTGGGTCAGCAGGGGCACCGGGCGACCGGTGGCGCCTTTGTCCTTGCCGCCGCTGGTCCAGGCGGTACCGGCGATGTCCAGGTGGGCCCAGTTCATGTTCTTGGTGAAGCGCGACAGGAAGCAGGCCGCGGTGATGGTGCCGGCCTTCGGACCGCCGATGTTGGCGATGTCGGCGAACGGGCTGTCCAGTTGCTCCTGGTACTCGTCGAACAGCGGCAGTTGCCAGGCACGGTCGTCGGCTTGCTGGCCGGCGCTGAGCAGTTGGCCGATCAGTTCGTCGTTGTTGCCCAGCAGGCCCGAGGTGTGGGCGCCCAGGGCCACCACGCAAGCACCGGTCAGGGTGGCGATGTCGATCACCGCCTGGGGCTTGAAGCGTTCGGCGTAGGTCAGGGCATCGCACAGCACCAGGCGGCCTTCGGCGTCGGTGTTGAGGATCTCCACGGTCTGGCCGCTCATGGTAGTGACGATGTCGCCAGGACGCGAGGCGCCGCCGCTAGGCATGTTCTCGGCGCAGGCCAGGATGCACACCAGGTTGATCGGCAGCTTGAGTTCGAGCACTGCACGCAGGGTGCCGAAGACGCTGGCGGCGCCGCCCATGTCGTACTTCATCTCGTCCATGCCGGCACCCGGCTTGAGGCTGATGCCGCCGGTATCGAAAGTGATGCCCTTGCCCACCAGGGCGAACGGCTTGTCGGACTTCTTGCCGCCGTTGTACTGCATGACGATCAGCCGTGGCGGCTGCTCGCTGCCCTGGCCCACGGCATAGAACGAGCCCATGCCCAGTTCCTTGATCTTCTTCTCGTCAAGGACCTCGACCTTCAGCCCCTTGAACTCCTTGCCCAGGGCCTTGGCTTGTTCGCCGAGGAAGCTTGGGTGGCAGATGTTCGGCGGCAGGTTGCCCAGGTCGCGGGTGAATGCCATGCCACTGGCGATGGCCTGGGCGTGGGTCGCAGCGCGTTCCACTTCAGCCTGGGCGGCCTTGATGGTCAGCAGGGTGATCTTCTTCAGTGGACGGGCTTCGGCCTTCTGGCTCTTGTAGCGATCGAAGACGTAGCCGCCGTCCAGCAGGGTCTCGGCCAGCAGGCGGGTCTTGCCGTAGCTGTCGCGGCCCTTGACCGCCACCTCGTCCAGGGCCAGCACCGCATCGGCGCCACCCAGGCCCTTGAGGGTGCTCAGCACGCCGCTGATGATCTTGCGGAATGGACGGTCGCCCAGTTCGTCATCCTTGCCGATGCCCACCAGCAGCAGGCGCTCGGCCTTGAGCTTGGCCATGCCGTGCAGCAGCAGGCTCTGGCCGATCTTGCCGGCCAGGTCGCCGCGCTTGAGTACGGCGCTGATGGCGCCGCCGCTGAGTTCGTCGAGTTGCTTGGCGACGTTGCCGAGTTTGCGGCCTTCGCCGACGGCGACCACCAGGGTGGCGGTCTTCAACGTTTCCGGGCTAACGCTTTTTACAACCAGTTCCATGTCCGGGTCCCTGAATGAATGGTCAAAGCGCGCGGGAAAGACTCCAGCGCGGGGCTTAGCCATATAGAAGAAGGCGTCGCGTGCTGCCGACGACAAAGCCGCCAGTTTGAACCTCGGCGCTTGCGGCTGACAACCCTCGTTTGGCCCAAGTTCGCCGCTTTGCCGCGTCGGGTGAGCATCCGCCGTGACAGGCGCATGCATTCACAGGATAATGCGCCATCCTTTTTCGGCGGCCCTGCATCCTGGGGCCGGCTCGATCGTTTGCTTGTTCGGCCGCCTTAGCCTGACAACCCTGGAGTGTCTGGTTTGATCGTCTTTCGTTATCTTTCCCGCGAAGTCCTGCTGACCCTCAGTGCCGTGAGCGCGGTGCTGCTGGTCATCATCATGAGCGGGCGCTTCGTCAAGTTCCTCGCACAGGCTGCCTCGGGCGCCCTGGATCCGGGCTCGCTGTTCCTGATCATGGGCTTTCGCCTGCCGGGTTTCCTGCAACTGATCCTGCCCCTGGGATTGTTCCTGGGCATTCTCCTGGCCTATGGCCGGCTCTATCTCGAAAGCGAGATGACCGTGCTCTCGGCTACCGGCATGAGCCAGCAGCGCCTGCTGGGCCTGACCATGATCCCGGCGGCCCTGGTGGCCTTGCTGGTGGCCTGGTTGAGCCTGAGCCTGGCTCCGCAGGGGGCCAACCAGTTCCAGTTGCTGCTGAACAAGCAGGATGCCCTGACCGAGTTCGACACCCTGGTGGCCGGGCGTTTCCAGGCCCTCAACGACGGTAGCCGGGTGACCTATACCGAGCAGTTGTCGGACGACCGCACCCAGTTGGGCGGCGTGTTCATTTCCGAGAAGCGCCTGAACCAGGAAAAGAAGGACCAGGGCATTTCCGTGCTGGTGGCCGAGAAGGGGCACCAGGACATCCGGCCCGACGGCAACCGCTACCTGATCCTGGAGAACGGCTATCGCTATGACGGCAACCCGGGCGAGGCCAACTACCGGGTGATCAAGTACGACACCTATGGCGTACTGCTGCAGCGCCCGGATATCAGCGAGGAGGTCACTGATCGTGACGCCATGCCGACTTCCGAGTTGATCGGCAAGGACGACCTGCGGGCCCGCGCCGAGCTGCAGTGGCGCCTGTCCCTGCCGCTGCTGGTGTTCATCGTGACCCTGATGGCGGTGCCGCTGTCCCGGGTCAACCCGCGCCAGGGCCGCTTCCTCAAGCTGATCCCGGCGATCCTCTTGTACATGGCGTACCTGACCATCCTGATTTCCGTGCGCGGCGCCCTGGAGAAAGGCAAGATCTCGCCGGCCCTGGGCTTGTGGTGGGTTCATGTACTGTTCCTGGTGATCGGCCTGGGACTGATGTATTGGGAACCGTTGCGTTTGAAAATGGCGAGTCGTCGCAGCATGAAGGAGATGGCTCGTGGTTAAGCTCGATCGCTACATCGGTAGCAGTGTGTTCATGGCGATTCTCGCGGTCCTGGGGATCATCCTCGGGCTGGCCTCGCTGTTCGCCTTCATCGATGAGACGGGCAGCATCAGCGATACCTACACCGTGATGGACGTGATGAGCTACGTGGTGCTCACCGCCCCGCGCCGGGTCTATGAAATGCTGCCGATGGCCGCGCTGATCGGCTGCCTGATCGGTCTCGGCGCCCTGGCCAGCAACAGTGAGCTGACCATCATGCGTGCCGCGGGCGTATCCGTCGGTCGGATCGTCTGGGCGGTGATGAAGCCGATGCTGCTACTGATGCTGGCTGGCCTGCTGGTGGGCGAGTACGTGGCGCCTGCCACCGAAACCCAGGCCCAGGCCGCTCGTGCCCTGGCCCAGGGTTCCGGGGATGCCCAGAGCTCCAAGCATGGCCTGTGGCACCGCCAGGGCGACGAGTTCATCCATATCAACGCTGTGCAACCCAACGGCCTGTTGTATGGGGTGACTCGCTATCATTTCGACGATCAGCGCCACATGCTGTCCTCGAGCTTCGCTCGCCAGGCCCGTTTCCACGAGAACTACTGGCAGCTGACCGAGGTCACCACCACCTATTTCCGTGAGGGGCATACCGAGGTCATCAATGTTCCCGAGGAGCGCTGGGATGTGGCCTTGAGCCCGCAGCTGCTGAGTACCGTGGTGATGGCGCCGGAATCCCTGTCCATCAGCGGCCTGTGGGGCTACATCCACTACCTGGCTGACCAGGGGCTGAACAATGGTCGCTACTGGCTGGCGTTCTGGGTCAAGATCCTGCAGCCGCTGGTGACTGCAGCCCTGGTGCTGATGGCGATTTCCTTCATCTTCGGTCCGCTGCGCTCGGTGACCCTGGGGCAGCGCGTGTTCACCGGCGTGCTGGTGGGCTTCGTGTTCCGCATCGCCCAGGACCTGCTGGGGCCTTCGAGCCTGGTGTTCGGGTTCTCGCCGCTGTTCGCGGTGCTGGTTCCGGCCGGGATCTGCGCGGTCGCCGGGTTCTGGATGCTGCGCCGGGCCGGTTGACGCGGCTTTTTGCCTCGTTTTGGTGCGACGCCCCGGCCTGCAAGCCGGGGCGTTTTTGCATTTGCCGGACGCTGACCGGTGAGCGTGACGCTTGTGTCGAGTATCAGGTACAATTCCCGGCTATTTTTCGGCGGGCCCTGCCTGCAGCCTTTTTGAGTGTTCATCCGTGAGTGATTTGAGTCATATCCGCAATTTCTCCATCATCGCCCACATTGACCATGGCAAGTCGACCCTGGCCGATCGCTTCATCCAGATGTGCGGCGGCCTGGCCGATCGCGAAATGGAAGCCCAGGTCCTGGACTCCATGGACCTCGAGCGTGAGCGCGGGATCACCATCAAGGCCCACAGCGTCACCCTCTACTACAAGGCACGCGATGGCGTGACCTACCAGCTGAACTTCATCGACACCCCGGGCCACGTGGACTTCACCTATGAAGTCAGCCGTTCCCTGGCGGCCTGCGAAGGCGCGCTGCTGGTGGTGGATGCCGGCCAGGGCGTCGAGGCCCAGTCGGTCGCCAACTGCTACACCGCCATCGAGCAGGGCCTGGAGGTCATGCCGGTTCTGAACAAGATCGATCTGCCCCAGGCCGAGCCGGAGCGGGTCAAGGAAGAAATCGAGAAGATCATCGGCATCGATGCCGCCGACGCCGTGACCTGCAGCGCCAAGACCGGCCTGGGCGTGGACGAAGTGCTCGAGCGCCTGGTGACCACCATCCCGGCACCGACCGGCAATATCGAAGACCCGCTGCAAGCGCTGATCATCGACTCCTGGTTCGACAACTACCTGGGCGTCGTGTCCCTGGTGCGCGTGCGCCATGGCCGGGTGAAGAAGGGCGACAAGATCCTGGTCAAGTCCACCGGCAAGATCCACCTGGTGGACAGCGTCGGTGTCTTCAACCCGAAACACACCGCTACCGCGGACCTCAAGGCCGGTGAAGTGGGTTTCATCATCGCCGGCATCAAGGACATCCATGGTGCGCCGGTGGGCGATACCCTGACCCTGAGCTCCACGCCCGACGTGGAAGTGCTGCCAGGCTTCAAGCGTATCCAGCCGCAGGTCTATGCCGGCCTGTTCCCGGTCAGCTCCGACGATTTCGAGGACTTCCGTGAAGCCCTGCAGAAGCTCACCCTGAACGACTCCTCGCTGCAGTACACCCCGGAAAGCTCCGACGCCCTGGGCTTCGGCTTCCGTTGCGGGTTCCTCGGCATGCTGCACATGGAGATCATCCAGGAGCGCCTGGAGCGCGAATACGACCTGGACCTGATCACCACCGCGCCGACGGTAATCTTCGAGCTGCTGCTCAAGACCGGTGAAACCATCTACGTCGATAACCCGTCCAAGCTTCCGGACCTGTCCTCCATCGAGGACATGCGCGAGCCGATCGTGCGGGCCAATATCCTTGTGCCCCAGGAACACCTGGGCAACGTCATAACCCTGTGCATCGAAAAGCGCGGCGTACAGCGCGACATGCTGTTCCTCGGTTCGCAGGTCCAGGTGACCTACGACCTGCCGATGAACGAGGTGGTACTGGACTTCTTCGACCGCTTGAAATCCACCAGCCGTGGCTACGCCTCGCTGGATTACCACTTCGACCGCTACCAGTCGGCTAATCTGGTGAAGCTGGACGTGCTGATCAACGGTGACCGGGTCGATGCCCTGGCCCTGATCGTGCACCGCGACAATGCCCACTACAAAGGGCGTGCGTTGACCGAGAAGATGAAAGAACTGATTCCTCGGCAGATGTTCGACGTGGCAATCCAGGCCGCCATCGGCGGTCAGATCATCGCGCGGACAACCGTCAAGGCCCTCAGAAAGAACGTACTGGCCAAATGCTACGGCGGTGACGTAAGCCGTAAGCGCAAGCTGTTGGAAAAGCAGAAGGCCGGTAAGAAACGCATGAAGCAAGTGGGTAACGTGGAGATTCCACAGGATGCCTTCCTTGCTGTGCTCAGGTTGGATAGTTAGGTCCTATGTCACTAAATTTCCCGCTGTTGCTGGTCATCGCTGTCTTCGTATGCGGTTTCCTGGCGTTGCTCGACCTGGTGTTCCTGGCTCCGCGTCGCCGCGCTGCCATCGCCAACTATCAGGGCAGCGTCAGCCAGCCGGATGGCCTGGTGGTCGAGAAGCTGAACAAGGAACCGCTGCTGGTTGAATACGGCAAGTCGTTCTTCCCGGTGCTGTTCATCGTCCTGGTGCTGCGTTCGTTCCTGGTGGAACCGTTCCAGATTCCATCGGGCTCGATGAAGCCGACCCTGGATGTGGGCGACTTCATCCTGGTGAACAAGTTCTCCTACGGCATTCGCCTGCCGGTGATCGACAAGAAGGTCATCGAGGTCGGTGACCCGCAGCGCGGCGATGTGATGGTGTTCCGCTACCCGAGCGATCCGAACGTCAACTACATCAAGCGTGTGGTCGGCCTGCCGGGCGACGAGGTGCGCTACACCAGCGACAAGCACCTGTTCGTCAACGGCCAGCCGGTGGCGGAGCAACTGGTAGGGGCCGAGCCAGGAACCCTGGGCAGCGCGGAACTGTACAAGGAAAAACTCGGCGCCGCCGAGCACCTGATCCGCAAGGAAATGAGTCGTTATCGGGCTACCCCGGACGGTCGTTGGGTAGTTCCCGCCGGGCACTACTTCATGATGGGCGACAACCGCGACAACTCCAACGACAGTCGCTACTGGGATGACCCGAGCATTCCCAAGGACCTGCTGGGCATGGTTCCCGACAAGAATATCGTCGGCAAGGCCTTTGCAGTCTGGATGAGCTGGCCCGAACCGAAACTCAGCCACCTGCCGAATTTCTCGCGGGTTGGCCTGATCAAGTAATCACCCACGGCGCTGTTGAATACAGCGCCGAATGCTTTTCTGGCTCTTGTATAAAACCACCCGTCCCCCGGGTGGTGCGTGGCCAGGGGCATGCAATCAACGATATTCAGGATGTGGATTTGAACACAGCGTTAATTGCCACCCGCACCTCGTGCGCGGCCCATAGGATGGCGAGTTTCGGTGACGAAACCAGTGTGGGTAGATCGTGAGCGTTTCTTTGAGTCGTCTCGAGCGCCAGCTCGGTTATTCCTTCAAGGACCAGGAGCTGATGCTCCTGGCCCTCACTCACCGCAGCTTTGCCGGACGCAACAACGAGCGCCTGGAGTTCCTGGGTGATGCGATCCTCAACTTCGTGGCTGGCGAGGCGCTGTTCGAGCGTTTTCCCCAGGCTCGTGAAGGCCAGCTGTCGCGCCTGCGCGCACGCCTGGTCAAGGGCGAGACCCTGGCGGTGCTGGCCCGCGGCTTCGACCTGGGTGAGTACCTGCGCTTGGGCTCCGGCGAACTGAAGAGCGGTGGTTTCCGTCGCGAGTCGATCCTCGCCGACGCCCTGGAAGCCCTGATCGGCGCGATCTACCTGGACGCCGGCATGGAGACCGCCCGTGACCGCGTGCTGTCCTGGCTGGCCTCGGAATTCGACAGCCTGACCCTGGTGGACACCAACAAGGATCCCAAGACAAGGCTGCAGGAGTTCCTCCAGTCCCGGGCCTGTGAACTGCCACGCTACGAAGTGGTGGATATCCAGGGCGAACCCCATTGCCGGACCTTCTTCGTGGAATGCGAAGTCACCCTCTTGAATGAAAAAAGCCGGGGCCAGGGCGTGAGCCGTCGCATTGCCGAACAGGTAGCGGCCGCCGCAGCACTGATTGCCCTGGGCGTGGAGAATGGCCATGACTGATTCAACTGCAACACGCTGTGGCTATGTCGCCATCGTCGGCCGCCCCAACGTGGGCAAGTCGACGCTGCTCAACCACATCCTCGGCCAGAAGCTGGCGATCACCTCGCGCAAGCCGCAGACCACCCGCCACAACATGCTCGGGATCAAGACCGAGGGCGACGTGCAGGCGATCTACGTCGACACCCCCGGCATGCACAAGAGCAACGAGAAGGCGCTGAACCGCTACATGAACAAGACTGCCTCGGCAGCCTTGAAAGACGTGGACGTGGTGATCTTCGTGGTCGACCGCACCAAGTGGACCGACGAGGACCAACTGGTCCTGGAACGCGTCCAGTTCGTGCAGGGCCCGGTGATCCTGGCGATCAACAAGACCGATCGCATCGAGGACAAGGCCGAGCTGATGCCGCACCTGACCTGGTTGCAGGAGCAGTTGCCCAATGCCGAGATCGTCCCGGTATCGGCCCAGCAGGGGCATAACCTGGATGCCCTGGAAGGCTTGATCGCCAAGCACTTGCCGGAGAACGAGCACTTCTTCCCGGAAGACCAGATCACCGATCGCAGCAGCCGTTTCCTTGCCGCCGAACTGGTACGCGAGAAGATCATGCGCCAGTTGGGCGCCGAGCTGCCGTACCAGATCACCGTGGAAATCGAAGAGTTCAAGCAGCAGGGCAAGACCCTGCACATCCATGCCCTGATCCTCGTCGAGCGTGACGGCCAGAAGAAAATCATCATTGGCGACAAGGGTGAGCGGATCAAGCGCATCGGCATGGAAGCGCGCAAGGACATGGAGCTGCTGTTCGACTCCAAGGTCATGCTCAACCTCTGGGTCAAGGTCAAGGGCGGCTGGTCCGACGACGAGCGCGCCCTGCGCTCGCTGGGCTACGGCGACCTTTAAAGCCTCGTGCCGGCGAGTCGGCTCCGGGCAGGAGTCGACTCGCCAACGAACAGTTTCGATACTCCTTTCGGACCCGGTTCCCTCTCTATTTCCTGAGACTCCTCGCAACCATGTCCAGCAACGCCCCTGTCGGCCAACTCGCCTATGTCCTGCATAGCCGTGCCTATCGCGAGAGCAGCGCCCTGGTGGACTTCCTCACGCCCCAGGGGCGCTTGCGGGCGGTGTTGCGCAATGCTCGGGGCAAGGCCGGTACGCTCGCGCGCCCCTTCGTGCCCCTGGAAGTTGAGTTTCGTGGTAGGGGCGAGCTGAAGAATGTCGGGCGCATGGAAAGCGCCGGCGTCGCTGCCTGGCTCAATGGCGAGGCGCTGTTCAGCGGGCTTTACCTGAACGAGCTGCTGATCCGCCTGTTGCCGGCGGAAGATCCCCATCCGGCGGTGTTCGATCACTACGCCGCGACCTTGCTGGCCCTGGCCGCCGGCCGTCCCCTGGAGCCTTTGCTGCGAGCCTTCGAATGGCGCTTGCTGGACGACCTGGGTTACGGCTTCGCCCTTGACCAGGATATCCATGGCGCTCCCATCGCCACCGATGGCCTGTATCGCCTGCAGGTGGACGCCGGCCTGGAGCAGGTGTTCCTGCTGCAGCCGGGCTTGTTCAATGGCGCCGAGCTCCTGGCCATGGCCGAAGCCGACTGGAGCGCGCCCGGCGCCTTGTCGGCGGCCAAGCGCCTGATGCGCCAGGCCCTGGCTGTTCACCTGGGTGGCCGGCCACTGGTCAGTCGCGAGCTGTTTCGCAAGCCTTGAGTCCGCCGCGCTTGCCGGGTCGATGCCAAGGTGCATCGGTAAATGGCAACCAACCCCGTTCTGCCCGTATGCTGTGCGCCGAATCTTCATTTATTCAGGAGCGCTTTCGTGACCACCAGCAATCGCATTCTTCTTGGCGTGAACATCGACCATGTTGCCACCCTGCGCCAGGCCCGGGGCACACGTTATCCCGACCCGGTCAAGGCTGCGCTGGATGCGGAAGAGGCGGGCGCCGACGGCATTACCGTGCACCTGCGTGAAGATCGCCGGCATATCCAGGAGCGCGATGTGCTGCTGCTCAAGGACGTGCTGCAGACCCGCATGAACTTCGAAATGGGCGTCACCGAGGAAATGATGGCCTTCGCCGAGCGCATCCGTCCGGCGCATATCTGCCTGGTCCCGGAAACCCGCCAGGAGCTGACCACCGAGGGCGGCCTGGATGTCGCGGGGCAAGAGGAGCGGATCAAGGCTGCAGTGCAGCGCCTGTCGAAAATCGGCTCCGAGGTCTCGCTGTTCATCGACGCCGACGAGCGCCAGATCGAGGCCGCCAAGCGGGTCGGCGCGCCGGCCATCGAACTGCACACCGGGCGCTACGCCGATGCCCAGACCCCGGCCGAAGTGGCGCAAGAGCTGCAACGCATCGTCGACGGCGTGGCGGTGGGCCTGGCCCAGGGCCTGATCGTCAATGCCGGCCATGGCCTGCATTACCACAACGTCGAGGCCGTGGCGGCAATCAAGGGGATCAACGAGCTGAACATCGGCCATGCCCTGGTGGCCCATGCGCTGTTCGTCGGTTTCAAGGGGGCTGTCGCGGAAATGAAGGCGCTGATCCTGGCGGCGGCCAAGGGCTGACCAGGCGCTGCGGCAAGGTCTCAAGACCTGGCGTGATCAAGCGATCGCCGCAGCCTGGCTTCTCCGCTCCGAGGCTCGCGGCTTCAGAGCGGCGGGTTTTCCTCGGCCGGCTTGGCCTTGTTGACGCCCGGGACGTGCAGGTTGCCTTCGGCGACCTGGTCGCCCTCCAGCTGCGGCTGGGTCACCCAGGTGAGGATGTCGTAGTAGCGACGGATGTTGGCCACAAAATGCACCGGCTCGCCGCCCCGGGCATAGCCATAGCGGGTCTTGCTGTACCACTGCTTCTGCGACAGGCGCGGCAGCATTTTCTTCACGTCCAGCCATTTGTTCGGATTCAGGCCTTCGCGCTTGGCCAGGGTGCGCGCGTCATCCAGGTGGCCGGTGCCGACGTTGTAGGCGGCAAGGGCGAACCAGGTGCGGTCCGGCTCCTCGATCTTGTCGTCCAGCTGATCCCTGATGTAGGCCAGGTACTTGGTCCCGCCGCTGATGCTTTGCTTGGGGTCCAGGCGGTTGGAGACGCCCATGGCCTGGGCGGTGTTCTGGGTCAGCATCATCAGGCCGCGCACGCCGGTCTTGGAGGTCACCTCGGCCTGCCACATGGATTCCTGGTAGCCGACGGCGGCCAGCAGGCGCCAGTCGAGCTTTTGCTGCTTGGCCGAGGCCTTGAAGTGCTTCTCGTACTTGGGCAGGCGTTGCTGCAAGTGCTGGGCGAAGGTGTAGGCGCCCACATAACCGAGCACGTCCACATGGCCGTAGTAGCGGTCCTTGAGGCGTTGCAGGGTGCCGTTCTTCTCCACTTTGTCGAGGAAGGCGTTGATCTCGTTGAGCAGGCTGTTGTCGTCGCCGGCGGCCACTGCCCAGCTCTGGCTGCGGGCGTCGCCGAGGTCGAAGGCTACCCGCACGTTGGGGAAATACACCTGGTTCATCGCCAGTTCGTTGGAATCCACCAGGGTCAGGTCGATCTGCCCCTCGTCGACCATGCGCAGCAGGTCCACCACTTCCACGGCGTCCGATTCTTCGTAGGCGATAGCGGGATACTTGAGCTTGAGTTCGGCCAGTTGTTCGGCATGGCTGCTGCCCTTGAGCACCATGATGTGCTTGCCCACCAGGTCCTGGGCGGTGGTGGGGCGGGATTGGCCGTTGCGATAGATGATCTGCGGGGTGACCTCCAGGTACGGGTGGGAGAAGCGCACCTGCTGCTTGCGCTGCTCGCTGCCCACCAGGCCGGCGGCGGCCAGCACCGGGCCTTTGGGTTGGCCCAGCTGACCGAACAGGTCGTCGAGGTTGTCGGCGGTCTCGATCTTCAGCTCGACCCCCAGATCGTCGGCGAAGCGTTTCACCAGCTCGTATTCGAAGCCGGTTTCACCATTGCGATCCTGGAAGTAGGTGGCGGGACTGTTCCGGGTGATCACCCGCAGCACGCCATCCTCCTTTACACGCTCCAGGGTGCTGGGTTTTTCAACGCAGGCACCGAGCATCAGGAAGAGTCCGGTAACGATGAGCCACTTGGCGCAGCGCGGACGTAAAGCCATAGGGGAAAACATTGGCGCAGTATACGCAAAGCACAACGGCCGCCATATCTCGACAGCGAAGGGCTTGTCTGCTAGCGATTGGCGGCCTGGGCTGGAGGCCACGGGATTGGGCCTTCGGCGGCCAATGTGACGATTCAAATAACCCTTGGCGATAACCTCGATAAGCCTTTGTTATAGGGCGCCATGACCGGGCCGACGCCCGGAGGCGTGGGTGGATAGCGTTTCGAGTGCCGATGCTGGCGGTTTACGTTAGAATGCACGGCCTCAAAGCACACCCCTTCCCGAGGCTGTCCCGAAGATGTTGATCCTGCGCGGCGCTCCTGCCCTTTCTGCCTTTCGCCACAGCAAACTCCTTGAGCAACTGAGCCAGAAAGTACCGGCTGTCAGTGGCCTGTATGCTGAATTCGCTCACTTCGCCGAAGTCACCGGCGTCCTGACCGGCGACGAACAGCAGGTGCTTGCGCGCCTTCTGAAGTACGGCCCAAGCGTTCCGGTACAAGAGCCGAGCGGCCGACTGTTCCTGGTCCTGCCGCGGTTCGGCACCATCTCGCCCTGGTCGAGCAAGGCCAGCGACATCGCCCGCAACTGCGGCCTGGCGAAAGTCCAGCGCCTGGAACGGGGTATTGCCTTCTATGTGGCCGGCGAGTTCAGCGAGGCCGATGCCCAGCTGATCGGCGATGCGTTGCACGACCGCATGACCCAGGTGGTGATGGCCAACCTGGAGCAGGCAGGCGGCCTGTTCAGCCACGCCGAACCCAAGCCGTTGACCGCAGTGGACATCCTCGGCGGTGGTCGCGCCGCCCTGGAAAAGGCCAACAGCGAGCTGGGCCTGGCCCTGGCCGAAGATGAAATCGACTACCTGATGACGGCCTTCCAGGGCCTGGCACGCAACCCCCACGACATCGAACTGATGATGTTCGCCCAGGCCAACTCCGAGCACTGCCGCCACAAGATCTTCAACGCCAGTTGGGACATCGACGGCCAGGCCCAGGAAAAAAGCCTGTTCGGCATGATCAAGAACACCTACCAGATGCACAACGAAGGTGTGCTCTCGGCCTACAAGGACAACGCCGCGGTAATCGTCGGTTCCGTCGCCGGGCGCTTCTTCCCGAATCCCGAGACCCGCCAGTACGGCGCGGTGCAGGAGCCGGTGCATATCCTGATGAAGGTCGAGACCCACAACCACCCGACCGCCATCGCCCCGTTCCCTGGCGCTTCCACCGGTTCGGGCGGCGAGATCCGCGACGAGGGTGCCACCGGTCGTGGCGCCAAGCCCAAGGCCGGCCTCACCGGTTTCACCGTTTCCAACCTGCAGATCCCCGGCTTCGAACAGCCTTGGGAAGTGCCGTACGGCAAGCCCGAGCGCATCGTCGACGCCCTGGACATCATGATCGAAGGCCCGCTGGGTGGCGCAGCGTTCAACAACGAATTCGGCCGTCCGGCCCTGACCGGCTACTTCCGGACATTCGAACAGTCCATCACCACCCCCCGTGGTGAAGAAGTGCGTGGCTACCACAAGCCGATCATGCTGGCTGGCGGCATGGGCAACATCCGCGACGAACACGTGCAGAAGGGCGAGATCACCGTCGGCTCCAAGCTGATCGTCCTAGGTGGCCCGGCGATGCTCATCGGCCTGGGCGGCGGCGCCGCTTCCTCCATGGCTACCGGCACCAGCTCGGCGGACCTGGATTTTGCCTCGGTACAGCGCGAGAACCCGGAAATGGAACGCCGTTGCCAGGAGGTCATCGACCGTTGCTGGCAGCTGGGGGACAAGAACCCCATCAGCTTCATCCACGACGTCGGCGCGGGCGGCCTGTCCAACGCCTTCCCCGAGCTGGTCAACGACGGCGGCCGCGGCGGTCGCTTCGAGCTGCGCAACATTCCCAACGACGAGCCGGGCATGGCCCCGCACGAGATCTGGTCCAACGAATCCCAGGAACGTTATGTCCTGGCGGTGGGCGCCGAGGACTTCGAGCGCTTCAAGGCCATCTGCGAGCGCGAGCGCTGCCCGTTCGCGGTGGTCGGCGAAGCCACCGCCGAGCCGCAGCTTACGGTCACGGATAGTCACTTCGGCAACAGCCCGGTGGATATGCCCCTGGAAGTGCTGCTGGGCAAGGCCCCGCGCATGCACCGTTCAGCGGTTCGCGAAGCCGAGCTGGGCGATGATTTCGATCCGAGCACCCTGGACGTCGCCGAGAGCATCGAGCGTGTCCTGCACCACCCGGCCGTGGCCAGCAAGAGCTTCCTGATCACCATCGGCGACCGCACCATCACCGGCCTCGTGGCCCGCGACCAGATGGTCGGCCCGTGGCAGGTGCCGGTAGCCGACGTGGCGGTCACCGCCACCAGCTTCGATGTCTACACCGGCGAAGCCATGGCCATGGGCGAGCGTACTCCGCTGGCCCTGCTGGATGCCCCGGCGTCCGGGCGCATGGCCATCGGCGAGACCCTGACCAACCTCGCGGCCTCGCGCATCGGCAAGATCAGCGACATCAAGCTCTCCGCCAACTGGATGTCCGCTGCCGGCCACCCGGGCGAAGACGCGCGCCTGTACGACACCGTCAAGGCTGTCGGCATGGAGCTGTGCCCGGAGCTGGGCATCACCATCCCGGTGGGCAAGGACTCCATGTCCATGGCCACCCGCTGGAGCGAAGAGGGCGTGGACAAGAGCGTCACCGCGCCGCTGTCGCTGATCGTCACCGGCTTCGCCCCGGTCACCGACATCCGCCAGACCCTGACCCCGCAACTGCGCATGGACAAGGGCACCACCGACCTGGTCCTGATCGACCTGGGCCGTGGCCAGAACCGCATGGGCGCCTCGATCCTCGCCCAGACCCACGGCAAGATCGGCAAGCAGGCTCCGGACGTCGATGACGCCGAAGACCTGAAGGCCTTCTTCGCGGTGATCCAGGGCCTCAATGCCGACGGCCACCTGCTGGCCTACCACGACCGTTCCGACGGCGGCCTGCTGACCAGCGCAGTGGAAATGGCCTTCGCCGGCCACTGCGGCCTGAACCTGAACCTGGATGCCCTGGCTGCCAGCGCGGCCGATATCCCGGCCATCCTGTTCAACGAGGAACTGGGTGCGTTGATCCAGGTTCGCCAGGACGCCACTCCTAGCGTGCTCGCACAGTTCAGCGCCGCGGGCCTGGGCGACTGCGTGGCGGTGATCGGCCAGCCGGTCAACAACGGCCACATCAACATCACCTTCAATGGCCAGAACGTGTTCGCCGGCGAGCGTCGCCTGCTGCAGCGCCAGTGGGCCGAGACCAGCTACCAGATCCAGCGCCTGCGCGACAACGCCGACTGCGCCGAGCAGGAGTTCGATGTGGTCCTGGAGGAAGACAACCCGGGCCTGAGCGTCAAGCTGAGCTTCGACGTCAACCAGGACATCGCCGCGCCTTACATCAAGAAGGGCGTACGGCCCCAGGTGGCAGTGCTGCGCGAGCAGGGCGTCAACGGCCAGGTGGAAATGGCCGCGGCGTTCGACCGTGCCGGCTTCAACGCCATCGACGTGCACATGAGCGATATCCTCGCCGGTCGCGTCGACCTCAACGAGTTCAAGGGCATGGTCGCCTGCGGCGGCTTCTCCTACGGTGACGTACTGGGCGCCGGCGAAGGCTGGGCCAAGTCGGCACTGTTCAACAGCCGCGCCCGCGATGCGTTCCAGGGCTTCTTCGAGCGCAACGACACCTTCACCCTTGGTGTGTGCAACGGGTGCCAGATGATGTCCAACCTGCACGAGCTGGTCCCGGGCAGTGAGTTCTGGCCGCACTTCGTGCGCAACCGTTCCGAGCAATTCGAAGGCCGCGTGGCCATGGTCCAGGTGCAGGAGTCGAACTCGATCTTCCTGCAGGGCATGGCTGGTTCGCGGATGCCGATCGCCATCGCCCACGGCGAAGGCCATGCCGAGTTCGAAAGCGAAGAAGCGCTGCTGGAAGCCGACCTGTCCGGTTGCGTGGCCCTGCGCTTCGTCGACAACCACGGCAAGGTCACCGAGCGCTACCCGGCCAACCCCAACGGTTCGCCACGCGGGATCACCGGCCTCACCAGCCGCGACGGTCGCGTCACCATCATGATGCCGCACCCTGAGCGGGTGTTCCGTGCCGTGCAGAACTCCTGGCGTCCTGATGACTGGAACGAAGATGCGGGCTGGATGCGCATGTTCCGCAATGCTCGCGTCTGGGTGAACTGAGGCGATGTACAAGCTCAGCTTCTTCGTGCCTCCCAGCCATGTGGAGCAGGTCAAGAGTGCCGTGTTCGCCGCAGGTGGCGGACGCATCGGCACCTACGACCAGTGCGCCTGGCAGGTGCTCGGCCAGGGCCAGTTCCGCCCCTTGGACGGCAGCCAGCCGTTCCTCGGGCAGACCGGCCTGGTGGAGCGGGTGGAGGAGTGGAAGGTCGAGCTGGTGGTGGCCGATGAACTGATCCGCGACGTGGTGATGGCCCTCAAGCAGAGCCATCCCTACGAGACTCCGGCCTACGAGGTGTGGCGTCTGGAGCAGTTCTGAGGTTATCCACAGACAAAAAGCCCGCTGGACCGGAAACGGCCAGCGGGCTTTTTTATTGGCGCGCGGTTTCGCTCCTCAGGCGCTGGCACTGACCTCGCGCTGCATCAGCACCTGGAGGGCGGCTTGCAGGCCGGCGGCCCTCTCGCCGATCAGCACATGCCAGACGTCGCCTTCCAGGCGCCTTGTGCCCTGGCAGCCCAGGTTGCGTAGCGCCGCTTCCGACAAGCCACGGCTGTCGCCCAGTTGCACCCGCAGCCGGGTCAGGGCTACGCAGTCCAGTTGCAGCAGGTTGTCGCGACCGCCCAGGGCGGTGAGCCATTGCTGGGCTTCCTGGGTGGGAACCGCGATCGATACCGGGGCCGGCGTCTGCGGCAGCGGTTCGGGAGTGCTGCGCGAGGCCGGCAGGGCCTGGCGGATTTCATCGGCGAGGCTATCGGCGGTCGGGCCGACCACCACTTGCAGGCTGCAGCCCTTGCCGGGGCGTACCACGGCCATGGCACCCAGGGCCTTGAGGTCGGCGTCGCGGGCCAGGTCGCGGTCGGCCAGTTCCAGGCGCAGGCGCGTGGTGCAGGCGCCCACGGTGATCAGGTTCGCGGCGCCGCCCAGGGCCTCGATGTAGGCCGTGGCGCGCTGGTCGCTGGCCAGCTCGCTCTTGTTGGCGGTGGGGATGTCCTCGCGACCCGGGGTCTTGAGGTTGAAGCGGCGAATGCAGAAATCGAACACCAGGTAGTAGATCACCGCATACAGCAAGCCCACCGGCAACACCTTCCAGCCATTGGTGGAGCGACCCCAGCCCAGGGCCATGTCGATGGCGCCGCCGGAGAAGGTGAAGCCCAAGTGGATATCCAGCAGGTTGGTCAGGGCCATGGACATCCCGGTGAGCAGCGCATGCACCAGGTACAGCAGCGGCGCGAGGAACATGAAGGCGAACTCGATGGGTTCGGTGACCCCGGTGAGGAACGAGGTCAGGGCCATGGACAGGAAGATCCCGCCCATCACCTTGCGCCGCTCCGGCAGGGCGTTGCGGTACATGGCCAGGCAGGCGGCGGGCAGGCCGAACAGCATCACCGGGAACATCCCGGTCATGAACTGGCCGCCGTTGGGGTCGCCGGCAAAATAGCGGGTCAGGTCGCCGGTGACCACGGCGCCGGTGTTGGGGTCGGTAAAGCTGCCGAAGATGAACCAGGCCATGTTGTTGAGGATGTGGTGCAGGCCAGTGACGATCAGCAGGCGGTTGAACACGCCGAAGACGAAGGCGCCGAAGCTGCCGCTTTCCAGCAGCAGTTGGCCGAAGCTGTTGATGCCATGCTGGATCGGCGGCCAGATCAGGCCGAACACCACGCCCAGGCCCACGGCGGTGAAGCCGGTGACGATGGGCACGAAGCGCCGGCCACCGAAGAACGCCAGGTATTCCGGCAGCTTGATGTCCTTGAAGCGGTTGTACAGCGCACCGGCCGTCAGCCCGCTGATGATCCCGGCGAGCATGCCCATGTTGATGCTGGCGTCCAGCACCTTGAGGGTCGAGATCATCACCAGGTAACCGATCGCTCCGGCCAGGCCGGCGGTACCGTTGTTGTCCTTGGCGAAACCCACGGCGATACCGATGGCGAAGATCAGCGCCAGGTTGCCGAAGATCGACTGCCCGGCATCGTGGATGATGGCGATGTCCAGCAGGTCGGTGTCGCCCAGGCGCAGCAGCAGGCCGGCGATGGGCAGGATGGCGATGGGCAGCATCAGCGCCCGGCCGAGGCGCTGCAGGCCCTCGATGAAATACTGGTACATGGCGTCTCTCCTGGATTCTTGTGCTTATAGAGGCCAATGCTCGGCGCAGGCCTGGCGGACAGCGGCGGCGCCGGGCAGGTCGAGCAGGGTCTGGCTCAGATGACGGCATTGGCCGGCATCGAGCTGGCGGACCCGGTCCTTGAGTTCCCCGACCTGGGGCGGGCTGACCGACAGTTCGCTGACGCCCAGGCCGATCAGCACCGGCGTGGCCAGCGGATCGGAGGCCAGGGCGCCGCATACCCCGACCCAGCGTCCATGGCGCCTGGCGCCAGCGCAGGTCTGGGCGATCAGCCGCAGCAGCGCCGGGTGCAAGGCGTCGACCCGGGCGGCCAGCCCGGCATGGTCGCGGTCCATGGCCAGGGTGTACTGGGACAGGTCATTGGTGCCGATGGACAGGAAGTCGGCATGCTCGGCCAGTTGCTCGGCCATCAAGGCCGCCGCCGGGACTTCGATCATCACCCCCAGTTCTGGACGCTGGGCGATCCCCAGTTCGCTGGCCAGGGCATCCAGGCGCTGGCGGATATGCAGCAACTCGGCCACCTCGGTGATCATCGGCAGCATGATCCGGCAACGCTCCAGCGGCGCCACCTGGAGCAGGGCGCGCAGTTGCTGGTCCAGCAGTTCGGGGCGGGCCTGGGCCAGGCGGATGCCGCGCAGGCCCAGCACCGGGTTGGCCTCGGCCGGCAGTGGCAGGTAGTCCAGTTGCTTGTCGCCGCCGACATCGATGGTGCGGATGATCACCGGTTTGTCGCCCATGGCATCCAGCACGTCCTGATAGGCCTGGCGCTGTTCCGCCTGGTCCGGTGCGTGCTGGCGGTCGACGAACAGGAACTCGGTGCGCAGCAGGCCGATGCCGTCGGCACCACCCAGGTGGGCGTCCCGGGCCTCGTCGCTGGAGGCGACGTTGGCCGCCACTTCGATCACCAGGCCGTCACGGGTCAGGGCCGGCTCCGTGGCCTGTTGTTGCTGCAAGGCGCGGCGCTGCAAGCGAGCCCGATGGGCCTCTTGTACCTGCTGCAGGCGTTGTGGATCGGGCGCCAGTTCCAGGCGTCCGCCGTCGGCATCCAGCACCACCTGGCGACCACTGTCCAGGTGCAGGACTTCCTGGCCCAGGGCCACCAGGCACGGCAAGCCCTTGCCCCGGGCCAGGATCGCCACGTGGGAAGTCGCGCCGCCGGCGGCCAGGCACAGGCCGGCCACGCCCTGGGCGCTCAGTTGCAGCAGGTCCGAGGGGGTCAGCTCATCGGCGGCGACCAGCGCCCCGGGCGGCAGGTCGTAGTGCCAGGTTGTACCCAGCAAGGCCCGCAGCACCCGTTGTTGCAGGTCGCGCAGGTCGTTGGCGCGCTCAGCCAGCAAGGAGTTGTCCAGGCCTTGCAGCACCTGGCACTGCTCGGCGATCGCCGCGCTCCAGGCGTGGGTGGCGGCCCGGCCCTGGGCGATGGCGGCGTGCGCGGCGTCCAGCAGGGTCGGGTCTTCCAGCAGGGCCAGGTGGGCGTTGAAAATATCCTGTTCTTCCTGGTTGTGGCGCCGGCGGGCCTGGTCCAGGGTCTGGTGGATGTCGGCGCGGACCTGCTCCAGGGCTTTCTCCAAGGCTTGGCGCTGTTCATGGGGCTGGTGCTGGCCAAGGTCCTCCGGCAATTGCATGGCCTCAAGTCGCAGCAGTGGGCCGGCGATCAGCCCTGGTGCGGCACAGACCCCATGCAATACGCCGTCTTCGGCGGGGCGCCGGATGCTGGGCGCGACCACGGCGGGCGCCGGGTGGGCGTCGCTCTCCAGCGCCGTGCCCAGGGTCTTGAGCAGCGCTTGCAAGGCGGCCTGGCAATCGGCGCCCTGGCAACTGACCAGCACTTCATCCTGTTCGCCGATACCCAGGCCCATCAGGGCCACCAGGCTGGTGCAGGGGGCGCTCTTGTCCTTGAAACTCAGCTGCGATTGGCTGGCGAAGCCGGCGGCGCATTGGCGGACCAGGGCCGCGGGGCGCGCATGCAGGCCGCCGCGATGGGCAACCCGGACCCGGGCGCTGGCCTGTTCCGCCGAGCCCGGGGCGCTAGATGAGGATGCCGGGGCCTGGCTGCGTCGAGTGATATGCAACAGCGGTTCGCCGATCTTCACTGCGCCCAGGCTCAGCGGACGCTGCTCGAAGCCCTCGCTGTTGGTCAGGATCAGCAGGCTGATCAGGCTCCGGCAATGCTGCGCGACATAGTCCAGGTCGAAGCGCAGCAGAGGCTGGCCGGCGCTGACGCGCTGGCCTTCCTGGACCAGCAGCTCGAAGCCTTTACCCTTCAGCTCGACGGTATCCAGGCCCAGGTGCAGCAGTACTTCGGCGCCGTTGTCGGCGCGCAGGGTCACGGCGTGGCCGGTGCGTGCGACCTGGATCACCTGGCCGGCGCAGGGGGCGTGCAGGGTATCGTTGAGCGGATCGATGGCGATCCCGTCGCCCATGGCGCCGGTGGCGAACACCGGATCGGGAACGTTGCGTAGCGGCAAGACGGGCCCGCTTAGCGGGGCACCGAGCGTCAGGTCGTTATTGTTGTTGTGCATGGCGCAGTACTCATCGATCAAGGGGGCTTAGTGAGTGCGGGTCACTTTGCTCAGGTGCCGTGGCTGGTCGGGGTCCATGCGGCGGGCCTCGGCCAGGCCGGCGGCCATGACATAGAAGCTCTGGATCGCCAGGACCGGGTCCAGCGCCGGGTGTTCGGCCAGGCACAGGGGCAGATCCCGTTCCTGGATATCGTCCGGGGCGGCCAGCAGTACCTTGGCGCCACGCTGGCGCATGTCGGCGGCCAGGCTCAGCAGGCCGCCCTGTTCCGCGCCCCGTGGAGCGAATACCAGCAGGGGGTAGTCATGCTCGATCAGGGCCATCGGGCCATGGCGCACCTCGGCGCTGCTGAAGGCTTCGGCTTGGATCGCCGAGGTTTCCTTGAGCTTGAGTGCAGCTTCCTGGGCGATGGCGAAGCCCGCGCCACGGCCGATCACCATCAAGCGCTGGCAATTGCGCAGGGCTTCGATGGCCGGGCTCCAATCCTCGGTGGCGGCTTGCTCGAGCCCCTCGGACAGGGCCTGGCCGGCTTCGAGCAGGTGCGCGTCCTCGTTCCAGTGGCCGATCAGCCGCGCGCTGGCGCTGAGGGTAGCGATGAAGCTCTTGGTGGCGGCCACGCTCTGTTCGGGCCCGGCGTACAGCGGCAGGGAAAACTCGCTGGCCGCTTCCAGCGGACTGTTCGGGGCGTTGACCAGGCCGACAGTGAGGGCGCCGCGCTTGCGCAGCAGGCGCACGCTGTTCACCAGGTCCGGGCTCTGGCCCGACTGCGAGAAGGCGAAGACCGCCTGGCCGCTGACCCTTAGTGGCGCTTGCTGCATGGTGACCACCGACATCGGCAGGGAGGCCACTGGAATGCCTACATGCTGCATGGTCAGGTAGGCGAAGTAGCTGGCGGCATGGTCGGAACTGCCCCGGGCCACGGTCATCGCCACTTGCGGCGGTTGGCGTCGCAGGCGACCGGCCACCTCCACCAGCGACGGCTCCAGGTGCTGCAGCTGGTTGCTCACGGCGGTGTGCGAGGACAGCGCCTCTTCAAGCATCTTGGAAGTCAAGCTCTTCTCCTTCGACCATGACGGCGGTCAGTTTGAGTGCGCGGTCCAGGCGCACGCTGTCGGCCCAGCTGCCAGGTTGCAGGCGGCCGCGCGCGGGTAGGCCGAGGTAGTCGGCGGGAAACTGCGACAGGCGCTGCGAGGCTTCGGCCAGGGGCAGGCCGATCTTCACCAGGTTGCGCAGGGCCTGGTCCATGGTCAGGGTGCTGCCGGCCAGGGTGCCGTCCGGCAGGCGCACGCCGCCCAGGCACTTGGTCACCGTGTGGCTGCCCAGCTTGTACTCGCCGTCGGGCATGCCAGCGGCGGCGGTGGAATCGGTGACGCAGTACAGGCACGGGATCGAGCGCAGGGCCACGCGCATCGCCCCGGGATGCACATGCAGGAGGTCGGGAATCAGCTCGGCGTACTGGGCATGGGCCAGGGCCGCGCCGACGATGCCCGGTTCACGGTGATGCAGCGGGCTCATGGCGTTGTACAGGTGGGTGAAGCTGGTGGCGCCGGCGGCCATGGCGGCCACGCCTTCTTCATAGCTGCCCAGGGTGTGGCCGATCTGCATGCGGATCCCGCGCTCGCTCAAGGCCCGGATCAGTTCGTTGTGGCCGGCGATCTCCGGGGCGATGGTGATCACCCGGATCGGCGCCAGCTCCAGGTACTGCTCGATTTCCGCCAGCAGCGCGGTATGGGCGAAGTTGGGCTGGGCGCCGAGCTTGCCGGGGTTGATGTAGGGGCCTTCCAGGTGCACGCCCAGGACCCGGGCGGAGCCGGCGGGGCGCTGCCGGGCGTAATGGCCCAGTTGCCCCAGTACCTGGCGGATTTCCGTGCTGGGCGCGGTCATGGTGGTGGCCAGCAGCGAGGTGGTGCCGAAGCGCAGGTGGGTGCGGGCGATGGTCTCGAAGGCCTCGCTGCCCTGCATGATGTCCTTGCCGCCGCCACCGTGTACATGCAGGTCGATGAAGCCGGGCAGCAGGTAGGGCAGGTCGTTGTCGGCCGGATCGCAGGGGCTGCCATCGATGGCGGTCACCTTGCCTTGGTCATGGACCAGGTGGCCGCGGATCCAGCCCTGGGGCGTGAGTATGTTGGCTTCGGACATGGGCGTTTCTTGGCCTCCTGAAATCGGGCTCAGCGTCGCAATTCAGCGACGAAGTCGTAGTAGTCGTTGCGGCAGTAGGTGTCGGTGACTTCGATCGGCGTGTTGTCTTCCAGATAGCCGACCCGGGTCATCAGCAGCATGGCGGTGCCGGGGGCGATGCCCACCAGGGCGGCGAACTCGTCCGAGGCGTTGATCGCCTGGATGTGTTGCAGCGCCCGCACCACGGGGCGGCCGATACCGTCGAGGTACTCGTACAGCGAGTCGCCCACCGCTTCGGGGCGGGCGATGATGCGTGCCGGCAGGGTGCTCATCTCGATCGCCATCACCACATCGTCGGCTTTGCGCAGGCGCTTGAGGCGCGCCACCTTGTCGTTGGGCGACAGGCCGAGGCGGATCAGTTCTTCGTGGGTGGGCGGGG
>NZ_JBYSWT010000041.1:0-63373 GCF_058781435.1 Pseudomonas sp. FW507-12TSA
CACCAACCCCGTGGAAGGCCCCAAGTCCCCAGCCACCCAAGGCTCACCGAAGATCAACATCAACCCGCCGACCATGGACGAGGGCTCGTTGCCACCAGCCACCGGCACCGATCCACGGATCCAGGGCAACGACAACGGCCGCCAGGGCGGCGCCGGCACCCTGGACTCCGGGACGCCGGACAACGGCAAGAGCGGTACCGGCTCCAAGACCACCACCGGCGGCTCGGGCTCCGAAGGTAGCAATCAGTAACGGGCCATTCGCGCTGTCATCCAGCCAGTCCTGCTTGCCAGGATCCAAGAGGAAAGATGCCATGACTCGAGGAAGCAAAGCCAAGTACACCCTGGCCCAGCGCCGCAAGGCGGCGGCCATCGAGGCCAGCTATGAAGAACGCGGCCTGCCCCCGGAAGAGGCCGAAGCCAGGGCCTGGGCCACGGTCAACAAGCAGTCCGGCGGTGGCGAGCGGGCCGGAGGCTCCGGCAGGGACAAGCACCCGGCGGACAAGGCCCGGGCCCGCAGCGACTCAGCCCGGCGCGCAGCCGCGAGCCGCGAGGGCCATCCGCGTAACAGCAAGGCGTCGCTGTCCACCCAGAGCAAGGACAGCCTGCTCCAGGAAGCGCGGGTGAAGAACATTGCGGGACGCTCGCGGATGCGCAAGCAGGAGTTGATCGAGGCCCTGCGCAAGGCCGGCTGAAGCCTTCAACCGGCCCGCAGCAGCACATCCACCTCGGCGCTGCGAGGAGCGGTGGCCGGCCCCCGGCGCGTCACCGCCAGGGCCGCCGCCGCATTGGCCCGGCGCGCGGCGGCCAGGGGTGCGAGACCAGCGGCCAGCGCGGCGATGAACACCCCGGCGTGGGCATCCCCGGCACCGTTGCTGTCCACCGCCTCGACTGCGAATCCAGGTACCCGCACCGCCTCGCCCTGCTGGTTGAGCCAGCAGCCCTGGGCACCGTCGCGCAGCACCATCAATGCCTCGCGGGCCAGTTGCGGGGCCAGCCGCAGCATGGCCTCGGCGATGTCCTGGCTAGCGGTGAACTGCAGGGCCTCGGCGCGATTGCTGCTCCAGATATTCACCCGGGGCAGCAAGGCCGCCAGCAGCGCCGGTTCCACCAAAGCCAGTAGCGGCCCCGGGTCGAACATCAGCGGCAGCGTGGCCGGTAGCTCCAGCAACCAGTCGAGCAGGGCTTGGGCCTTGTGCGCCTGCAACAGGCTATAGCCACTGACGTACAAGTAGTCTGTGGCTGTCACTGTTACCTGGGCCAGGTCCTCGGCCGACAGCTCGCCCTCGGCGCCGATATGGGAAATGAAGGTGCGTTCGGCACTGTCATCGGTCAGCGCCACGCACACACCAGTGTCGGCACCGGGACTGCAAGCCAGGCTCAGGCGAATGCCTTCGGCCTGCATCGCCGCGCGTACCAGGTCGCCGAAGCGACCCTGGCCATGACGGCCGAGATAGACCACCGGCATACCGCTGCGCGCCGCCGCCACCATGACATTGAAACCGCCACCGGCCTCGAAGTTCGCCGACCTGGCCAGCACATCGCCGCCTGGTGACGGCAGGCCGGGCACGTCCATGACCAGGTCGACGATGGCCTGGCCGCTGTGCAGCAACCTAGGCATTGGCCTGCTCGATGAAAGCGGCGCGTCGATCGCGAGCCCCGCCCAGGAGCCCATAACCGCCACCGGCGACCAGGAAGGTGATGACCCAGCCCAGGCCGTTCTGGCCCAGCCAGGAATCAGCCAGCGGCCCGGTGAACCAGACATCCTCGGCGGTGGTGCCGATGCTGGTGAAACAGAACCCCAGGACGATGGCCAGCACCCAGGCGCCAAACGCCCGCCACTCGATGCCGCCCTGGTACCAGTAGGCACTGGTGGGGCTGACATCCAGCAAGTCGGCGGCGCTGTAGTAGTGACGGTGGACCAGATCCATCACGAAGATCCCCACCCAGGCGGTGATGGGTACCGCCAGCAGGGAAATGAAACTGATGAAGGGGCCATAGAAGCTGTCGGCGATCAGCATGAAATAGATCGAGCCGATGAAGATCGCCACGATGTCCACCAGCACCGCATAGACGCGCTTGACCTTGAGGCCCAGGGTCAGCGCAGTGAGGCCGGCGGAATACACCGACAGGTTGTTGGACAGCAGCAACCCGCCAAAAGCGGCGACCAGGTACGGCACCGCCATCCAGGTCGGCAGCATGTCACGGATGGCGATGATCGGATCCACCGCCGACGCCAGGTGGTCATTGCCCACCGATAGCAGCCCGCCCAGGGTGATCAGCAGCACCAACGGGATGCCGGCGCCAAAGGCCGCCGAGGCCACCAGGCGGCCGGCAGTGACCGAGCGCTGCTGGTAGCGCGACATGTCCGCGCCGGAGCTGGCCCAGCCGATCCCGGTGCCGGCGGCCATGGTGCCAATGCCGATGATCATCGCGCTCATGGGCGCCGGCGAGGCGTTGAACACCGCCGTCCAGTCGATGGTGGCACAGAGAAAACCGCCCACCAGCACGTTCAACGCACCGAAGCCGTAGGTCGCCCACTTCTGGATCAGCAGCAAGGTGGCATGGCCCAGGCCGGACACGCTCAGGGTCAGCAGGACGAAGATGGCAATGAACAGCAAGGTCAGCAGCGGTGCGTCCTTGGCCGAGGCCGGGGTCTGGAAGAGGATCGAGCTCAGGGACAGCAGGACGAAGGCCGCGGTGGTGGTATTGACCGTTTCCCAGCCCACCCGGGACAGCATCGACACCAGGGTCGGGCCGATGTTGCCACGCACACCGAAGATGGCCCGGGACAGGGTCAGACTTGGCGCCCGTCCCCGCCGGCCGGCCACGGAGATGAGGCCGACCACCGCGAACGACCCCACCGACCCGAGGATCGCCACCAACAGCACCTGCCAGATCGACAACCCGCGAAAAGCCACCAGCGTCGCCCCCAGGGGCAAGCCCAGGATGCTGATGTTGGCCGCGAACCAGACCCAGAACAGTTGCAGCGGATGACCGTTGCACTCCGCCTCGGGAACCGGCTCGATACCCCGGGTCTCCAGTTGCCCGGCACCCTGCCCGCCTGTCGATGAACTCATGTTTGACGCTCCTTGCCATTGTTGTGGTGTCAGGCAATTTCGGAAGTCGTTGAACGTCCCGGCATTCCCGGCCATATCCGGCGCCTGCGTGGTCTGGCAGGCACCGGGCTTTCCCTGACGATCGGCAGCTTGCCGACGATGCAGCAACAAGCCCGGCGACTCAGCGCAGGGCCAGCAGTTGTTCTACCAGAGGCTGCAGGTCCAGCCCATTGACTTGCCGCAACAGGGCGATCAGCTCGCCAGGCCAGCACTGCAAGCCCTGGCAGGCACCGAGCATGGCGCCCAGGATGGCCGCGATGGTATCGGTATCGCCGCCCAGGCTGGCCGCCATGCACAGGGCCTCGAACGGCTCCAACCGGCCCTGCGCCACTTGCCCGGCCAGGGCGAAGCTGGCCACCACCGACTCTTGGGAAGCCACCGAGGTACCGACCAGTTCATACAGGGTCTGGGCGAATCCGGCCTTGTCGCCAGCCACCCCCAGGGTCGCGGCCCATTGCAGCCGGGCCGCCATGCTCGCGCCGGCCACCCAGTGCCCCTGCACCTCGGCCTGGTTGGCGATCTGCCGGCCCAGGGCCAGGGCGTCGCCCAGGGACGCACCATTGATACCAGCGGAGACCACTGCCGCTACAGCGGCGGCACTGGCGATGCCCAGGCTGGTGTTGTGGGTCACCTGGCAGGCCTGGACCACCGCCCGGATGAATGCCTCGGGCGCCGCCACGTCGCTGGCGATGCCCACCGGGGTGATCCGCATGGCCGCGCCATTGGTGGTGCCGTAGCGCCCCGCCTCCTCCACCGAGTGGCCGGCGAGGATCATTTCGATAGCGTGCTTGGTGGAAGGGCCGAGCAGGTCCTGGGAGCCCCTGGCCTGCATCGCCGCTTCCCAGTCGATCAGGCTCTGGGCCAGCTCCTGGGGGGCGATCCGCCCGTGGCCGCGGACCAGCAACTGGCCGACCAGGATGGCTTGCTCGGTGTCGTCGGTGATCGAGCCCCTGGGCATGTTGGCGGCGATCGGCTGGTCCGGGCCGGCGTCCTCCAGGGTATGGATGGTCCCGAAGCGCTGCAGGATCTGCTCACGACTCAGGGATTGGGTGGGCATGCCCAGGGCGTCGCCCAGGGCCAGTCCATAAAAAGCGCCAAGTGCCCGCTGCAGCGGGCTCACTGGGACTCTCCAAATTGCAGGTGCATGCGGAAATGCTGCGGATCCAGCAGGCTCTCGACCTGCTCCATGAAACGCCCCTGGCGGTCGTAAGTCGTGCGCAGGGCCTTGAGGAACACCTCTCCAGTGGCCCGCCCCAGCAGTTCGGCATCTTCGACGCTCAGCGGCTCGGCGCCGATCCACTGGTCGCCACGCTCGCCGATATAGCCGTAGGCAGCCAGGGTTATGGTCAGGGAATCATCGATCAGGCCGACCCGGGGCAGGCCTTCCAGTCCGCCGGATGCGGGGATCAGCGAACGCTCCAGGGACAATACCCGGCCATCGGTGCTGCGCCGGCGCCGATCCAGGGCGATGAACTGATCGGTACCCAGGCGATGCTTGAGATCCGGGCGGCAGATCGCCTCCAGGCGCAGCACCTCGGTATTGATCAGCGCCCCGCTGTCGGCCAGCGCCTGGGCCCAACCGTGGTTCTGGTCCAGGGCGACACCATCGAAGGTGACGATGGAACCGACCCCGCTTTGCGTGGCGATGTAGTTGCGACGCTTGAGCTCGGCCAGGGCCTCGCGCAAGGTGCCGCGACTGACACCGAATTCCTCGGCCAGGCGATGCTCGCCCGGCAGTTGAGAGCCGTCTTCCATCAGACCGCTTTCAATGCGCCGGATCAGTTCGTCGACCACCCTTTTTTTCTTATCGAATCGGACATGTTTGATCATGTCCGGCTTGATACATGAAACGTCCGAGGAAGAGCAAGAAATATCTTCTTACAACAGTTCGAAACGTCCCCGAGGCGACCGGGCGGCTTGCGCCCGTTCATTTCCCGGCGAGCCTGCAACGGCTGGCAACCTGGAACGGATCCCGGAGGGCTAGGGCTCCTGGCCGATGGGGAAGAACACTCCGTCACTCCACACCCCGAGCCAGCTCTGGCCATCGAGGATGCGGGTCTGCGCCAGGTCCACCAACTGGTAGAAGACGTTGCGGTGGATCAGCGCCTCCAGATTGTGTCGAACCAGGATATATGGCGCCGGCTCCTGGGTCCGGGGATCGATGGCCACCCGCAGCGGGTGCTGGTTGCCGGCACACACCTGTTCATCGACATTGGTGGCAAAGCGCAGCACCTGGTCTTCACCCTGCCCTTGCACCTGGAGGGTCACGGCGACGAAGGGCGCATCGTCGACCTTGATCCCCACCTTCTCCACCGGAGTGACGAGGAAATAGTCGTCGCCATCGCGGCGGATGATGGTGGAGAACAACTTGACCATGGGCTTGCGGCCGATGGGAGTGCCCAGGTAGTACCAGGTGCCGTCGCGGGCGATACGCATGTCGATATCGCCGCAGAAATCGGGGTTCCATGAATGGACCGGTGGCAGGCCTTTTTCGGCCGTGGGAATCTGCGCCAGCAGATCATTGGCTTTGCCTGGACCACTCATGCCACCCTCCTCGTCAATCAGTCGCTCAGACCCAACAGGCTACGAGCGTATTGCTGCAAGGGCGGGCCGAGCAAGTCTTGTGGCTTGTTATCGTGGAACGTCAGTAAACCGCCGCGACTGCGAATCCGCGCCGAATCGATCAGATACTGGGTGCTGGTTTCGATCAACATGATCTGGATGGTGCTGGTGTCGATGCCAAGACGGTCCACTGCTTCCTGGTCCAGCCACTCATCGGAGTTGCCGATGCGATCGTCGGCCTTGGCGAAACGCGCATAGAGCAGGTAGTGCGCACCCTGGCTGCGGGCCTCGGCCATGGCCTCGTTGAGACCTTCCGGAGCGCGAGCCCGGCGAACCATGGGGAAATACTCGACGAAACCGTTGAAAGCCTCTTCGGCCACTACGTTGGGCCGTGGATAGGCATTGCCAGGCGGCACGAAATGCCCCTGGGCGATGAAAATGTACGAATCAGGCTGAATGCGGAACGAGCTGGTGCGACGGGTATCGCTGTGATCGAGCACACCCGCGTCGCTCAGGTGGTAGCGCACCCCTTCGCCCATATCACTGACATTCATGCAGCCGCCGAGCGCCAAAAAGGCCAGCAGCAAAACCAGGCTACGCATCCTACCCCTCCAAGAGCCGGTGACGGAAAACCGGCGAATGGCCACGAGATGCAGCTTCCGCGCCAGCTCCGCACTTGCAGGGCAGCGTTTGCGCAAGAGGATCAACCACCGATGATCTTCATCACCGTGGCACCACCTGAGAAGGCCACATCCTGCTTGTCGCCCAGGGCCTTGACCAGCAGCCCTTGCAAGGCTGGCAGGGCCTGGTGCCGTGGCTTGTCCAGCAGGTCGCCGACATAGTGGCGATTGCTCGACGACAGGCAACCGTGCAACCAGCCGGTGGACGACAGCCGCAGGCGCGAGCAGGTCCGGCAGAACGGCACGCTTTCGTTGGCGATCACGCCGAAGTGGCCAAGGCCGGGAATCTGGTAGCGCACGGCCGTGGCATCCACCGGCGCGTCGGCCTGGAGGTACTCGTAGCGCTGGCCGATCAGGTCCAGCAATTGCCGCAGGCTGACGAATTGCTGCAGGAAGGCGTTGTTGTCGCTGGCCAGGTGGCCCATGCGCATCAACTCGATGAAGCGCAGCTCATACCCCTGCTCGAGGCAGTAATCGAGCAACGGCATGACCTGGTCCAGGTTCTGCCCGCGCAACGGCACCATGTTGACCTTGATCTTCAATCCCGCGGCCCGCGCCTGCCCCAGGCCGTCGAGCACCGTGGCCAGGTCGCCGCCACGGGCGATACCGCGAAAGGCCGCGGCGTCCAGGGTGTCGAGGGAAACGTTGATACGGCGGATACCGGCATCCACCAGCAGCGGCAGCTTGCGGGCCAGTAGCTGGCCATTGGTGGTCAGGCTGATGTCTTCCAGGCCCATGCGCCCCACCGCGCCCATGAAGGCTTCCAGCTTGGGACTGACCAGGGGTTCGCCACCGGTGATACGCAGGCGCTCGATGCCCGCCGCCTCGATCAGGTAGGCCACGCCGCGGGCCATCGCCTCGGCCGACAACTCGTCCCGGGCGGCCACCAGCCGCTTGCCGTTGGGCACGCAGTAGGTACAGGCGTAATTGCAGGCTGACGTCAGGCTGATCCGCAGATTGCGAAAGCGCCTGCCTTGACGGTCAACGATCATGGATGACTCCGGCGAAGGAAGGGAAAGGCGCGCAAAACCTGACTCAAAAATCAGGTTTTGACAAGTCCCATGCCTGAGTATATTCCTCGGGCACTGCGCCATACAGGTCCTGATGGCGCAATCCCAAGGCGGGCGGGCTCAGCTGCCGGAGGTGTCGGGGTCGCGCTTGCGCTTGTTGCCCATGCGCACGCCGATGTCCATCAGGAACTGGAAGAAGCCTTCCTGATCTTCCAGGACATTGCTCCAGAACGGCGAGTGATACAGCGCCACCGCGCCATGCACCAATGCCCAGGAAGCGCAGTAGTGGAAGTACGGCGGTACGTCTTCCAGCTTGCCTTCGCTGATGCGGCCCTTGATCAGCAGGGTCAGGCGCTCGAAGTTGGAAGCACGGATCTTGTGCAGCTCCTCGACCATCTCCGGTACCTGGTTGCCCTTGACCACCTTTTCTTCCAGGCGGTCGAACAGCCGATAGCGCTGCGGGTCACGCATGCGGAACTCGAAGTAGGCCCGGGACAGGGCTTCCTTGTCCTTGTCGACATCGGCAGAGTGCAGCAACTCGTTCAGGTCACGCTCGTAATCGAGCATCAGGCGCAGGTAGATCTCCGCCTTGGACTTGAAATGCTTGTAGATGGTCCCTTTGCCGATACCCACTGCATCCGCAATCATCTCGACAGTGACGCTGTCTTCACCTTGTTCGAGGAACAGCTTGAGCGCGGTATCGAGAATTTCTTGCTCGCGGCGGCGAAACTCACGGACCTTACGAGGTTCTTTCTGCATAAGAAAAGATCTGTTCGGGGTCAAAATCGAAGCCGCGTATTATGCCTAACTTGCGCCAAAATGCACGGATCATCCATCGTTGCTGCTGCTTCAGGCATAAAACCCAACTCACCGCCAGCGCCCCGGGAGGCCTGGAAAAGCCGGTATAGGCCATGAATACGGGGTCGGCAACCGGTTCCAGGAAAAAACACCAGGCAACTCCAAGCCCCGGAACAGACCACCAAGCCCCAGTTCCCCCGCAACGGGAACCGCCACCCCCTGGCCAGGGCTGGTCCTTGACGAAAACCAGGCAACGAGTCGCGTTCTCAATCAGCCACGACCGCATGCCCTGCCCTGGCCACAAGCCGATTACATCAACAGCATCGATGCCCAACAGGGGAACAGCCTATGCCCAGTGATGCTCAAGACAAAAGGCGAGGAGGGATTATTTCGTGGAAAACCGAGGGATATCCAGCAAATTTCGGCAAATTATCGAGCAAGATCCGGCTTGCGCCAAAAGTGAGATCTCAAGCGAAGCGCCCGTATTCCAAATTTGTTTAAGAAACGGACAAGGCAAACTGGACTGAACCCGATCCTGATCAATACTTGAACTGTCGGCGGGACATCTCCCCCAAGTGAAACGCCGATCTAGGTGCCGAAGGACCGCGCGCCTAAGTTTTACTCCTAATGGTCTTAACCCGGATTCACCCCCCAGAACCCGGGTTTTTTTTGCCTGGAATTCCTCCAGGCCAGGGCAGGATCAGGCCTGCTCCTTGACCCGCGCCAGGGGGAACAGCCGCTTGAAGTTCGCCGTGGTCTGTGCGGCAAAGGCCTCGTAGGACTCGCCGCGCAACATCGCCAGGAACTCCGCCACTTCACGCACGTACTGCGGCAGGTTGGGTTTGCCGCGATAGGGAATCGGCGCCAGGTAGGGGGAATCGGTTTCCACCAGCAACCGATCGGCCGGTACTTGCCGGGCCACATCACGCAAGGCGTCGGCATTGCGAAAGGTGACGATCCCCGACAGGGAAATATAGAACCCCAGGTCCAGGGCCGCCTTGGCCATGTCCCAGTCCTCGGTGAAGCAGTGCAAGACCCCGGCATTGGGTAGCGCCGCTTCACGCAGCAAGGCCAGGGTATCGGCCCGCGCGCCACGGGTATGCACCACCACCGGCTTGCCGGTCTGCCGGGCCGCCTGCAGATGCAGGCGGAAGGACGCCTGCTGCAGCTCGGCCGCCTCGGGCTCGTAGTGATAGTCCAGGCCGGTCTCGCCGATGGCCACCACCCGTGGATGGTTCAGTTCGTCCAGCAGCCAGTCCAGCGCCGGCGCGGCCCCAGGCTGCACATCCAAAGGATGCACCCCTACCGAACAGTCGACATCGTCATAACGATCGGCCAGGGCCTTCACGTCCGCGGCATTGTCGGCGCTGACACCGATGCACAGGAAGTGTCCGACGCCGCGCTCGCGGGCCGCCGCCAGCGCGGCATCCAGGGAGCCGTCATGGGCGGCCAGGTCGAGGCGATCAAGGTGGCAATGGGAATCTACGAGCATAGGGGCGACAACTTGCATCCGATAAATGAAAAGGCCGGATGACTGCATCCGACCAGGGAAAGAACTGATTCTAGGCGCCGGGCGTCAGTTCTGGGTAGGCAACGCCGCCCATTGCACCAGCAGCGCCTCGAGCAGCAGCACCCGGTTGAGGTTGGCCTTGTTCAGCACCTTCTGCCGCTGGGCCAGGATCCAGTCCTGCATGGCCAGCACCTTGGCCTGGGCGGACTTCTGCGCCAGGTACTGCACCACCTTGCGCATGTCCGCCAGCCCCAGGCCTTGCTCATCCTGGGTCAGTTGATAGCGCAGGATCAGGTTCGACCAGTCGCAGAACCAGTCGAACAGCAACAACAACGGCACGGCGTTCCAGGACTCGGCCAGCTGGGTCGGCGATTGCTGCTGCTTGAGCAGCTTCTTCACCCCTTCCACCACCTGCGCCCGCTGCTCGCGCGCGCCCTGGGTGTGCAGGCTGACGGCGGCCAGGGGCGAACCGGCGGCCAGGGCCAGCAACTCTACCCGCTCCTCGTCGCTGCATTCGGGCAAGGCAGCGGCCAGCCAGTGCATGCTCATGACCTCGCTGGGCAACGGGCACGCCTGCTGCACGCAGCGGCTCTTGATGGTCGGCAGCAATCGGCTGGGCTGGTGGCTGACCAGCAACAGCACGGTGTCCCCGGAAGGTTCCTCGAGGCTCTTCAAGAGGGCGTTGGCGGCATTGATGTTCATCGCCTCCACCGGCTCGATCAGCACCACCTTGCGCCCGCCCAACTGCGCGGTCTGGACCACGAAGCTCACCAGGTCGCGAACCTGGTCGACCTTGATCGGCTTGTCAGCTTCCTCGGGCTCCAGGATGTAGTTGTCCGGATGGCTGCCGGCCTGCAACAGCAGGCAAGACTTGCATTGGCCACAGGCCTCCAGGCCCTCCGGGCGCTGGCACAGCAGCCGGGCCATCAGGCGCTCGGCCAGGGCCCGCTTGCCGATACCCGCCGGGCCATGCAGGAGGTAGGCATGGGCATGCTGGGTACGCCCCGCCAGTTGCTGCCAAAGGCCATCCTGCCAGGGGAAGACGTCAGCCACGGGCGCGCTCCAGCAACTGCGGCAGCAAGCCATCCAGGGAGCGCTGGACCTCGGCCAGGGGCTGGGACGCATCCACCAGGAAATAACGCTCGGGAGCGGCTTGGGCACGCTTGAGGAAGGCTTGGCGAACCTTCTGGAAGAACTCGCGGCCTTCCTGCTCGAAACGATCCAGTCGACCGCGGGCACTGGCACGCGCCAGGCCAACTTCCACCGGCAGGTCGAAGACCAGGGTCAGGTCCGGGCGCAGCGGGCCCTGGACGAAGTCTTCCAGGGCCTCGATCCGTGCCAGGCTCAAGCCGCGGCCGGCGCCCTGGTAGGCATAGGTCGAATCGGTGAAGCGATCGCAGAGCACCACTGCACCGCGCTCCAGCGCCGGGCGGATCACCGTTGCCAGGTGCTGGGCCCGGGCAGCGAATACCAGCAACAGCTCGGTGTCGGCATTCATGATCTCGTCGGCCGGAGTCAACAGCACCTCGCGAATCCGCTCGGCCAGGGGCGTGCCACCCGGTTCGCGGGTCAGCACCACCTCGATGCCCGCTGCGCGCAGGCGCTCGGCGAGGTACTCGCGGTTGGTGCTCTTGCCGGCGCCTTCCGGGCCTTCCAGGGTAATAAACAAACCAGTCACGGGCAGTCCTTGATCAAATTCATTGCGGGCTTTTCGGCGTTTGCCCAGGCTCGGCAGGAACGGCCGCTGGCGCCGTTGGAGTCGGCTCAACCTCGGACGGTGCCTGCTCCGGCGCGGCGCTCGGGCTCGGCGCCTCGGGAGCCGTCGGGCTGGAGGCCGGAGCCGGACTGGAACGATAGTCGGCACGGCGCTTGATTTGGAACTCGCGCACGGCGCTGTTGTGAGCGTCCAGGTCATCGGAGAACACATGGCTGCCATCTCCGCGAGCGACGAAGTACAGGCTCTTGCCCGGCACCGGGTTGAGCGCGGCGTGGATCGCCTCGCGCCCCACCATGGCAATCGGCGTCGGTGGCAGGCCGGCGTTCACATAGGTGTTGTAGGGCGTCGCTTCCTTCAGGTGAGCCCGGGTCAACTTGCCGGTGTAGCGCTCACCCAGGCCGTAGATCACTGTGGGATCGGTCTGCAGCAGCATGCCGATCTGCATCCGGCGCACGAACACACCGGCAATCTGCCCACGTTCCTGGGGCACGCCGGTTTCCTTCTCCACCAGGGAGGCCATGATCAGCGCCTGGTAGGGGTCGGCATAGGGAACATCCTCGGCGCGCTTGTCCCACTCCTTGGCCAGCACGCTGTCCAGGCGGTCGTAGGCCTTGGCCAGGAGCTCGGCATCGCTCATGCCCCGGACGAAGCGATAGGTATCGGGAAAGAACCGCCCCTCGGGAAACACCCCACCGTGGCCGAGTTTTTCCATCACCTGGGCGTCGCTGAGGCCGGCCAGGGTTTGTTGCAACTTGTCGCTCTTGGCCAGGGCATTGCGGACCTGGCGGAAGTTCCAGCCCTCCACCAGGGTCAGGCTGTATTGCACCACCTCGCCGCGCTGCCAGGCACCGATCAGGCCCTGGGCAGTCATGCCCGGGGTCATGCGGTACTCACCACTGTGCAGGGGCTGGCCCGGCAGGTTGAAACGCCAATACAGGCGCAGCCAGAAAGCATCCTGGATCACACCGTCGGCTTGCAGGCGATTGAAGGTTCCGGTGGGGGTGGAGCCGGCGGGAACATCGAGCAGTTGTTCCTGACTCAGGTTCAACGGTTGCTCCAGGGCCGAGTTCAGTTTCCAGGCACTGACACCCAGCAGCAGCCCTGCCAGGACCAGTCCGGTTTCCAGCAGGAGCAGTAATTTACGTCTCACGAATCAAGCATCCAGTAGTGCGCGGGTAATGCCCTGCAGTTTACGGGTGAGCGGTCCCGCCGACCAGCGCATCCCGGCGCAGCACAGTACCGGCCAGATGCCATAGACGCTGTTGCACACGAAGACTTCATCAGCCTGCCGCAACTGCTCGAGACTGATGTCGGTGATCGCCACGGGAATGCCTTGCAGCTGGGCCTGGGCAAGGATTTCGCCGCGCATCACCCCGGCCACGCCACAACGGCTCAGGTCCGACGTCAGCAGCTGCCCTCCAGCGACCAGGAACAGATTGCTGAACACGCCCTCGATCACGCGCCCGGCGCCATCGAGCATCAGGCCTTCGGCATGCTCGCTATCGCGCCATTCGGCACGGGCCAGGACCTGCTCCAGGCGGTTGAGGTGCTTGAGACCAGCCAGCAAGGGCTGCTCGGACAGGCGCGTGGCACAAGGAAACAGCCGAATGCCTTGTGCGGCATGGGCCGCCGGGTAGGCCGGCAAGGCGCCACCCTGGAGGATCCGCCGCGCCGGCGCCGCAGGATCGGCCGCGTAGCCGCGCAGGCTATCGCCCCGGGTCAGGATCAGCTTGAGCACCCCTTCGTCCAGGGCTTGGGCGTAGGCCAGCACTTCGCTGCGCACCAGCTCCGGATCCGTCACCAGGGCCAAGCGCCGACAGCCTTCGGCCAGGCGCTGCAAGTGCCGCTCGAGCAGCAGCGGCTTGCCGGATCTGACGGCGATGGTCTCGAACAGACCATCGCCGTAGGCCAGGCCACGGTCCTTGAGCGACAGAGCGTCAGCCGGACGACCGTCGACCCAGCTGTGCATCACTCGGAAAACCGACGGAATACCAGGGAGCCGTTGGTACCGCCAAAACCGAAGGAGTTGGACAGCACGACATCGATATCCATGCTGCGCGCAGTGTGCGGCACGAAATCCAGGTCGCAGCCTTCATCGGGCTCATCCAGGTTGATGGTGGGTGGCGCGACCTGGCTGTTGATCGCCAGCACGCTGAAGATCGCCTCGATCGCCCCAGCGGCGCCCAACAGGTGGCCAGTCATGGATTTGGTGGAGCTGACCGCGAGCTTGTAGGCGTGGTCGCCGAACACACTCTTGATCGCTTCGGCTTCCGCCAGGTCGCCAGCTGGCGTCGAAGTGCCATGGGCATTGATGTACTGCACCTGGTCGGCATTGATCTTCGCGTCGCGCAAGGCATTGGCGATGCAACGGGCAGCACCGGCGCCATCGGCGGGTGGCGAAGTCATGTGGTAGGCGTCGCCGCTCATGCCAAAACCGATCAGCTCGGCATAGATGGTGGCACCACGCGCCTTGGCATGCTCCAGCTCTTCCAGGACCAGGGCGCCGGAACCATCGGACAGCACGAAGCCATCACGCCCCTTGTCCCACGGCCGGCTGGCGCGGGTCGGTTCGTCGTTGCGGGTCGACAGCGCACGGGAGGCGCCAAAACCACCCATGCCCAGGCCGCAAGCGGCCATCTCGGCGCCACCGGCAATCATCACGTCGGCTTCGCCGTAGGCAATGTTGCGCGCAGCCATGCCGATGCAGTGGGTGCCCGTGGTGCACGCCGTGGAAATGGCGTAGTTCGGTCCCTGGAGCCCAAGGTGAATGGACAGGAAACCGGAAATCATGTTGATGATCGAACCGGGCACGAAGAACGGAGAAATCCGTCGCGGGCCGGAGTCGTGCAGGGTGCGGCTGGTTTCTTCGATATTGGTCAGACCGCCAATACCCGAGCCCATGGCCACGCCGATGCGATCACGGTTGGCATCGGTGACTTCCAGGCCGGCATTGCGTACTGCCTGGAAACCGGCCGCCAGGCCGTATTGAATGAACAGGTCGAGCTTGCGGGCCTCTTTGGCCGACAGGTATTCCTCGACATTGAAGCCTTTTACCGAGCCGCCAAAACGGGTGGAATAGGCAGAAAGGTCGGTGTGCTCGATCAGACCGATGCCACTTTGGCCAGCCAGAATGCCCTGCCAGCTAGTCGGTACATCCGTACCCAGCGGCGACAACATACCCATACCGGTGACTACGACGCGTCTACGCGACACAGCACTCTCCTTTTTCTAATGACGACACTCTTTGCATCAGGCCTAAAGAAAAAACCGCACGCCGTGACGGCAGTGCGGTTTTTCCATGACAGCAAAATACGACTACAAACGATTAAGCCTGGTGGCTGTTAACGTAGTCGATAGCTGCTTGAACGGTAGTGATCTTCTCAGCTTCTTCGTCAGGGATTTCGGTCTCGAATTCCTCTTCCAGAGCCATCACCAGCTCAACGGTGTCAAGGGAGTCGGCACCCAGGTCTTCAACGAAGGAAGCGGTGTTAACAACTTCTTCTTCTTTAACGCCCAGTTGCTCAGCAACGATTTTCTTGACGCGCTCTTCGATGGTGCTCATACCTTGTTTTCACTCCTAATGGACAAATTCAGGCAGCTGGCCAGTGGGTAAGTGTATAGAAAGGCTTTTCAGCTTTTCAACCGAAAGCTTTACCACTCAACCCTTTGGCCATCTGCCTATAAATAGATTGCAGCTTTATAACGGATTTTAGACAGCTCGTATGACACTTTTTTGAAGCAATCCGTCACATCTGCCTCACATGTACATCCCGCCGTTGACCGGGATTGTAGCCCCAGTAACGTATGCCGCACCGTCGGATGCCAGGAAAGCGACCACTTGCGCGATCTCTTGGGCCTGGCCCAGACGGCCCAGCGGAATCTGTGCCTGCAGGGCTTCACGCTGTGCTTCCGGCAGCTCGCGGGTCATATCGGTATCGATGAAACCAGGAGCGACCGAGTTCACAGTGATCGACCGCGAACCTACTTCCCGCGCCAGGGCACGGCTGAAACCTTCGAGGCCGGCCTTGGCGGCGGCGTAGTTTACTTGGCCTGCGTTGCCCATGGCACCCACAACCGAGCCAATATTGATAATTCGACCCCAACGAGCCTTGGTCATGCCGCGCAGGACGCCCTTGGACAGGCGATACAGGCTATTGAGGTTGGTATCGACCACGTCGTACCACTCGTCATCTTTCATGCGCATCATCAGGTTGTCGCGGGTGATACCGGCGTTGTTCACCAGGATCGCCGGCGCACCGAACTGCTCGGTGATGCTGGCCAGGACCGCAGCCACGGACTCGTCGCTGGTGACATTGAGTTCCAGGCCAGTGCCTTGAACGCCGTTTTCCTTGAGGGTGGCAGCGATACGCTCGGCACCCGAGGCGGAAGTGGCGGTACCCACCACGATGGCACCCATGCGCCCCAGCTCGAGGGCGATGGCCTGGCCGATCCCACGGCTGGCGCCGGTCACCAGTGCAACTTTACCTTGCAGACTCATGCAAGCTTCTCCTAGTTCAGGCCAACGCTGCGCGGGCGGCAGCGAAAGCATCCGGGGTATTCAGGTTAGAGGTCGAAACGCCTTCGGCGCAGCGCTTGTTGAGGCCAGCCAGGACCTTGCCCGGACCGCACTCAACCAGCTCGGTAGCACCGCTGGCGGCCAGGGTTTGCACCGATTCGACCCAACGTACAGGCTTGTACAGCTGCTCCAGCAGATCGCGCTTGAGGCTATCCAGGTCAACCGCCACCGCAGCGCTGACGTTCTGCACCAGAGGGATCTGCGGAGCCTGCCAATCGATCGCGGCGATCGACTCGGCAAAACGCTCGGCCGCAGGGCGCATCAGCTCGCAGTGGGATGGCACGCTGACCGGCAACGGCATGGCACGCTTGGCACCGCGGGCCTTGCAACCTTCGATGGCACGGTCCACGGCAGCCTTGGCACCGGCGATCACCACCTGGCCCGGGGAGTTATAGTTCACCGCGCTGACCACTTCACCTTGCGCCGCCTCTTCACAGGCAGCCACCACGTCGGCATCGTCCAGGCCAAGGACCGCCGCCATGGCGCCCTGCCCTGCCGGCACCGCTTCCTGCATCAGCTGGCCACGACGTTCCACCAGCTTGACCGCCTCGGCCAGGGTCAGGCTGCCGGCAGCGACCAGGGCGCTGTACTCGCCCAGGCTGTGGCCGGCAACGAATGCCGGGCGCGCACCGCCCTCGGCCAGCCACAGGCGCCACAGAGCGATGGACGCGGTGAGAATCGCGGGTTGAGTCTTGTCGGTCTGATTCAGCAGCTCCGCCGGACCTTCCTGGGTCAGGGCCCAGAGATCGTAGCCCAGGGCATCGGAGGCTTCCTTGAAAGTATCGAGGATCAACGGGTACTGCGCGCCCAGCTCGGCCAACATGCCGAGGGACTGCGAGCCCTGTCCTGGAAAGACGAATGCGAGGGATGCAGACATGTAACGAGCCCCTAATGATCTTGTCGTCGGAGAATTGACGTCACACCGTAGTGGACGCAAGAAACTGACAGTTGGATGGCCAATCGTACCGAGCGGTCACATTTAAGCATCCCGCCGGGAAAATGCCTAAGGCAGCAGGTCTTCGAGGCGCCCGTGCAAGCGTCGCGGCAGATCTTCCTGGATCTCGATCAGCGCGCGCTGAATCGCACTCTGGAAGCCCTGAACTCCCGCCGAGCCATGGCTCTTGACCACGATCCCCTGTAAACCCAGGAAGCTCGCGCCATTGTGCCGGGCCGGCGCCAGGTCCGCCTGCAGTCGCCGCATCAAAGGCAAGGCCAAGGCCCCTACCGCCCGAGAAAGCATGCCCTGCTTGAACAGCGCCTCGATGCGGGACGCGATCATGGTCGCCAGGCCTTCACTGGACTTGAGCAGGATATTGCCAACGAAGCCGTCACACACCACCACGTCCGCTTCGCCACGATACAGACCGTCTCCCTCGACAAAGCCGATGTAGTTCAAGCCCCGGGCCTGCTGCAGGAGATTCGCCGCCAGCTTGACCTGCTGATTGCCCTTGATGTCTTCGGTGCCGATGTTCAGCAAGGCCACCCGGGGACGAGCGATGCCCAGGCTCTCCGCCGCAACCGAACCCATGATGGCGAACTGCAGCAAATGCTCGGCACTGCAATCGACGTTGGCCCCCAGGTCGAGCAACTGACAGTAGCCGCGCTGGGTGGGAATGGCAGCCACCATTGCCGGGCGATCAATACCGGGCAAGGTCTTGAGTACGTAACGCGACAGCGCCATGAGCGCCCCGGTATTACCGGCACTGACACAAGCCTGGACCTTTTCCTCGCGCAACAGCTCAAGCGCCACCCGCATCGAAGAATCAGGCTTGCCGCGCAAGGCCTGGGAAGGCTTTTCGTCCATGGTGATCACCTCGCTCGCAGGGGCGATCGACAGGCGCGCGCGATCCACGGCCGAATGGCTGGAAATCAGTTCTTCAAGGAGGGAGGGTTGACCCACCAGGGTCAGGTGCAGCGAGGGGGTAGCAGACAGGCACGCAATACTGGCCTGAACAATGCTGCGGGGACCGAAGTCCCCGCCCATTGCGTCAATCGCGATGACTTGAGCGGACAAGGATTACTCGTCAGCGCCCTTGTCGATCACTTTACGACCACGGTATACGCCTTCTGGCGATACGTGGTGACGCAGGTGAACTTCACCGGTGGTCTTTTCTACGGACAGGGTGCTAGCCTCGAGAGCATCGTGGGAACGACGCATGTCACGGGCAGAGCGGGATTTTTTGTTCTGCTGAACAGCCATAATTGATTAACTCCTAAACGTTTGGGTCACGCTTTAACTGCGCCAATACACTGAACGGGTTGGACCGCGTTACCTCGTCCTCGCTCGGTTCGGGCTCATCGAGCCCCGCCGGCTGCTGGCATTCTTCCGGATGATGAGCAGGCACGATGGGCAAGGCGAGCAACAGCTCATCCTCGATCAACGCCTGCAGATCCAAAGGATCTTCGCCCAGTTCCAGCACGTCATAACCTTTCGGCAACGACTGGGTATTCGCACCCTCCTTCACCACCGCGTAACTGCATTCGCTGTGGATCGGCAGGGTGACCAGCTCAAGACAACGCTGGCAAACCATTTTGACTTCGACGTCGATGGAGCTGTGGATAACTACAGCTTTACGCTCGTCACGCTCGAAAACGAATTTAGCCTGCACCGTACCGACATCGTCGGCAAGCGGGTCGCAGAGTCTCTCCAAATCGGCCAGCAGCACTTCCCCCTGGAGGGTGGTACCACGGTCAGCCAATTTGCGCGGGTCAACGTGAGGTGGAATCGGGTCATTCAACATAGGCGCAGCATTATAGGGATGCCCCCAGCCATGTCAAAGGAAATTCAGCCCTGTCCGTCACTTGCCCGCCCCGCTAGAATTCCCGGCCCGCCCAGGAGATGCGCATGCTGCCTTTACTACTCGCCTCAAGCTCGACCTACCGCCGGGAATTACTGTCCCGCCTGCAACTGCCATTCACCTGCAGCTCCCCCGACATAGACGAAAGCCATCGCCCAGGCGAAAGCGCCGTGGAACTGGTCAAACGCCTGGCCGAGGAAAAGGCTCGTGCCCTCGCCCCCAGCCACCCAGGCCACCTGATCATCGGCTCGGATCAAGTCGCAGTATTGGGCGAACGAATCATCGGCAAGCCCCACACCTTCGACAAGGCCCGCCAGCAACTGCTGGACGCCAGCGGCGCCAGCGTGACCTTCCTCACCGGCCTGGCCCTGCTCAACAACCAGACTGGCCAATGCCAGGTCGACTGCATTCCCTTCACAGTGCACATGCGCACCCTGGACGACCAGCGCATCGAGCGCTATCTGAATGCCGAGCGCCCCTTCGATTGCGCCGGCAGCTTCAAGGCCGAGGGCCTCGGGGTCAGCCTGTTCAAAAGCACTGACGGCAGCGACGCCACCAGCCTGGTCGGACTGCCACTTATCCGCCTGGTGGACATGCTGCTGGTCGAAGGCGTGGACATACCTTGAGACCACGAAAAAGCCGGCCATAAGGCCGGCTTTCATTGGACGCCAGAGGCTCAACGCAAGGTCGGCCCCTGGAAGCCCATCCACATGGCGATCTGCTCGGCGACGCTGGCGCCAAGCTTCTTCGAGAAGCGATCGAAGGGCGACTCCTGGACGGTGAAGTCCACCACTTCCTTCTCTCCGATCACGTCACGCGCAACCGAACTGGTATTGCCCAGCCCGTCAATCAATCCCAACTGCAACGCCTGCTCGCCGGACCACACCAGGCCGGAAAACAGCTCGGGGTGCTCCTTGTCCTTCAACCGCTCGCCACGCCCCTGCTTGACGCTGGCGATGAACTGGCGATGAGTGGTGTCCAGCACACCCTGCCAGAACTGCGTCTCCTCGGGCTTTTGCGGCTGGAAGGGGTCAAGGAACGACTTGTGCTCACCAGAGGTATAGGTACGACGCTCGACCCCCAGCTTCTCCATGGTCCCGACAAAGCCATATCCAGCTGCAGTGACGCCGATGGACCCCACGAGGCTGGCCTTGTCGGCATAAATCTGATCAGCAGCACTGGCGATGTAGTAAGCGCCCGAAGCTCCAAGATCGGAAATCACCGCATAGACCTTGGTGTCCTTGTGCAAGGCCCGCAGACGGCGGATCTCGTCATAGACATACCCGGACTGCACCGGGCTGCCACCCGGACTGTTGATTCGCAGCACGATGCCCTTGACCTTCGGATCGTCGAAAGCGGTGCGCAGACTGCCGACGATATTGTCCGCACTGGCAGATTCCTTGTCCGCGATCACCCCGGCCACATCGATTACCGCGGTGTAGCTGCCACCACGGGTGGCGCTCTTCTCGATGCTCATCAACGGAGTGAACACGAGCAATGCCACGAACAGATACACAAAGGTCAGCAACTTGAAGAAGATCCCCCAACGCCGCGACCGCCGCTGTTCCTGGACACCGGCCAACAGGGTCTTTTCTAAGAGTTTCCAGCTTCTGTCGTCAGGGCCTTCGGCGCCCGATGCGCGTGGTGCCTTCCATTCGTCGGTCATGCCTACTACCTCAGCCAAAAATTAACTCGCAGCCCGATTGAGCCAGGCATGCAATTGAGGAAAATGATCGATGGACAAGCGCGGCTCCAGCATTTGCAACGCCTCGATAGGCTGGGCACCGTAGCTTACGGCGACCGAATCCATGCCCGCATTGCGCGCCATCAACAGGTCGAAGGAAGAATCCCCAACCATCAGCGCCTGCCTGGCTCCAACCCCACAATGCGCAAGGATTTCTTCCAGCATCAAGGGGTGCGGTTTGCTGGCAGTCTCATCCGCGGCCCGGGTGATATCGAAGTACTCCCCCCAACCATGAGCCTTCAGCACCCGATCAAGGCCACGCCGCGCCTTGCCGGTCGCGACTGCCAACCGATACCCCTCGACCCGAAAGCTCTCGAGCGACTGCACTACCCCGTCAAATAGCGGCGAGGGCTCGGCATCGAGCGCGATGTAGTGATCCGCGTAGTGCTGACGAAACGTCACCAACTGCTCATCATCGATTTCCGGATACAGGGTCCGGATCGCCTCCGGGAGGCCCAGGCCGATAATGCCCTTGACGGCGGAGTCATCGCACCGGGAAAAGCCGGAACGGTCGGCGGACACATGCATCGATTCGACAATCCGACCAATGGAATCCGCCAGGGTGCCATCCCAATCGAAGATCAGCAGCTTGTAATCAGGGTGCACTCAGGCGCTCCACGGTCCTGGCCCACATCTCGTCCACCGGGGCCTGCAATTTCAGCTCGCCACCATCGGGCAGCGGCACCGTCAACATGTAGGCGTGCAGGAACAGGCGTTTACCGCCCAGATCGCGGATTTCCCGAGTGAAATCATCGTCGCCGTACTTGCTGTCACCGGCGATGCAATGCCCGGCATGCAGGGTGTGCACCCGAATCTGATGCGTACGTCCGGTCACCGGCTTGGCTTCGACCATGGTGGCAAAATCGCCGAAGCGACGCAGAACCTTGAACACCGTCAAGGCCTCCTTGCCCTCTTCGTTGACCTCCACCATGCGCTCCCCAGAGCGCAGGTTGCTCTTGAGCAACGGGGCCCGCACTTGCTTCAAGGCGGTCGCCCAATGGCCACGCACCAACGCCATGTAGCGTTTATCCACACCGTCGCCACGCAATGCAGCATGCAAATGACGCAACATGCTGCGCTTCTTGGCGATCATCAGGAGACCGGAAGTGTCGCGATCGAGGCGATGCACCAACTCCAGCTCCTTGGCATCCGGCCGCAACTGACGAAAGGCTTCGATCACGCCGAAATTCAGGCCACTGCCGCCATGCACGGCAATGCCGGCCGGCTTGTTGATCACGATCAGCGCCTTGTCTTCGAAGACGATGGAAGACTCCAGACGCTGCAGCAACCCCTGGGCCAGAGGCACAGGCTCATCGCGCTCGGGCACGCGCACCGGGGGCACGCGCACAACATCGCCCTCCTGCAACTTGTACTCGGGCTTGATCCGCCCCTTGTTCACCCGCACTTCGCCTTTGCGCAAAATGCGATAAATCAAGGTCTTGGGCACGCCTTTGAGTCGAGCGAGAAGGAAATTATCAATACGTTGGCCGGCATATTCCGGCGTGACCTCAAGCAGTTGAACGCCTGGAGTCGAGGGGGCAGTAGTCGTCATGTCGCGGATAATAACAATTTTTATGGATTTGAAGCACTTAATGATTACTGCTATAGTCGCGAACGCCGCCAAAAGCGGCTGGACAGAGGAACAGCGGCCAACAGCCGGCCCTGACCAACGCAATTCATGAGGACGCAAGGCCGTCCTACGCAGCTCTCGCCACATAACGGACGAGTTGGACGCTGTAACAAGCGCAGGTGACATGAGGCCTGAAACCCGTAGGAAGCAGAGTTCCACTCGCCTCTTACGCAGCGATTAACGGCCAGTTCACAAAGTGCAGTCAGCGACTGACGACACCCAGGCGGAAGTTGTGGAAACAACGCCTTAGCCATGATGCGTGACCTCCCCTTTCGGAGTTCACGGTAAATGCCAACCCGCTGCGGATTCTGCGCGCGGCAGCACCCGAATTATCAGGGATACGTGTAGGGTGGAGATGCACAACCGTCGGACTGTGTAGCATTAGGCTTTATCAAGACGCTTCATCTCGTCCACAGTCGCCGGTTGATTCCTCCTCCTGACAGACTTTTGCTTAAGCGGTGCTTTAGTCACCACAGCAAGCAGGACGCGTGAGTCGCGACTTCGTTCCCGGTTGACAGGGACGAACCTCGCTAGACACTCGAGTGGTCAACCACTCCTGACGCACCTGACACCGACCGTGAGAAGTCGTGTGTGCCGAACGCCGTTTCCGGCAGCCCGGAAACCGACGGTACTACATGAAAAGAATGCTGATTAACGCAACTCAACCCGAAGAGTTGCGTGTTGCCCTGGTAGACGGCCAGCGCCTCTACGACCTGGACATCGAGTCCGGTGCACGCGAGCAGAAAAAGGCCAACATCTATAAAGGCCGCATCACTCGTATCGAACCTAGCCTCGAGGCTGCCTTTGTCGATTTCGGCTCTGAGCGCCACGGCTTCCTGCCTCTCAAAGAAATCTCCCGCGAATACTTCAAGAAAGCCCCTGAAGGCCGCGTCAACATCAAGGACGTCCTGAGCGAAGGCCAGGAAGTCATCGTCCAGGTCGAGAAAGAAGAACGTGGCAACAAGGGCGCAGCCCTGACCACTTTCATCAGCCTGGCCGGTCGCTACCTGGTCCTGATGCCGAACAACCCTCGCGCCGGTGGCATCTCGCGCCGCATCGAAGGCGAAGAGCGCAACGAACTGCGCGAAGCACTGAACGGCCTGGTGGCACCTGCCGACATGGGCCTGATCGTCCGCACTGCCGGCCTGGGCCGCAGCAGCGAAGAAATGCAGTGGGACCTGGACTACCTGCTGCAACTCTGGACCGCTATCAAGGAAGCGTCCCAGGACCGTTCCGCGCCATTCCTGATCTACCAGGAAAGCAACGTCATCATCCGCGCGATCCGCGACTACCTGCGCCAGGATATCGGCGAAGTGCTGATCGACAGCGTCGAAGCCCAGGACGAAGCCCTGACCTTCATCCGCCAGGTGATGCCGCAGTACGCCAGCAAGATCAAGCTGTACGAAGACAGCGTGCCGCTGTTCAACCGCTTCCAGATCGAAAGCCAGATCGAGACCGCCTTCCAGCGCGTGGTCGAACTGCCTTCCGGCGGCTCCATCGTCATCGACCCGACCGAAGCCCTGGTGTCCATCGACATCAACTCGGCTCGCGCCACCAAAGGCAGCGACATCGAAGAAACCGCCCTGCAGACCAACCTGGAAGCGGCGGAAGAAATCGCTCGCCAGCTGCGCCTGCGTGATATCGGCGGCCTGATCGTCATCGACTTCATCGACATGACCCCTGCCAAGAACCAGCGTGCCGTGGAAGAAAAAGTCCGCGAATGCCTGGAAGCCGACCGCGCCCGCGTGCAGATCGGCCGCATTTCGCGCTTCGGCCTGCTGGAAATGTCCCGTCAGCGCCTGCGTCCATCCCTGGGCGAGAGCAGCGGGATCGTCTGCCCACGCTGCAGCGGCACCGGCATCATCCGTGACGTCGAGTCGCTGTCCCTGGCCATCCTGCGCCTGATCGAAGAAGAAGCCCTGAAGGACCGCACCGCCGAAGTCCGCGCCCAGGTACCGATCCCGGTCGCCGCGTTCCTGCTCAACGAAAAACGCAACTCGATTACCAAGATCGAACTGCGTACCCGCGCCCGTATCATCATCCTGCCGAACGATCACCTGGAGACGCCACACTTCGAAGTCCAGCGCCTGCGTGATGACAACCCGGACGCCAACAACAACCAGTCCAGCTACGAAATCGCCGCTGCCGCAGCCGAGGCCGAAGAGCCACAACCGGCCGCCGGCACTCGCACCCTGGTTCGCCAGGAAGCCGCGGTGAAGACAGCTCCAGCGCGTGCCAACGCTCCGGTTCCTACCGAAGCCGCCGCCCCAGCGCCTGCTCCGGCACCGACTCCGGTGGCCGAGCCAAGCCTGTTCAAGGGCCTGGTCAAGTCCCTGGTCAGCCTGTTCGCCAGCAAGGAAGAGCCTGCCGCACCAGTGGTGGCCGAGAAACCGACCCCCGAGCGTCCTGCCCGTAACGAAGAACGTCGTAACGGTCGCCAGCAGAGCCGTAGCCGCAACGGTCGTCGTGACGAAGATCGCAAGCCGCGCGAAGAACGTGCTCCGCGTGAGGAACGCGTACCACGGGAAGAGCGTCAGCCGCGTGAACTGCGCGAAGCTCGTGATGAAGGCCAGGCCACTGCTCGCGAAGAGCGCCAGCCGCGTGCACCGCGTGAAGAACGCCAGCCACGCGCCCCGCGCGAAGATCGCAAGCCTCGCGGCGAGCGTGAAGAGCGCGTACGCGAACTGCGCGAACCCCTGGATGCCGCTCCAGCGGTAGCCGCTGCCGCCGCTACTGCAGCCGTGGCCGAAGAGCGTCCGGCTCGCCAGCCACGCGAAGAGCGCCAGCCACGTGCGCCACGTGAAGAGCGCCAACCACGTGCCGAACAGGCCCAGGCCGCAGCCGTCAGCGAAGAAGAAGCGCTGCCTAACGAAGAGCAACTGCTGGAAGAAGGCCAGGACAACGCCGAAGGCGAGCGTCCACGTCGTCGCTCCCGCGGCCAGCGTCGTCGCAGCAACCGTCGCGAGCGTCAGCGTGACGCCAACGGCAACCTGATCGAAGGCTCGGAAGAAAACACCGAAGAGCCAAGCAGCGACGACCTGGCCGCCGGCCTGGCAGTCACCGCTGCCGTTGCCAGCACCGTGATCAGCGCCAATGCCGAAGCCGAGGCTCATCAGCAAGCCGAACGCGCTACCGCCGCCGTTGCCGAACCGGCCCCTGAAGCACCGGTGGTCGAGGCCACCACTGCGGTAGAGGCTCCAGCCGCACCAGCCGTGGAAGTGGCTCCAGCAGCCGAAGTCGCACCAGCCGCTGAACAGCCGGTCGAGGTCGCTGCCGAACCCGCCGTGGTCGTCGAGGCCCAGCCGGTGGTTGCCGAGCAGCCTGTCGTAGAACCTGTAGCCCCAGCGCCAGCGTTCGAAGAACCAGCCGCCGAGCCAGCCCCGGTAGCCGCTCCAGTAGCTGAACCGGTGATCGAGCAGCCAGTGGTTGCCGAGCAGCCAGCCCCGGTAGTGGAGCCTGCTCCGGTTGTCGCTCCAGTAGCGGTCGAGGCTCCAGCTCCGGTAGCCGAAGCGGCTCCGGCCAGCGCCCTGACCAGCAACGGCCGCGCACCCAACGACCCGCGCGAAGTGCGTCGCCGCAAGCGTGAAGCCGAGCGCCTGCAGAAGGAAGCCGAACTGGCTGCCGCTGCTGCTCCGGCCGAAGCCGTGGTCGCTGTCGAAGCTACACCGGTAGTTGAAGCCCCTGCGATCGTCGAGGCAGCTCCTGCACCTGTCGAAGCACCTGCCGCAGCTCCTGCGCCAGTTGCCGAGCCTGAGGCGCAGCAACCTGCCCCAGTGGTCGAAGAAGCGCCACGCGCTGTCGAGCACAGCCCTGAGCACGTAGCCCACACCGAAGAGAAAGAGCACGAGACCAAACCTCTCGTCTGATTCCATCGGCTGATAAAAAGCCCCGCTCCGGACCTCCGGGCGGGGCTTTTTCATACCCGTGCTTCAGCTCTGCCGATAGTCCAGCGCCTGCGGCACATCCACATCCCACAGGACACCCGGATCACTCACCGGTACCTCGACCACCGCCCCGGAAGCAAACAACGACCTGCCCCCGCGATCACCGGCCAACCCGAGCAGCGCTTGGCCATAAGCCCGGCCAAAACCCACCGGATGCCCCAGCTCGTCACCCTGCCTTGGCACGCAAATCCACCCTGGCTCCATGGCCTCGACCACTTGCCGGATAGTGTCGGCCTGGATGAAGGGCATATCCCCCAACACCACCAGCCAACCCTTGGCCTCTGCCGCGGCGCTCACCGCTGCTGCCAGACTATGGCCCATGCCGGCGGACTCCAACTGCAGCACTTCACAGCCATGGGCCCGACCCAATGCCAGGACCTGCGGCCGGTGTGCAGTGGTCACCAGGACTCGATGCACAATCTCCCCCGGCAGATTCACCAACGCCTGCTCCAGGACCGGCCGCAACACCCCGTCACGCCCCAGGCAGGGCGCCAGCAGCTTGTCCTGGCCATGCCCCGCCACATCCTGATAACGCCTGCCCTGCCCCGCCGCCAGGATCAGCGCACAGGGCAGCAGGCTCATACGGCCACCTGGCTGGCGTGGGACGCGGGCTTTTTCTGCACGGTTTCGACGCCGTTCTTCAGTGCCACGATCTCGGCCATCAGCGACAAGGCGATCTCCGCCGGGGTATGGCTGCCGATATGCAGGCCCACCGGCCCGTGCAGACGCCCGATAGCCTGGGCCGACAACCCCAGCAGCGCCAGGTTGTCCCGGCGCTTGCGACTGTTGACCCGGGAGCCCAGCGCACCGACGTAGAAGGCCCGGGAGTCGAGCGCCGTGAGCAAGGCCATGTCGTCCAAGCGCGGATCATGGGTCAGGGCCACCACGGCAGTACGCTCATCGGGCTCGATACTCGAAACCGCATCGTCGGGCATGCCGGCGACAAACCGTCCGTCCTCCGCGTCCCAGCCATGCACGAACTCCCGCCGTGGATCGCAGACCAGCACCTCGAAGTCCAGCAGGCGGGCCATTTGCGCCACGTATCGGGACAGCTGCCCGGCGCCGATCAACAGCAAGCGCCAGCGCGGCCCGTAGATCGCCCGCAAGATGGCTCCGTCGAACGCCAGCTCATCGCTCTTGCGTGCCGGCTCGAGTCGCACCGCGCCGGTGGCCAGGTTCAGTTCCCGGGCCACGATCTGGTGCGCCTGGCACCGCTCGAGCAGTTCGGCGACCCAGGCCGGATCACCGACCCGCTCCTCGGCCAGGCGCAGGGTGCCGCCACACGGCAAGCCGAAACGCGCCGCCTCCTCCAGGGTCACGCCATAGGTCACCAACTGGACCGGCGGCCCCTGCATCGCCAGGCGCCCATCTGCCAGGCGCGCAATCAGGTCATCCTCGATGCAGCCACCGGACACCGAGCCGATCACCACCCCGTCATCGCGCAGCGCCAGCATGGCGCCTGGCGGTCGCGGTGCACTGCCCCAGGTCTGGACCACGCTGTACAGCACCACCGCCCGACCGGCGCGCCGCCACTCCAGGACACTGCGCAGGACATTCAGGTCGACGCTGTCCATCAGGCGCTCGCCTGCTGCCAGCCCTGCAGCTGGTAGCGTACCGGCAAGTTGCGGATGCGCTTGCCGGTAGCGGCGAAGATCGCATTGCACAACGCCGGCGCAATCGGCGGCACTCCGGGCTCGCCGACGCCACCCAGTGGCACCTCCCCGGGCGGCGTCACCAGGTGCACCTGCACCTCCTTGGGCGCCAGGGACATGCGCGCCACTTCGTACATGTGGAAGTTGTCCTGCTGGACCTTGCCGTCCTTGAAGCTGATTTCCCCCAGCACCGCGTTGCCCAGGCCCATGACACAAGCCCCCTCGAACTGCGAACGGATACGCTCGGGGTTGATCTGCGGACCACAATCCACGGCGATATCGGCCTTGTGCACAATCAGGGTGCCATCGCTCTTGACCTCCACTTCGATCACCGCTGCGACGTAGGTCACGAAGCTGTAGTGCACCGCCAGTCCCAGGCCGCGACCCTTGGGCAGCTCCCGCCCCCAACCGGCGGCCTTGGCGGCGGTTTCCAGCACCGTGCGCAGGCGACCGGTGTCGATGGGATAGCGCTCGGGGGATTCGCCATAGTTCCACTCCTCGCTCAAGGTCCGCGGATCGATCTGCCGATCAGGCCCCAGCAGGCGCAACTGGTAGCGCAACGGATCTTCACCGGCCTTGTGAGCCAGCTCGTCGACGAAGCTCTGGATCGCGAAGCCATGGGGAATGTTCGACACCGAGCGATACCAGCCAACCCGGGTGTGGGCAGCCGCCTCGGGGTTCTCCAGGCGCACGTTGGGAATGGCATAGGCCATGTTGGTAAAACCCATGCCCAGCTCGAAAGCCGCCTCATGGTTCATGCCCGGGGCGAACAAGGCCGTGATACTCGGCGCCACGGTGCGGTGCAGCCACGCCGCAGGCATGCCGTCCTTGTTCAACCCGGCCTTGAGGTATTCGGCCGACACGGTGTGGAAATACGAGTTGTGGATATCGTCCTCGCGGGTCCACTGCACCCGCACCGCCTTGCCGGGAAAGGCCTTGGCCAGGATCGTCGCCTCGATGATGAAATCGGGCTTGGACTTGCGACCGAAGCCGCCGCCCAGCAGGGTGACGTTCACCGTGACCTGGTCGAAACCGATCCCCAGCCGCTCGGCGATGCGCTCGCGAGTCACCTGGGGCGCCTGGCTCGGCGCCCAGGCTTCGCAGCGACCGTCCTGGAAGCGGGCCACGGCCACCATCGGCTCCATCGGCGCCTGGGCCAGGTGCGGCAAGTAGTAGGTGGCCTCCAGGCTGCCGTCGGCGCTCTCCAGGGCCTGCTCGAGGTTGCCGGTGCTGCGCACCACCTTGCCTGGCTGGTGCGCGGCCGCCTCCAGCTCCTTGCGGTAGTCGATGGAGTTGTAGCCGGCGTTGACCCCATCCTCCCACTCGAGCTTCAACGCCTCGCGGCCCTTGATCGCCGCCCAGGTATTGCTCGCCACCACCGCGACACCGCCCAGGGGCTGGAACTCCGAGGGCAAGGGACGGCTTTCGATCGGGATCACCTTGATCACCCCGGGCACTTTCAGCGCCGCGCTGTCATCGACGGACTTGAGCTTGCCGCCATAGACCCGGGGCCGGGCCACCACGGCGAACAGCATGCCTTCGAAATGCACGTCGGCGCCGTACACCGCACGACCATTGACGATGTCCTGGCCGTCGATCGCCCGGGTCGCTTCCTTGCCGATGTAGCGGAACTGCGAAGCTGGCTTCAGGCGCAGGCTGTCCCGCGGCGGCACCGCCAGGGCCCCGGCGGCGACGGCCAGGGCGCCGTAGCCCAGTTCACGCCCGCTGGGCTGGTGGACCACCTTGTGCAACTGCGCCCGGCATTCCGCCAGTGGCACCTGCCACTGGGCGGCGGCCGCTTGCTCGAGCATGGTCCGCGCTGCCGCGCCGCAACGGCGCATGGGCTCGTACCAATGGCGCATGCTGCGCGAGCCATCGGTGTCCTGGTTGCCATAACGCGCCTCGTCACCCGGCGCCTGCCTGACCTTGACCAGGGCCCAGTCGGCTTCCAGCTCGTCGGCCACCACCATGCACAGGCTGGTACGCACGCCCTGGCCCATTTCCGAGCGGTTGCAGGTGACCGTTACGCTGCCGTCGGCATCGATGCTGACATAGACCTTGGGATCGTCGACCCAGCCGTGGGGCATGCCGTCGGCGCCGAACTTCTTGTCCTCGGCAAAGGCATCCTGCCAACCCCAGCTGGCGGCCAGCACCAGGGCACCGGTGGCGCCCACGCCCTTGAGAAAGCCCCGGCGACTCAGGTTGGCCAGGGTGAAATCAGTGGGTAGAGGACTCATGCCTTGGCCTCCTGCAATTGGCCGGAAGCGCGACGGATCGCGGTCTTGATCCGGTTGTAGGTGCCGCAGCGGCAGATATTGCCGAGCATCGCCTCCTCGATCTGTTCGTCACTGGGGTTGGGGTGGATCTTGAGCAGCGCCGTGGCGGACATGATCTGCCCGCCCTGGCAATAGCCGCACTGGGCTACCGCGGTGTCCAGCCAGGCCTGCTGCACCAGTTGGCCCACCGGATCGTTGTGCAGGTTGTCGATGGTGCTGACGTTCTTGCCCAGCACCGAGCCAACCGGGGTGATGCAACTGCGGGCAGGATCGCCGTCGATATGGATGGTGCAGGCACCACACAAGCCCATGCCGCAGCCGAACTTGGTGCCGTTGTAGCCGATCACGTCGCGGATCGCCCACAACAGGGGCATATCCTCGCTGACGTCCAGTGGATGGTCTTGTCCGTTGAGTTTCAGGGTAATCATGGGCACGCCCGCATTCTATGGAGGGATGGGGTCGAACCATCTGTCGCGCGGTACCGCGACTGCGGGGCACGCAGATCGGCTCAGGCTAATCGGGCTCTCTTGTGAAGCTCGAGCTTCACCGGGCCCTTGGGAACAGCAAGAAGCACATTCTTAGCCTGCTAAGTTAAGCCCTAATTAAGCAAAAAGCCTTGTCCGAACGTCATTCGGGCAAGGCTTTTTTCGGGCCAGGGGGCGGCGAACGGTCATGCCCCGTAGAGGTTGGGCTCCATCTCCAGCTCGACGCCGAAACGCTCGGCGATGTCGCGCTGGATCCTCTGGGCCAACGCCAACAACTGCCGTCCGCTGGCGTTGCCGTAGTTGACCAGCACCAGCGACTGCAAGCGATGGACCCCGGCATCGGCCTCGCGAAAGCCCTTCCAGCCTGCCTGCTCGATCAGCCAGCCGGCCGCCAGCTTCACCTGCCCATCCGCCTGGGGGTAGGCCACCAGGCCTGGGTGCGCCTGGCGAATGCGCTCCGCCAGCGCCGCCGGCACCACCGGGTTCTTGAAGAAGCTGCCGGCGTTGCCCAGCACCGCCGGGTCCGGGAGCTTCTCGCTGCGAATGCTGCAAATCGCCTGGCTGACATCGCCGGCAGTGGGCCGCTCGATGCCCTGCTCCGCCAGGCGCTGGCGTACCGGGCCGTACTCAAGGCGCAGATGCTCGGCCCGACTCAGGGCAAAACGCACCCGCAGGATCAGCCAACGACCAACCTCCTGCTTGAACAGGCTGTCGCGGTAGGCGAACCGGCACTGCTCCAGGTCGAACTCGCGCAACTCGCCGGTCTGCCGATCGAGGGCGGTGAGACCGGCGAACACGTCCTTGATCTCGACACCATAGGCACCGATGTTCTGCATCGGCGCGGCACCGACGGTGCCGGGAATCAGGCTGAGGTTCTCCAACCCGGACAAGCCCTGCCCCAGGGTCCACTGGACGAAGGGGTGCCAGGGCTCCCCGGCTTCGGCTTCCACCACCACCCGCTGCCCATCGTCCTCGAGCAGGCGGGTACCGCGGCTGGCCATGCGCAGCACCAGGGCCTGGATATCCCCGGCCAGCAGCAGGTTGCTGCCGCCACCGATCACCAGCAATGGCAACTGGTGCTCGCGACTGTAGTCCAGGGCCTCACGGACTTCGGCGTCATCATGGGCCTGGGCGAACAGCCGGGCCTTGACCTCGACCCCGAAGCTGTTGAACGGCTTGAGCGACACATCGGGTTGGATGACCAGGCTCATAGGCGCCCCTGCAATTCGATCACCAGGCGATCACAGGCCGCTTCGATCAGGTCCAGAACTTGCTCGAAACCCTTTTCACCGTCGTAGTACGGGTCCGGCACCTCGTCGCGCACCGCCTCGTAGCGGCGCAGGAACAGGTCCAGCTCGGCCTTGCCATTGGCCGGTTGCAGGGCCTTGAGGTTGCGCAGGTTGCTCTGGTCCATGGCGAAGATCAGGTCATAGCGCGAGAAGTCGGCGCTGCTGACCTGCTGCGCCCGTTGCGCCGACAGGTCGTAGCCGCGCTGCAACGCCGCCCGCTGGCTGCGGGAGTCCGGCGCCTTGCCGACGTGCCAGTCGCTGGTGCCGGCGGAAGCCACGTGTACCTGCTCGGCAAGACCGGCTGCACGCAGTTTGTGGCGCAACACGCCTTCGGCGGTGGGTGAGCGACAGATGTTGCCCAGGCAGACGAACAGGACCTGCATCAGGCCTCCAGCAGGCGTCGGACGCGCTCGAGGTCTTCGGCGGTATCCACGCCGGTGGGCGGGGCTTCGAGGGCATCGGCCACATGGATGCGCACGCCGTGCCACAAGGCCCGCAGCTGCTCCAGGGACTCGGTGTTCTCCAGCCAGCAAGGCCCCCAGTTGACGAAGTCATGGAGGAAACCGGCACGGTAGGCGTAGATGCCGATATGGCGGCGGTAAGGCACGCCGGCGGGCAGTTCGTCACGATTGCGGGCAAAGGCGTCACGGGCCCAAGGCAGGGTCGAGCGGCTGAAGGTCAGCGCCAGGCCGTTGAGGTCGCTGACCACCTTGACCACGTTGGGGTTGAACAGGGTCTGTGCATCCTCGATCGGCTCGGCCAGGGTGGCCATGCGCGCTTCGGGATGGGCCGCCAGGTTGGCCGCCACCTGGTCGATCACCGCCGGCGGGATCAGCGGCTCGTCACCCTGGACGTTGACCACGATAGCGTCCGCCGCCAGCCCCAGCTGGGTGGCGACCTCGGCCAGGCGGTCGGTGCCGGAGTTGTGGTCTTCACGGGTCAGCAGCGCTTCGGCGCCAAAGCCCTGGCACGCATCGACGATACGCTGGTCGTCGGTAGCCACCACCACGCGCTCGGCGCGGCTCTTGCGGGCCTGCTCCCAGACCCACTGGACCATCGGCTTGCCGGCGATCATCTGCAGCGGCTTGCCCGGCAAGCGGGTGGAGGCGAAACGCGCCGGGATGACAACGGTGAAGGCGCTGGTCATTTGTCCAGGCGCTCCTCGGTGGTCAGGGTGCGAGCCTCGCTTTCCAGCATCACCGGGATGCCGTCGCGGATCGGATAGGCCAGGCCGGCGCCCTTGCTGATCAGCTCGGTCTTGTCGGCGCTGAGTTTGAGAGGGCCCTTGCAGATCGGGCAGGCCAGGATGTCGAGCAGTTTGGTGTCCATGAGGGTTTCCCTGGATAGAAGCGGTTTAAGGCAATAGACGGTCAGGCAGCAGGCGCATCAACTGGGTGTCGAACCAGGCGACGAAGGCTGGCGATGGCACCGCGTCGACCGCCAGGTACCACCAGTCGGCCGCCGCGAACTCGCGGCACTTGACCGCATCTTTCTCGGTCATGACCAGCGGCAACGACGGGGTGAAGGCCAAGGCCTGCGCACTGTATTGGGCATGGTCGGCAAATGCATGGGGGACAGGTCGCAAGTGTAGCGTTTCAAGGGTATTGAAGAAACGCTGGGGGTTGCCGATGCCGGCCACCGCGTGCACCGCTTGCCCCGGGGTGAAATGCGCCAGCGGACGACGCTCGCCGCTTTGCAGGTTGATCAGCGCCGAAGGCTGGAGCTCAAAGGCGAAACCATCGTCGCGATCGGCGGCGGCACCGTTGTACAGCACGGCATCCACACTGTGCAGGCGCTCCACCGGCTCGCGCAGCGGGCCGGCCGGCAGGCAACGGCGATTGCCCAGGCCGCGGGCCGCGTCGATCAGCACCAGCTCCAGGTCGCGAGCCAGTCGGTAATGCTGCAGGCCATCGTCGGAGAGGATCAGGTCCAGCGGCTCGGCGGCGAGCAGGGCTTGCACCGCGCGGCTACGATCGGGATCGATCATCAATGGCACGCCGCAGCGCTGGACGATCAGCAGCGGTTCGTCGCCCGCCACCTCGGCGCTGTCCGTGGCCGTGACCCGCCAGGGCAACTGGGCTGGCTTGGCGCCATAACCACGGCTGACCACGCCGACGCGCAGGCCGAGGCGCTGGCAATGCTCCACCAACCACAGGATCAACGGAGTCTTGCCGGTGCCACCGACCGTGATGTTGCCCACCACCACCAGGGGCACCGGCGGCTGGTAGATCTCGCCCTCGCCGGCCAGGAAGCGCTGGCGCTTGCCCACCACGACACGGCGGTACAGCCATTCCAGTGGCTGCAGCAGTTTCAGTGCGCGATGGCCCTGGTACCAGGCGGCGAGCAAACGATCGGAAAGTGCCATCAGGGAGCCGGCGCCGCCTCGACGGTGGTCATGCGCAGGTGGCTGAAACCGAGCTTGCCGGCCGCGTCCATGGCAGTGATCACCGCTTGATGCTGGGTCTTGCCGTCGGCGCTGATGGACAGCGGCAGGTTGGTATCGCCAGCGGATTCCTTCTGCAAGGCCTCGATCAGGGTCGCCAGGTCGTTCTTGGGCAATACCTGGTTGTTCACCGAGAACGCCCCGTCGGCGCTGATGGCGATATCCAGCTGCTTGACCTGCTGGTCCTCGGCCGGCGAGCCGCTGACGGCTTCGGGCAGGTCGACACGCAATTCGGTTTCCCGGGTGAAGGTGGTGGTGACCACGAAGAACAACAGCAGGATGAACACCACATCGATCAGCGACGCGAGGTTGATGTCCACTGTTTCCCGGGGTTTGCGACGGAATTTCACGCTGCGCCCTCGGCCAGGTCGACATCGCGGTCGCCCTGGATCACTTCCACCAGCTTGATCGCCTCCTGCTCCATGCCCACCACCAGCTCATCGACCCGGCGTTGCAGGAAACGGTGGAAGAACACCGAGGGGATCCCCACCATCAGGCCCGCAGCGGTGGTGATCAGGGCCTTGGAGATACCTCCGGCCAGCACATGGGCGTTGGTGGTCATGCCCGAGCCCATGAACGAGCTGAAGATATCGATCATGCCCAGCACGGTGCCCAGCAGGCCCAGCAGCGGCGCCATGGCGGCGATGGTGCCCAGGGCGTTGAGGTAGCGCTCCAGCTCGTGGATGACCCGGGCCGCCGCTTCCTCGATGCATTCCTTCATGATCTCGCGGCCATGCTTGGAATTGGCCAGGCCCGCAGCCAGGATCTCGCCCAGGGGCGAATCGGCACGCAGTTCCTTGAGCTTGTCCTTGTTCAGCTGCTTGTCCTTGATCCAGCGCCAGACCTGGCCCAGGAGGTGGGGCGGGGTCACACGGCTGGCCCGCAGGGTCCACAAGCGCTCGGCGATGATGCCCACGGCCGCGATGGAACTCAGGATGATCGGCAGCATCATCCAACCGCCGGATTTGACCAATTCCCACACAGTGACAGCCCCCTCGAAAAAGTGCGCCACTCTAACATAGGGGCCGGACGCACCGAAGACCGTGATGTCGCATGTTTCCAGGCTTTAATAACCCACGGTTATTTAAGGCATTGTGACCGGCTCACGCCAGAACCGCCGTTGCTCGCGCACGCTGTAGGGCGGCGCAAAAGCCCCCAGTCGCAACCTCAACGCGCCCTGCTCGGCACTGTCATAAAGCGCCACGCCCAGGCTCCGATAACGCGCCACCACCTGCGGGTGCGGGTGACCGAAGGCATTGCCCCGGCCCCGGGAAACCAGTACCGCGTCGGGCGCCAACCGTTGTAGCAGGGCCATGGACGAAGAGGTCCGGCTGCCATGGTGCGGCGCCTGCAACCAATGGGTCCGCTGCGCCAGCGGGCCCTGGAGCAAAGCCCGTTCCGCATGGATATCGATGTCGCCAGTGAGCAGCAGGCGCTCACCCCGGGCCTCGACCTGCAACACACAGGAAGCCTGGTTGCCATCGCGCGCGCCGGCCCATTGCCACTGGCGGAAACGCACGCCATCCCATTGCCAGCTCGCCCCGGACTCGCACGGCATGGCCTGCAAGATGGCCGGCAATGCCTCGGGCTCGCCACTACGCACCAGGCGAACCGGCAACGCCCGCTGCACCGCCAGGGCGCCACCGGCATGATCGTTATCGGCATGGCTGAGCAACATCAGGTCCAGCTGGTGGATGCCCAAGCGCTGCAGGGTCGGCACCACTACCCGCTCGCCGAGGTCGAAATCGCCGCTACGGGCGCCCGCGTCGTACAGCATCGCGTGGTTACGGGTACGCAGGACGAACGACAGCCCCTGGCCCACATCCAGCTGCCAGACCTCGGCCTCGCCGAAGGGCGCTCGCGGCTGCGGCGGCCAGGCCACCAGCAGCAACAGCGGCCAGCCGAGAATCCGCAGCGGCACGCCGGGCGGCAGCAACAGCAACAACGCCCCCAGACTGGCGAGGCTCCAGATCCAGGCGGGCAACAGCGGCGCGACCCAGGCCGGCCGCCATCCGGCGATCAGCCCCAGCACACGGAACAGTCCCTCCAGCAGCCCACCGGCCAGCCACAACAAGCCTTCGCCCACCACTGGCAAGGGCAACAACAGGCTTCCCAGCAAAGCCGGCGGCAACACCAGCAGGCTGACCCAAGGCACCGCCAGCAGGTTGGCCAGCGGACCGCTGAGGCTGATGGGCAGGCCCAGGGCCAGCATCGGCGGCAGCAGGCCGATCGCTATCAGCCATTGGGCGCGGGTCCAGCTCTGCCACCAGCGCCAGGCCCCCAGCCGCCCGGCGAAGGTGAAGATCAGGATCGCCACCGCCGCGAACGACAGCCAGAAGCCCGGTTGCAGGCTGGCCAGGGGTTCGAGCAACAGCACCGCATCCAGCGCCAGCAGCAGCGGCCACCAAGTGCCCAGGTGACGAAAGCGCAAGCGCCAGAGCAGGACCAGGGCCACCATCACGCAGGCGCGCTGCACCGGCACGTCGAACCCCGCGAGCAACCCGTAGCCCAACGCCCCGAGAAAGCCCAGGACGCAGGCCCACGGCAGCCATGGCCAGCGCGCGGGCCAGGCGCCGAGCCGCGCCAGCCCCGCCACGACGAGATAGATCACCCCCGCCAAGAGGCTGATGTGCTGCCCGGAAATGACCATCAGGTGCACGGTGCCGGTGTCTTGCAACAGCTGCCAGTCCTCTCGCGTCAGCCCGGAACCATCCCCCATCACCAATGCGGCCAGCCCTCCGCTCCGGCCATGGGCCTGGACCGCCAGCAAGCGCTGGCGCAAGCGGTCGCGCCAGGCGCCCTGGGCCGGCGCCAGCAACTGGCCATCCTTGACCGTACCGACGGCGCCGATACGCCGCGCCAGCAGCCACGCCTCGTAGTCGAACCCCTGTAGGTTGAGCAACCCCACGGGGCGGCGCAGTGTCACCGCCAGACGCCAGCGCTCGCCGCTCTTGACCGGCGGCCCGTCACGCCAGCTCACGCGAATTCGCCGTGGCAGGCGCTCGCGTCGGGCCTGGGCATCTTGCAACTCGAACCGCACCACCTGTGCCCCAGCCTCCGGCAAACCGCTGATCCGTCCTTCCAGCCAGCGAGTCTGGCCGTCCAGGCGCGACGCCAACCGATCGTCGAGCGCCCACTGCGCACAGGCACAGGCCCAACTGAAACCGAATAGGAAAAATGCCACCGGATGTGTACGAAACGGCAACAGCAGCAAGGCCAGCACCAATACCGGCAACAACCACCAGAGTGGCGGCAAGGCCGGCAGAAAACCCAGCGCCAGAAGCCCCGCGGCCAAGCCCAGCATCCCTGTTCGCATCAGCCAATCCATCCATGACGAGCCCTACCCTTGGCTTAGCCGAGGACGGCCGGACACGGCTTTATCATTTGTCACAATGTCTGAATTTGCCCTGTTTACAATCCAGTCATAATTACCGCTTGACCCGACCGAGAAGCCTTATGCCCCGGCGCTTATTCAAACGTTACATGCCAGATCCCACCAGCATCCGGGAACACAAGTCCTTACGCTTTCTCGGCACCTTGCTGCATGACGCCAACCTCTGGCACCTCAACCGGCACTCCGTGGCCCGCGCCATGGCCGTGGGCCTGTTCGCCGCCTTCATCCCGATCCCGATGCAGATGTTGCTGGCCGCGGTGCTGGCCATCTGGTTGCGGGGCAACATGCCCATCAGCGTCAGCCTGGTATGGCTGACCAATCCCATCACCATGCCCCCGGTGTTCTTCTGCACCTATCAGCTAGGCGCCTGGCTAATGAACGTGCCGCCGCGCACCCTGCCCGACAGCCTCACCTGGGAGTGGATCAGCAGCCAACTGGCCACCCTCTGGCAACCCTTCCTGCTCGGTTCGGTGGTGGCCGGCCTGGCCCTGGGCGCCCTGGCCTACTGCCTGACCATGCTCTACTGGCGCTGGTGGGTCGGCCGCCAATGGCAACGCCGCAAGCTGCAGCGGCGCTAGAAACGACAACGGCCTCCCGAGGGAGGCCGTTGTCGTTGATGGGGCAGTTGCCTACTGGCGCATGCCGCGCCCGCTGACCAGCAACCTGGCACAGCCTATGTAGAGCACCGCGGTGGCCACCAGCATGAACGTGATCGCCGTGCCGATACTGATATCCGATACCCCGAGGATGCCGTAGCGGAACGAGTTGACCATGTGCAGCACCGGGTTGGCCAGGGACACGGTCTGCCAGAACGGCGGCAGCAGGTTGATCGAGTAGAACACTCCGCCCAGGTAGGTCAGCGGCGTCAGCACGAAGGTCGGGATGATCGAGATATCGTCGAAGTTGCGCGCGAATACCGCGTTGATGAAGCCCAGCAACGAGAAGATCGTGGCCGTCAGCACCACCACCAGCACAGTGACGCCCAGGTGGTGCACCTGCAGCTTGGTGAAGAATAGCGACAGCAAGGTCACGATGATCCCCACCATCAGCCCGCGCAACACGCCGCCCAGGGTATAGCCGATGAGGATGGTGTGGGGCGAGACCGGCGACACCATCAATTCCTCGATGGAGCGCTGAAACTTGCTGCCGAAGAAGCTCGACACCACGTTGCCGTAGGAGTTGGTGATCACCGACATCATGATCAGCCCCGGCACGATGTACTCCATGTAGGTGAAGCCACCCATGTCGCCGATCTGCCGGCCGATCAGGTTACCGAAGATGACGAAGTACAGGACCATGGTGATGGCCGGCGGCAGCAGGGTCTGCGGCCAGATCCGGGTGAAGCGCCGGACCTCGCGGTAGACGATGGTGTTGAGCGCTACCAGGTTGGGCTTGAACTCCGAACTCATACCGCCACCTTCGACAGGTTTTTCTCCACCAGGGACACGAACAGCTCCTCAAGTCGGTTGGTCTTGTTACGCAGGCTCAGCACCTCGATGTTCTGCAGCGCCAGCTGGCTGAACAGGGCCGTGATGCCCACGGCCTTGTCCACCTGGACCTCCAGGGTATGGCTATCCACCAGACGGGTCGGATAGCCGGCCAGTTGCGGAACCACGTGCAAGTCATGCTTGAGGTCGAGCAGGAAGGTTTCCACATGCAGCTGGCTGAGCAGCTGGCGCATGCTGGTGTTCTCGACGATGGTGCCGTGGTCGATGATGCCGATGTTGCGGCACAGCTGCTCGGCCTCTTCCAGGTAATGGGTGGTGAGGATGATGGTGATGCCCTTCTGGTTGAGCTCGGTGAGGAAGCTCCACATCGAACGGCGCAGCTCGATGTCGACCCCGGCGGTCGGCTCGTCGAGGATCAGCAGGCGCGGCTCGTGGACCAGGGCCCGGGCGATCATCAACCGGCGCTTCATGCCGCCGGACAGCGAGCGCGAAGGTACATCGCGCTTGTCCCACAGGCCGAGCTGGGTCAGGTACTGCTCGGCCCGCTCCTTGGCGATCTTCGCCGGGATGCCGTAGTAGCCGGCCTGGGTCACGACGATGTCGAAGGTCTTCTCGAACTGGTTGAAGTTGAACTCCTGGGGCACCACGCCAATGCTGCGCTTGAGCGCGGCCGGCTGGCGGTCCAGATCATGGCCGAAGACATTCACCGTGCCGCTGGTCTTGTTCACCAGGGTCGAGAGGATGCCGATGGTGGTGGATTTACCGGCCCCGTTGGGGCCGAGCAAGGCAAAGAAGTCACCCTCGGCGACGTCCAGATCGATACCACTCAGGGCCTGGAAACCGTTGCCGTAGGTTTTGGTTAGCTGCCGGATGGACAGAGCGGAACTCATATCGGATTCATGCACCAAGAAGGGGAAGTTTTATAGGTAAGGGCAGGCCGGGTCGATTGCAACATTGCCGGACGCCCGCCATGTTGCGGGCCGGCGCCCTGCAAGTACAGTCATGCATATCGATAGTGGGTATTAAGTCAAAGCGGTCATCACCGCCCGACGGTAGGCCGGCCGTGCCGCCAGCCGCTGGTACCAGGCCTGCAGGTGAGGTAGCGCCGGGCGCTCGATGGGTATCTCGAACCAGGCGTAGATGAAGCTGCCCAGGGGAATATCGCCCATGCCGATCTCCTGGCCGGACAGGTAAGGCTGGTTCGCCAGGGCCTGGTCGACCCGCTCCAGCAACTGGGCACAGGTGTCCCTGGCGGCGTCGATTCGCACCCAGTCCTGCTCGGCCGAAGGGGTGCGCAGTACCCCCCAGAACAGGGGACGGAATACATCAGCGAAGGTCGAGGTGGTCCAGTCCATCCACTTCTCGGCACTGGCCCGGGCCTGTACGTCGGTCGGATACCAGGGCGTGCCGGCGGCATGCCGGGCCAGCAGGTAGCGCACGATGGTGTTGGATTCCCAGAGCACGAAGCCTTCGTCCTCGATCATCGGGATCCGCCCGTTGGGGTTCAGCGCCCGGTACTCCGGGGTGTCCACCACACCGAAGGCGCCGCCGGCATCCAGGGACTCATAGGCCAGCCCCAGCTCTTCGGCGCACCACAGCGCCTTCCTGACATTCGATGAATTCTTGCGTCCCCAGATCTTCAGCATGACCATCCCTCGGTAATGAATGCCGGGGCAGTCTACGCCTGATCAGTCACGACTCAAATCGCTGTGCATATCACCAAGTCCCGTGAATTGCGGCTGGCCGATCAGATGCGGATAGCATTTTTTCAGGTGGTCGAAAAAGAAGTGCTCCGGGACATCGGCGAACTGCCCATGGTCCACCAGGTACTCCATCGCCTGCTCGCCCTGGCGGTTGAAGGGCTGGAACACGCTGTCCTGCACACCGTCGAAATCCAGCGGTGCCACATCGAACAGCTCGCACAGGTCCTGGTTGAACGCCGGCGTGGCCTTGACCCAGCGCCCATCCAGGTACAACTCGGTGTAGCCGTGCATGGCGAACACGTCGCTGCGCAACAACTCCAGCAGGCGCGGGGGCGACAAGTGATTACGCACATCGGCCAGGCCGATGCGTGCCGCAATCCCGCAGTGCCTGGCACAACCGGCCAGCAAGGTGGCCTTGGGCACGCAATAGCTTTCCCCCGTGGCCAGGGCATGGCTGCCGCGCAGGGTTCCGGGATCGAGGCTGAAGGTATAGGGGTTGTAGCGCACGGCCTCACGCACCGCGTAGTAGAGGCTCATAGCCTGCTGCCGGGGATCACGATCGATGCCGCGATGAGATTCGGCGAACTCCACCACTGCAGGGTGGTCACTATCGATGAAGCGGCTGGGACGCAGGTACTCGTGCATGGGCATAACCTCCAGGTGAACCCTGAGTCTATAGAGGCATCCAGCACAGAGATAACGACGTTTCGGCCAAAGATCATGGCCTGCTTCACCCAGCCGGACGGAATGTGCAGCCGACGTTCACCGGCCAGGGCCAGCCTGCCCCGCACCGCCCCGGGCACCCGCTTGGCCGCACGCCGGCTAAGCTCTGAAGGTGCTTCGGGTCCCTGGCCTCATGGAGGATTGAATATGCTGTTGTTGTGGATATTGGTTCTGTTGGCAGGCATCGCCTACCTGGCACACCGCCGCACTGCTCCGTTGCCCGCCCTGGGCGCAGTCGCCATCTACCTGCTGGCCATGGGCATCTTCAGCCATGCTCCCGGCTGGTTGCTACTGGTGTGCTGGGTGCTCTTGGCGGCAGTGGCGGCGCCCCTGTTGCTACCCGACCTGCGGCGCAAGCATTTCAGCGCCCCGCTGTTCAACTGGTTCCAGAAAGTCCTGCCGCCGATGTCGCAAACCGAGCGCGACGCCATCGACGCCGGCACCGTGTGGTGGGATGGCGAGCTGTTCAGCGGGCGTCCTGACTGGAACACCCTGCTGGCCTACCCCAAGGTCCAGCTCACCGAGGAAGAACAAGCCTTCATCGATGGTCCCACCGAAGAGCTCTGCGCCATGGTCAGCGACTGGCAGATCGGCCAGCAGATGGACCTGCCTGCCGAGGCCTGGGCACATATCAAGGAGCACGGTTTCTTCGCCCTGATCATTCCCAAGGAGTACGGCGGCAAGGGCTTCTCGGCCTATGCCCACTCCCAGGTGGCAATGAAGCTGGCGACCCGTAGCGGCGACCTGGCCTCCACGGTCATGGTCCCCAACTCCCTGGGCCCGGCCGAACTATTGCTGCACTACGGCACCGACGAACAGCGCAACCACTACCTGCCGCGCCTGGCCCGGGGCGACGACATTCCCTGCTTCGCCCTGACCGGCCCCCTGGCCGGCTCCGACGCCGGCGCCATGCCGGACACCGGGATCATCTGCAAGGGCCAGTGGCAAGGACAGGAAACCCTCGGCCTGCGCCTGAACTGGGAAAAGCGCTACATCACCCTGGGGCCGGTCGCCACCCTGCTGGGCCTGGCCTTCAAGGCCCATGACCCGGACCACCTGCTGGGCGACGAAGAGGACCTGGGCATCAGCCTGGCCTTGATCCCCACCGACACCCCCGGGGTGGAAATCGGCCGCCGCCACCTGCCCCTGGGCGCCGCCTTCATGAATGGCCCCAACTCCGGCAAAGACGTGTTCATCCCCCTGGACTTCCTCATCGGCGGCCAGGAGATGCTCGGCAAGGGCTGGATGATGCTGATGAACTGCCTGTCGGTGGGACGCTCCATCTCGCTACCGGCAGTGGGCACCGGCGCCGCCAAGTTCACCAGCCTGGTCACCGGCCAGTACGCTCAGGTACGTGAGCAGTTCAACGTGCCGCTGGCGGCCTTCGAAGGCATCCAGGAAGCCCTGGCGCGCATCGGCGGCAATGCCTGGCTGATGGACAGCGCGCGCATGCTCACCGCCAATGCCGTGGACCTGGGGGAAAAACCCTCGGTGCTGTCGGCGATCCTCAAGTACCACCTCACCGAGCGCGGCCGCGAATGCATCGGCCACGCCATGGACGTGCACGGCGGCAAGGGCATCATCATGGGGCCCAACAACTACCTGGGCCGCAACTGGCAGGGCGCGCCGATCTTCATCACCGTGGAAGGCGCCAACATCCTGTCGCGCAACCTGATGATCTTCGGCCAGGGAGCGATCCGCTGCCATCCCTTCGTGCTCAAGGAAATGGCCCTGGCCGGGCGCGAGGACCATGACCAGGCCCTGAAGGAGTTCGATGCCCTGCTGCTCAAGCACATCGGCTTCGCCGTGAGTAACGCCGCCAGCACCCTGGTGCTGAACCTGGGCCTGGGCCGCTTTGAAAAAGCCCCGGGGGACAGCCTCAGCCAGGGCTACTTCCGCGCCTTGAACCGCCAGGCCGCGGCCTTCGCCCTGCTCGCCGACCTGTCGATGATGCTCCTGGGTGGCGAACTCAAGCGCCGCGAGCGCCTGTCCGCACGCCTGGGCGATGTGCTGAGCCACCTGTACCTGGGTTCGGCGGCGCTCAAGCGCTACCACGACCTGGACTCGCCGGAGTACCTGCAACCGCTGCTGGCCTGGGCCATGGAAGAAAGCCTTGGCCACTCGGAGCGAGCCCTGGACGAACTGCTGCGCAACTTCCCCAGCCGCACCTTCGGCTGCCTGCTGCGGGTCCTGGTGTTTCCCTTCGGCCGGCGCCATACCGGCCCCTCGGATCGACTGGACGCCGAAGTGGCGGCGATCATCGGCCGGGCCAAGGGCGACCCGGCCCTGGAAGCCGTGCTCGAAGGTTGCTACCGCCCGCAAGCGGCGGACGATCCGGTGGGGGCCCTGCAGCATGCCTGCGAACTGCTCAGCGCCGCCCATCCACAATACAAGCGCCTGCACGAGGCGTTGAAAAGCGGCCAGTTCAAGCCTGCTGCCGGCGAGTCGATCATCGACGCCGCGCTGGAGGCCGGTGTCCTGCAGGCAGCCGAGGCGCAAAGCCTGCACGCGGCCGAAGCAGCGCGGCGCAAAGTCATCGATGTGGATGATTTCGCCAAGGAAGAGTTGACCTTGAGCGAAGGCAAGACCCGCTAAGCGACCGCCCTTGGGCTGGTCGATTATGAAACCGGGCGTGGGGGCTATATACTCCCGCGCCCGTTTTGCTCTTGAGGACCCTGTCATGTCCAACGCCGTCGCCGATCATCTCGTCCTGCTGGACCACCTGCGCAGCATCCTGGTGGCCGTGGGAGAAGCCGAACAGGTTCCCGAAGAAAGCCACGCGCTGTTCCTGGAGCGCTTCGATGAACTGCGCGCCTCGCTGCCAATCGATCCGATCGAAAGCCAGTACCTGGGCCAGGACCTGCTGTGCCAGATCATGCAACGCTACCCACAGATCGCCCACCTGGTGCCGCGCGACCTGCTGTGGTACTTCGCCGGCGACTGCCTGCACTACATGCCCGACGAGGAAATCGACCTGTTCCAGGCCCTCGAGGAACGGCGCTACGAGGCCGAGCAGAACGACGAGCCCTTCGACTGGAACCAGGAAAAACAGCTGTTGGCGCTCTCCGACCAGGACAGCAAGCACTGATCGACACGCCTGGCGTCACCAAGGCCCGCACGGTTGCACCGGCGGGCCTTTTTCATGGGCGCCGTTTGCCGGCGACTAGGGCGCCCTGCCCGGCCGGCCCAGGGTCGGCTCCTTGGCCAGGCACTCCACCAGGTAATCGATGAACACCCGCAACTTGGGCGGCAGGTAGCGGGTCGGCGAGTGCAGCAGCCAGGCGCCGCCATGGTAGGAGGCCAAGAAGGTCCACTCCGGCAGCACCTGCACGATCAAGCCCTGCTCCAGGGCATGGCGCGCGGTGAAGTACGGCAGGCTGCCGATCCCCAGGTGCTGCAGCACCGCATCCAGGCGTACGCCGGTGTGGTTGGCGGCATAGCGCCCACGCACCGCCACGGTGACCGCCTTGCTGCCCTGGGTGAACTTCCAGCGCGCGTCGCTGGGCGTCTCGCCCAAGTAGATGCAACTGTGCTGGCGCAGGTCCTGGGGATGGACCGGCGTACCGTGCTCCGCCAGGTACTGCGGCGTGGCACACAGCAGATGATCGATGCGCAGCAACTGGCGGCCGATCAACCCTGGCGGCGGCCGGTCGGTGATGCGGATCGCCAGGTCGACATGATCGTCGATCAGGTCGACGTCCCGGTCTTCGTGCAGCAACTCCACATCCACCTTCGGGTAACGCCGCAGGAACTCGGGCATATGCGGGTGCACCACGAAACGCCCCACCGCCTTGGGCACGCTGACCCGCACCACGCCCTGGGCCTCGTGGGTGAACTGGCCGCTGATCTCCATCACCGAACGCGCCGCGCTGACCATCTCGCAGCAACGCTTGAACACTTCCTCGCCACCGTCGCTCAAGCGCAGCTTGCGGGTGGTGCGTTGCAGCAAGCGGGTGGCCAGGGCCTTCTCCAGGCGCGAAACGCTGCGACTCACCGCCGAAGGCGAAGAACCCAGCTGGCGCGCGGCCTCGGAGAAGCTGCCGGTCTCCACCACGCGGACGAAAATGGCCATTTCGGCCAGCAAAGGCAGGGGTAGATTTATGCTCATGACGCAATAGTCCATTGAGTTCCGAACGGATTATCACGCAATCGAGGCCGCCACATAATAAAAAAACACTCACTTGCAAGGTCTCGACCATGACGCTGCGCCTGTATTTCCAAGACGATGAACTGAATGTCCCGGTGCAAGTCCTGGACTGCACCAGGGTGGACGACTCGTTCATCGCCACCCTCGACGCCACGCCCTTCCACCCCCAGGGCGGCGGCCAACCCAGCGACACCGGCTGGATTGGCGAGGCCCGGGTATTGCGGGTGCTGCAGGAGGGTGAACAGATCCTGCACCACCTGTCCCAGCCCCTGGAGCCCGGCTCTTTCATCGCCCGGGTGGACCCGGACCAACGCCTGTTCAACAGCCGCATGCACTCGGCCGGGCACCTGATCGGCCACTTCGGCCAGAGCCAGGGCTGGATACCGGTCAAGGCCCACCACTGGCCGGGCGAAGGCCGGGTGTCGTTCAAGCCGGGGCCGGCAGCCCAGGCCATCGATGCCGACCTGGTGCACAACGCCATCGAGCAATGGATAAGCGCGGACTTGCAACGCCGCATCGAGCTGCAGGACGGCATGCGCCAGGTCGGCTTCGGCCCGCTGCCCACCTTCGGTTGCGGTGGTACCCACGTGTCTCGGCTGCGAGAACTGGGCCAGGTACGAATTGAATCGGTAACGGAAAAAAAGGGCGTGCTCTCGGTCAGCTACGACCTGGCCTGAACCTGCCCTCGCTCGCCCACCTGCTTTGCGGAGTCTCCATGTTGTCCACCTATCTGGGTGAATTCGCCACCCTGGCGCTGGTTCACTTTCTCGCCGTGCTCGCTCCCGGGCCGGACTTCGCCGTCACCATCCGCCAGAGCGTGCGCTTCGGCCGGCTGGTCGGCACCTGCACCGCCCTGGGGATCGGCGCCGGCATCTCGGTCCACGTGCTCTATACCTTGCTGGGGGTCGGGGCCCTGATGCACGCCACGCCCTGGCTGCTGGGCGGCGCCAAGCTGCTGGGCGCCGCCTACATCCTGTACCTGGGCATCAGCCTGCTACGCAGCAAGGCCAAGTCCGCCCTGCCCGGCGACTCGCCCGACCAGGGGCCGCAACCGACGGCGGCCCGGGCCTTCGTCACCGGTTTCCTGACCAACGCCACCAATCCCAAGGCGACCCTGTTCTTCCTGGCGATCTTCACCACCCTGGTCAGCGCCACCACGCCCTTGGCTATCCAGGCGCTGTATGGCGCCTGGATGTGCCTGGTGAACGGAGTGTGGTTCGTCATCGTCGCGCTGTTCTTTTCCAGCGCCCGGGTGCGCTCGCTGTTCATGCGCCTGGGACACTGGTTCGAACGCGGCATGGGCCTGGTCCTGCTGCTGTTCGCCGGGCGCTTGCTGCTCTCGCTCTGAGCCGCCCGGACCGCCATGCTAGCTGACGGCCGCCAATGCCCGGCGGCCGACGCAACGCTCAAGGCAAGCGCGCAATGCATCGGCATCCAGTTGCCTGGACCCGATCACCACCAAATGGCTGCCCGGCGCGTCTTGCTCCGGCCAGGCCCCAGCGGGCTGGATATCCAGGCGCGAGCCCACCAGGTGCAGGATGAAGCGCTGCCCGGGATAGTCCTCCAGCTGGACAAAACCCTTGGCGCGATAGACATGCTCCGCAAACTCCCCCAGGACCTTGCGCAGCTCTTGCAGGGACAAGGGCGCCGCACTCTGCCAGCTGAAGCTGCTGAACAACTGGTCGTGCCGACGGGAGGCCGGCTGGCCGTCATGGCGGGCAAGCGGCACCAGGCGATTGGGACGGATATCGAAAATGAACGGCAGGGGGATGTCGGCAAACACCGCCTCATGGACCTTGGCCCGGGGAAACAGCCACTGGTGCTTGAGCGCCTGCAGGCGCTCGGGGCTCACCAGGTCGACCTTGTTGATCACCACGATGTCGGCGGCAGCCAGTTGTTCCTGGGCCAGGGGCCTGACTTCCTGCGGCAGTTCGCCCTGGCGTTCGGCATCGAGCAGTACCACCACGGTGTCCAGGGCCAGCCGCTGGCGAAACTGCGGGTACCTCAAGGTGTGCACCACCCGCCCGGGATCGGAGACGCCACTGGTTTCGATCAGGATATGCTCGGGCCGCCCCTCGACCATGCTGCACAACTTCTCGAGTTGCTCGATGAGATCGCTTTCCACCGTGCAGCAAATACAGCCATTGGCCAGGCTGGTGATGTTTTGCGTGGCACTGACGATCAAACCGGCATCGATGTTTATCTCACCGAAATCATTGACCATGACGGCGATCTTCAATCCATGGTCGCCATTGAGGATACGGTTCAACAAAGTGGTTTTTCCGGAGCCGAGAAAGCCGGAGATGACACTCACATGAATGGTTGGAAGTATCGATGACATTGTTTTCTCACCCTTGAAAGTTCAGAGCGCTCAGCGCGCGAATGACTGGCACACCCGCAACCAGCTACATCTTGTCGTAGAACCGCGGCAGGTCCTTGCGCCAGCGCGCCTGCCAGGACGTGCCGCCGAAACGATTATGCCGATCCCAGACCACGCTGCCTTCCAGGACGGTGAGCTCGACCTGGGTGTTGTGGATATTGCCCCGGGGCTCGAGCTCGAACAGGTTGCGGTCGAGCACGATCAGGTCCGCCGACTTGCCCACCTCGATGCTGCCGCAACGATGCTCAAGCTCCATGCACCAGGCGCCGTTGATGGTCATCACGCGGATCGCCTGCTCCAGGGAAATGGGGCTGCCGTAGTAACGCTCGTCGCTCTGATCCCAGGGGTTCTGGCGGGTGATCATGGTCTCGAAGCCGATCCACGGGTTGATGTTGGATACCGGCCAGTCGGTGCCCATCACCGCCACCCCGCCGGCCTCGAGCACGCCCTTGAAGTTGAACAGGCGCTGGGAGCGCTCCTCGCCATTGGCTTGGGCCCGGGCCATGGAGAACGGATAGGGATACCAGGCTACCGGGGAGAAGTCGGCGGTGACCTGCAGCTCCTTGAAACGCGGCAGGTTCTCGTTCAGCAGTACCGATGAATGCGCACAGTGATGGCGTACGCCGTCGGGCCCATTGCGCCGCCGGGCCTCGGCCACCGCGTCGAGGAAAATATCCGACGCCGCATCGCCGGTGCAGTGGGCGATCACGCGGATGCCCTGGCGGTCCAGGTCCACCACCAGGTCGGTGATGTGCTCCGGGGTCAGGTTCAGGCTGCCGCGCCACTGCCCGGCGCCGCTGTAGGGCGTGGCGAAATACGAGGACTGGGTCTCGTGGGTGCCGTCGAAGTGGAACTTCACCGCGCCGGCATTCAAGCGGGCACTGCGATAGAAGTGCCGCTCGCCGGCGAGCAACTCCCAACGCCGCCTGACCGGGAAGATATCGTCTTGCCAACTGATCGCCGCCTCGACCCGCAGCGTCAGGTCCCCGGCATCGTCCAGGGCCTTGAGGGCATTGAGGCGATGCTCGCAGACGTGTACGTACTTGGTCCCGACCACCCCGCGACCGGTCTGGTACTGCACGCCTTCGCCATAGGCGCGGACCAGGGCGTGCATCGGGGTGGGCGGCATCGCCGCATGGATCATGGCGTAGCCACCGTCCACCAGGATGCCGCTGGGCTCGCCGGTCACCGAGTCGCGGACGATGTAGCCGTTGGCCGGGTCCTTGGTCTGCGCATCGATGCCGGCCAGCTCCAGGGCCTTGGAGTTGACCATGATCGAACCCCAGGAGCGGTCGAGGATCGCCACCGGGCGATCGGCGATGATCCGGTCCAGCCAGGCACGGCCAGGCTCGATCCCGGCCTTGCGAAACTCGAAGTGGACGAAGTATTGCCCGTAGATCCAGCCGTCGCCCGGATGCTCGCTGGCGTACTTGAGGATGCTGGCCTCGATGTCTTGCGGCGTGGGGCTGTCCAGGCCGACCTCCAGGTAGCCCGAGTAGCCTGGCGCCAGGGCCAGGTCGGGGTGGGTATGCATGTCATAGATACCCGGCATGGCGAACGCACCTTCCAGGTCCACCACCCGGGTGTGTTCATCGACATGCGCCTGGATCTGGGCATTGCTGCCTACCGCGACGAAGACCCCGTCCTTTATCGCCACCGCCTCGGCCCAGGGTTGTCGTTCATCGACGGTGTAGATGCTGCCGTTGATGAATACCGTGTCGGATTTTGCGGTGCCATGCCCGGTGTGGCTCGACTTGAAGTTGTTGTTCTTCTTGCTGTTCATGTGAACACCTTCGCCAGGGATATCTAGCGAACAAGATCCATCAACCCCAACGTGCCCTCAATATCATCTTCCGGCATTCGAATATCATTAGCAGGCCGTTGAAAAACTAACTGCGTTGCCATCGCTGCGTTAAAAACAGGCTCAAAATGCTCATTTACCCCATGTAAACTGCGCTTTTTCGCCTGTTTTTGCCTTGCGCTGGCTGCCTCGCCTACGTTTTTCAACAGCCTGTTAGGCGGCAACCGGCAAGTTGATCACCGAGCGACTTGTTCCAGGCCGAAACGACACTCCTGGGCAGTCATGCCGAACCACTTCTTGAACGCTCGGTAGAAGTTCGGCGGATAGTCATAACCCAGGGTGTAACTAACTTCCTGCAAGGGAATACGAGTCTTCTCCAGGTACTCCCTGGCCAGCCCCATGCGCACCTCGAGGACCACCGTGCGGTAATTGACTCCGGCCCTGGCCAGGTGCCGGTAGAAAGTCACCGGGGTCATCCTGAACCGTTCGGCCATGGCCTCGAGGCTGGGAAACTCGCGCTGGGGATTCATCAGCAAGCGACGCCGCACCTCATCGATCAGATCGCTCTTGTTGCCATCGAGCTGGGCCATGACCAGCAGGCATTGTTCATGACACAGGCGCGACGTAGAGGGGTTGGCCGCCGGAAACGGCAATTCGTACCAGGCTTCGGGAAACGACAATCGGGTGCAGGGCCGGGAAAACTCGATCCGCCCAGGAAAGATCTCGCCATAGAGCGCCTTGTAGGCCGGCGCCGGGTAATCCAGTTCAAGGCGCAGCTCCCGACTGCCGCTGACTGCGGGCAGGCGCTGGCAGATCCAGTGCCAGGTGGAGGCCAGCCATTCCTCCTGCAAGCCCCGGATATTGCTCGGGTGCAGGGGCGAATCGAGTATCACCTCGACCCGCCCGTCGCACACCTGCCTGGTGCCGTTCAGCGGATGGGGCAGCAACGGCGTGCTGCCGAAGGTCAGGTCCCAGGACTTGCGCAGGTTTTCCGCACTCAGGCAGGCATACCCCAAGAGGCCGATATCGGTGATGTCGTAGAGCGCTCCCAGGCGCAGGTAGAAGCCCTGCTCGGCCATGGTCTCGGGGATTTGCTCGAGCAACTGGTAGTACTGCCGGAAACTCAGGCCGTGTTCGTCGCCGGCCAGCACGGCCTTGGCGTCGACACCCACCTGGTGCAGCGCCGCCGACAAGTCGAACGGCGGGGCAAAGTCCCGCAGGCAGCGACGCAGATGCCGCAGGAAGTTGGCGGCGATACGATTGGTTTCCTGCGTGGCGATCAAGCGCACCATGTTCCTGCTCTCCTCCCGGCAACCTGTGCTCACAGCAGGCTAGCCCCATAAGCGTCATTCAATAAGGCCAGTGGTAAGGCGCATGCACCCGTGGCGCCAGCTCCAGCGAGCGGACATGCTCGGCGATGTCCCCCAGCGAAGCGAACCAGATGCGCTCGTCGTCCAACAGGCGCTCGATCATCTGCTCCATGGCGTGGATGCGCGACGCACGTCCGCTGACGAAGGGATGGTTGACCAGGTTGAACAGGCCGCCATAACGCACCTGGGCCTCGATCTCCGTCCACCACAGCTCGTGTACCTTGCGCGGAGTCTCGATGGGGCGGCCATCGTCGAAACCGGGAATCCAGTTGTATTGCTCCCAATCGTCGCTGGACCAGTGGAACGGCAATTCCACCAGGGTCCGCCCGCTGCCATCGCCGACATCCAGCAGGTACGGAGCGTCGCTGTCCATCAGCGAGCTGTCGTAGTGAAAACCGCGATCGGCCAGCAATGGCGGCGTGAGGAAGGACATTTCACCCAAGGGTGCGCGAAAGGCCCGGGGACGCATCCCGGCGACCCGCTCCAGGGCCTCCAGGCCGCGATCGAGTACATCCGCTTCCTGTTGCGCGCTCATGTCCCGCAAAGGCTCATGCAGGTAGCCGTGGTGGCCGATCTCGTGCCCGCCATCGACGATGGCGCGCACCATATCGGGATAACGCTCGGCGGTATAGCCGGGGATGAAGAAAGTGCTGCGCAAGCCATAACGCCGCAGGACATCGAGAATCCGCGGCACCCCGACCTCGGGCCCGAACATCTGGTGGGTCATCATCGCCAGGCGATACCGGGCCACGGGATCGTTGCTCAGGATCGCGGCTTCGGCGTCGACGTCGAAGCTCCAGGCCACGGCGGCCTGCTTGCCATGGGGCCAGGGAAAGCGCGGCAGATCGGGGAGTGATCCGGACATATGAGGGTCCTCAAGAAAATATCGATGGAGACAGGGTGTCGGGGCCGGTACTCCGGCGGCCGTTCACCACTGCACGAATTCGGGCCGGGACAGCCGCCAGGACAGGCGGTCCAGGCAGGCCAGTTGCTCCTGGTCCAGGCGGATGGCAGGCGACCAGGAGGCCTCGGCCAGTTGCTCGAGCCGGTCCGGACCGATGAGGGTCGAGGTGACGCCCGGCTGCGCCTGGGTCCAGGCCAGGGCCACGGCGGCCACCGGGACCTGCAGGTCCCGGGCGATCTGCTGCAGGGCCTCGAGCAGTTGCCAGCCCTCCTCCACGCAGTACTGCGCCAGGAAGCGCGCCCGCGATCCGCAAGGTGCCTGGCGCAGCGGCACCGCCCCGGCCAGAAAACCGCTGGCCAGGCTGGAGTAGGTGACAATGCCCAGCCCATGGTCCAGGGCGATGCGTTGCAGTGCCGGTTCGTACTCGCCACGGTTGAGCAGGTTGAAACGTGGTTGCTCCACCTGGATCGCCGGATACCCGCTGCCGCGCCGGGCCAGGTCCAGCAGCGGTGTGAGCAAGTCGCCGAAGGCCTCCAGCCACTCCTCGGGATGGGCCTGGGGATCGGGCCAATGGGCATACAACACATCGATGCACTCGGTACGCAGGCGCCGCAGGCTGTCCTCCACTGCACGCATGATGTGGGCCCGGGTCAATCCTTCGCCGTCGGCCCCCTCCCACATGCGCGCCCGCACCTTGGTGGTCAGCACCAGGTCATCGCGCCCGCCCCGGGTTTGCAACCAGCGGCCGATGATGTCTTCGCTCATGCCGACATGGGCCCGGTTGGCAGCGAACTGCTCGGTGCTCTGGTCACCGCCATACATGTTGGCGGTATCGATCAGGTTGCCGCCCGCTGCGCGGTAGGCGTCGAGGATCCGCATCGATTGCACGTCACTGGCGGTCCAGCCGAACTGCATCGTGCCCAGGGCCACCGGCGATACCCGCAGCCCCGTGCGCCCCAGCACCCGCCGTGCCCCCAGGGCCGTGGCCACCGTCGTACCGCATGCTTGTGGAGCCATGGCGTCAATACCCCGCGATGATCTGGCCGCCGTTGATGGCGATGGTCTGGCCGGTCAGGTAGGCGGCTTCGGCGGATGCCAGGAAACACACCAGCCGGGTGATTTCCCAGGCATCGCCCCAGCGTCCCAGGGGGATGCTCTTGCAATCCTCGGCGATCGCGTCGGGGCCGTAGTCGGCGGCCATCCGCGTGGCCACGCTCCCCGGGGCCACGGTATTGACCAGGATGCCCTTGGGCCCCAGTTCCACTGCCAGGTTGCGCGCCAAGCCCAGCAACGCGCCCTTGGCTGCGCAGTAGGCATGGCCGAAGCCCGGACCGCGCTGGGCCCACATCGAGGAGATGATGACGATCCGTGGGTGGCGGCTCTGTTCCAACCAGGGCAGCGCCGCCCGGCACAGGTTCCGGGCCCCACCCACATGTACCGCCATGGTCCGGTCCCAGTCGGCATCGTCGGTGTCGAGCAGGCCCTGCTGGGCGTGCACGGTGCCAGCGTTGGAGACCAGGGCGTCGATCCCGCCGAACAGCTGTGCGGTACGGGCCACCGCCGCCTCCACCGCTGGGCGATCGCTCATGTCGACCTTCAGTGCCAGCAACGGTCCGAGGCCGGCGAGTTGCACCCTAGCCTGCCCCAGCGCGGTTTCATCGATATCGAAAATCGCCACCCGGGCTCCGCGCCGCAGCAACTCGGCCGCATGTTCCGCGCCCATGCCCTGGGCACCTCCGGTGACGATGACGCAACTATCTGCGAAAACAGCGGGACCTGAAGCCATGGTCGGGATACTCCTGGACAGACGAAGGAAGGAAAGTCAGTGCAAGTGGATTTCACGGGGCGCCGCCCCCGCCGCCTCCCGGGTGCCCAGCCCGGGGCCCGAAGGCCCGAAGACATAGGCCGGCTCGGGATAGAGCAGCAGCGACAGATAGAACAGCAGGCCGCCGCAGACGAAAGCCACGACGAAGCTCAGGTCCAGGCCTCCAGCCAGGTGGGCCCAGGGCCCGGTATACAGCGGCGGTGCCGCGCAGAAGGCCAGGCCCAGTAGCGCGGCGGCCAGCCAGGCAGCCGTGGCCCGCCAATTGATGCCGCGGACATACCAGTAGCGCCCGCCGGTCTGTGCCCGGGTGAAGACCTGCAGGTCATCGCAGTGGTAGTGGCCACGCCGCTGGGCATAGCCGATGGTCATGATCAGGATCCAGGGCGCGGTGATCACCAGCAGCAAGACCAGGAAGGCATTGACCACGCTGACCGCACTCCAGGCAAACACCCCCAGGTAGACCAGCGCCACGGCGACCATCGCGATTCCCAGCGTGGCTTGCTGGCGATTCAGGCGCGGGATCAACGACGAGGTGTCCAGCCCGGTGCCGTAGAGGCCGACCGTCGCCTGGGCGATGCCGGCGACCAGGCCCAGCAGCACCAGGCCGGCGACATACCAGGAGGGTGAATGGGAGATCAGCGCCGGGATGAAGTTGGCCGCCTCGCCGGCGAAGCTGACGCAGACGAAGGCACCCCAGAGCATGGGCCCGCCCATGCCCAGGACGCCGCCGAAAAAGGTGCAGGCCATGATGCTCGGGCAGGAGTGGCGCTGGGGATCGATATAGCGCGTCCAGTCACCGACGAAGACGCCATAGGACAGCACCACCGAGGCATTGATCAGCATGCTGCTGATCCAGGTCCGCCAGAAATCGCCCAGGGCATATTCCCCGCCGGCGTAACCGGCATCGAAACCCTCGCCGAATGCCAGCAAGCCGAGCAACAGCACCGCGCTCATCAACGGCATCATCAGGCGCTCCTGGATACGCACCAACAGATGAAAACCGCGTACCGCCACCACTATCACCACGATCGCGATGAGGGCGTAGCAGGCGGCCTGGTGCAATGGCCCGGGAGTGATCCCCATCATTCTGCCGAAACCCGCCGCCAGGGCATCGCCGCTGGTCCAGATGGTGATGGCGATGAAACCCAGGGCCGAGAACAAGGCCAGGCAGGTGCCGATGAAACGTCCGGCGACACCGAAATGCGCGCCACTGGACACCGCGTTGTTGGTGCCGGTGCGCGGGCCGAACAGGCTCATGGGCGCCAGCAGCAGGGAACCGATCAGGCAGCCGCAAAGGATGGAAGCGACCGAAGCCCACCAACTCAGGCCGAACAGGATGGGAAAGGAGCCGAAGATGATGACGCTGTAGGTCAGGTTGCTGCCGTACAAGACCGTGAATACATGCCAGGGGCGGTAGTTTCTTTCACCGACCGGGACAGTGTCGACACCACGGCTTTCGATGGTGGTGGCAGAAGGCGATCCGGGGGTCATCGACGCATACCTTTATTCTTATAGGTAGGGGCAAGTTGCTTTCGATGGAGAAACTAGGTCCCGGCGCCATTGGATTCAATATCATATTCGATCAATCAAATATCATTTTCCGACATGATTGCAGGCCGCTGGAGCCCCCCGGACAAGGGCACGCGATAAACCAACGTAGTGAAGAGACTTTTATGAAACGCAAACAAAAACGCCGCTCGAATGAGCGGCGTTTTTGTGAATTTGGAGCGGGAAACGAGACTCGAACTCGCGACCCCGACCTTGGCAAGGTCGTGCTCTACCAACTGAGCTATTCCCGCAAATGGCGTCCCCTAGGGGACTCGAACCCCTGTTACCGCCGTGAAAGGGCGGTGTCCTAGGCCACTAGACGAAGGGGACACGCTACCCGCAACACATGGTGTGTGTTTCGGACTCCAGAACCGCATCCGAAGACTTGGATTCTGGTTTCACTCAGCCTCGCCCGAAGGCCAGACCGTTTAAAATTGGAGCGGGAAACGAGACTCGAACTCGCGACCCCGACCTTGGCAAGGTCGTGCTCTACCAACTGAGCTATTCCCGCAATTGGCGTCCCCTAGGGGACTCGAACCCCTGTTACCGCCGTGAAAGGGCGGTGTCCTAGGCCACTAGACGAAGGGGACACGCTACAACATTCACTCCCTTCAGCGTTTCGCGCTTTGCTTTCCGCTGAAAGTGGCGCGCATTCTATGGATGCTTTGGAAGGTCGTCAACCCCCAGATATAACTTTATTTAAATCAATGACTTCGAGGCTGTTTTCAGGTCGCCACAGGCTTTTATGCCGTCCGGGCTTTGACGCCTATATTCTGTCACCCGCCAAGGCGTTATAGTCCTCGCAGCCGGCGATATCAATTTGAACCCAGTGGCCACCTCCGGCCCTGCCCTGCTATGCCTGATAGAAGTAGAAGGCGCACGCACAATCCATCCCGGCTCGTCGAGCGGCGCTATGCGCCCAAATGCCAAGCCACTACACTCGCACGCGAAATCCTATAACGAGGTTTTAACGGTGACACCACTCATGATCACCCTGCTGGTAATAGCCGGGATCGCACTATTGATCGCCATTGGCTACATGAACCATGTGGTGGAAAACAACAAACTGGAAAAGGCCCGCACCAAGGTCGAACTCAATGACCGCCTGCGCCGCTGCGGCGAAATCACCGAAACCTTCCCCGGCCAGTTCATGTCGCCAGGCCTCAAGCTGCTGCTGACTCGCCTGGAACTCAACGTCGTGCAGCGCATGCTCAACCTCGACAAATCCGACGCCAAGCTCAAGGCCCGCCTGGCCGAGCTCAACACCCTGGTGGGCCAGGGCGAATCGATTCCGGTGAACAACCCGCCCTCGCCGATCCAGACCGAAGCCAAGGCCAAGGACGTGCGCTTTCTGCTGGAGGCCATGCACGGCCAAGTGACCCGCGCCGCCCACGACGGTTTCCTGCAGCCCAACGAAGCCAAGCGCTGGATCAAGGAGATCCGCCATATCCTGGTCCTGCTGCACATCGAGTTCTTCAACAACCTGGGGCAATACGCACTGCAGCAGAACCAGCCCGGCCAGGCCCGCCTGGCCTTCGAACGCGGCGTGCAGTACCTGCGCAAGCAGCCGGAGCCCAAGGCCTACAGCGAGCAGCTGGAGTACCTGGACAAGCTCCTGGCCCGCGCCAACGCCATGGTGCTGTCGACCCTGGAGCCAGCCGAGGATGAGGTCAACGAGTTGACCCAGGGCCTGAAGGAAGTGGAAGCCGACGCCGACTGGAAGAAGAAGGTCATCTACGACTGATCGACCGCAGGTGCCCGGCCCCGCGCCGGGTACCTGCGCAGCGCGACACCGCCCTCCCCGCCGCTACAGGCGGAAATGCCCCACCATGGATTTCAACTCGCTCCCCAATTGCGCCAGCTCGATGCTCGAGGCCGCGCTGCCCTGCATCGCCTGCGAAGACTGATCGGCACTGGCGCGAATGCTGGTCACGCTGCGGTTGATCTCTTCGGCCACCGAACTCTGCTGCTCGGCGGCCGCGGCGATCTGCTGGTTCATCTGCTGGATCAGGGACACCGCCGCAGCGATGCTGCCCAGGGCGCTCTCGGTCTGCAACGCATCGCTGACCGCCTGCTTGACCAACTCCCCACTGCCCTGGATCTGTCGCACCGAAGCATCGGCCGCGGCGTGCAGGGTCGCCACCAGGCGGGTGATTTCCTCGGTGGACTGCTGGGTCCGCTTGGCCAGCGCCCGGACTTCGTCGGCCACCACCGCGAACCCACGCCCCTGCTCACCGGCCCTGGCCGCTTCGATGGCGGCATTCAGGGCCAGCAAGTTGGTCTGCTCGGCCACGCTCTTGATCACATCCAGCACGCTGCCGATGTTGTCGATTTCCGCGCTCAGGCTCTGGATGCCGCTGCTGGCCTGGTTCGCGGAGTCGGCCAGTTGCTCGATCCGCTGCATGCTCTGGCGCACCACCTGCTGGCCGCTCTCGACCTTGTCGTCCGCCGCCTGGGCCGCCAGGGCCGCCTCCTCGGCATTGCGCGCCACATCGTGAACCGTGGCGGTCATCTGGTTCATGGCAGTGGCCACCTGCTCGGTCTCTTCTTTCTGGGTGCTGACTTCGAGGTTGGTCTGCTCAGTCACCGCCGACAGCGATTGTGCCGAGCTGGCCAGGCGCTCGATCCCGGATTGCAGGCCGCTGACGATACCGCTCAAGCCGCCGCCCATCTGCTGCATGGCTTGCATCAACTGACCGATCTCGTCGCGCCGGGTCACGCTCACCGTGGCACTGAGATCACCGGCGGCAATCTGCTGGGCCACCTGCATCACACTGCGCAGCGGCCGGACGATCAACCGGGTGATACCCAGCGCCGCCAGCAACCCGGCCAATAGCGCCAGGGCCGAGGAACCGAGGATCAGCAACGAGTTCTTCGCAAGCTCCTCCTGCATCGCCTGGTCCTGGGCGGCATAGGCCTGGTCGACCTGCTGCATCACCTGGGCGGCCCGCTCGTGCAACCGCTGGTAGACCTGCTGTTCCTGAACCAGCAGGTCGGTGTACTCGTTGAGTTTCTCGCTGAAATTGCCGATGTGCCCCGAGACCTCGTTGAGGACCGTCTGGTAACCGGCATCCTTGACGCTGGCCTTCAGCTGCTCCACCAGGGCCAGGGCCTGCTCGGCCTGTTCGATCTTGCCCTGCCCGGCCGCCTCCTGGTCGCCGCCCTTGCGGTTCTGGTCCAGGCGCACCCGGGCCTCGTTCATGGCTTGCAGCATCAAGCGCGAGACCTGGCTGATCTGGTTGGCCTGCTCGATGAACTCGGCGCCCTCCTTGCCCTGGGACTCTTTCAAGCCATAGGCGCCGTCGTCCGCCAGGCCGGCTTGCAGTACGTCGAGGTTGTTGGCCACGCTGGATACCGACCAACTGGCCATCTCCAGCGCCAGGTCCTTGGCCTGGGTCAGCTCGACGAATCCATCGAAAGCCTGGCGATAGTCCGCCAGCATCCCGTCGACCTGGCCCATGGTCGCCGGGTTGCCCGGCTCTTCGAGTTGGCGGGCCAGGGCCAGCAGCGCATCCAGGTTCTCGCGCAGGCTATCGACGCTCTGGTTGTCACCGTGCAGCGCATACCCCTGCTCCAGCAGCCGGACCTTGAGCACGCCACTGTTGAGCTGCGACATGCGCTTGAGGCCCTCGAAGCGCTGGCTGACGGTTTGCAGGGACCAGAGGCCGATGCCGGCCACCAGGGCCGTCAACAGCAACACCAGGGCGAAGCCCACCCCCAACTTCCTGGCCATGCCCAGGTTGGCAAAGCGTCCACTTGCGGCCGTCGTCATGCTGCGAACTCCCCTCAAGTCCCCAATGGCTGCAAGGCCATGGTTTTTTTCGAAGGGTGGCAACGGCGTGCACCGACGCACAAGCCTCTGGTGTCGCAATAGTGGCAAAAACCACGCTAGAGGTCGTTTTCAGGACGCTGGAGGTCGATTCCATCATCGCCCCGGCGCCTTGGTCGCCAGGGCGGCGATATCGATCAGATGGCCGTGGCGCCACCGTCGACGGCCAGTGCATGGCCGGTGGTGAAGGCGGCGCCATCGCTGCACAGGTAGAGCACGGCGCTGGCGATTTCCTCGACCTTGCCAATGCGCCCCACCGGGTGCATGGCCGCGGCGAACTCGGCCTTCTTCGGGTCTGCCTCGTAGGCCCGGCGGAACATGTCGGTGTCGATCACCGCCGGGCACACCGCGTTGACCCGGATCTTCTTCTTGGCGTACTCGATGGCCGCCGACTTGGTCAGGCCGATCACCGCGTGCTTGGAAGCGGCGTAGATGCTCATCTTCGGCGCGGCCCCCAGGCCCGCCACCGACGCGGTGTTGACGATGGCCCCGCCGCCCTGGGCCAGCAGCAGCGGCAGCTGGTACTTCATGCACAACCACACACCCTTGACGTTGACCCCCATGATGGCGTCGAACTCGTCCAGCGAGCCCTCGGCCAGACGGCCCTTCTCGATCTCGATCCCGGCATTGTTGAAGGCGTAGTCCAGGCGACCGTAAGCCTCGATGGTGCGGGCCATGAGCTGCTGGACATCGGCCTCGCGAGTGACGTTGCAGGACACGAACAGCGCTTCGCCACCGGCTTCGCGGATCAGCGCCACGGTGCCTTCGCCGCCGGCCGCATCCAGGTCCGCCACCACCACCTTCAACCCTTGGGCGGCGAACGCCTGGGCGGTGGCCCGGCCGATCCCGTTGGCCGCGCCGGTCACCAGGGCCACCTGGCCGGAAAACGTCATGCTCATGCAAAGCTCCTCAATCCAGTACGGGCCCAATACCCTGGCCCATCTAGCCATAGAGCACAGACGCCGCGGCAGCACTATCAGGCATCCGTTTGCCACTCCATGCATCCCGGTGATGAAGGCCCCGGGCCATTTATCACGCCCCTGGATCGTGGCTCATTCGCCGGGCAGGCACGCCTTGCGGCTGCCGGCCCGAGGGTCTATCAACTAGGGTTTCATCCAATTCTCGAGGACCTGCCATGACCAGCCTGACCAACCGCCAGTTCCTGCTCTCCAAGCGTCCCGTTGGCGCGGCCAGCCGCGATACCTTCACCTACCAGCAAGTGGCCGTGACCGAGCCCGGCACCGGCCAGATCCAGGTGCGGAACCAGTACCTGTCCCTGGACCCGGCCATGCGTGGCTGGATGAACGAAGGCAAGTCCTACATCCCACCAGTGGGGATCGGCGAGGTGATGCGGGCCCTCGGCGTGGGCCAGGTGACCGCCTCCAAGCACCCGGATTTCGCCGTCGGCGACTACGTCAATGGCGCCCTGGGGGTACAGGACTACTTCGTTGGCGAACCCCGTGGTTTCTACAAGATCGACCCACGGCTGGCGCCACTGCCACGCTACCTGTCGGTACTGGGAATGACCGGCATGACCGCCTACTTCGCCCTTCTGCAGGTCGGTGCGCCCAAGGCCGGGGAAACCGTGGTGCTGTCCGGGGCCGCCGGCGCGGTGGGCAGCATTGCCGGGCAGATCGCCAAGCTCAAGGGCTGCCGGGTGATAGGCATCGCCGGCGGCCAGGACAAGTGCCGCTTCCTCGTCGAGGAACTGGGCTTCGACGGGGCCATCGACTACAAGAGCGAAGACGTCCAGGCCGGCCTCAAGCGCGAATGCCCCAAGGGGGTCGACGTGTATTTCGACAATGTCGGCGGCCAGATCCTCGATGCCGTGCTCACTCGCCTGAACCTCAAGGCCCGGGTGGTGATCTGCGGCGCCATCAGCCAGTACAACAACAAGGAAGCGGTCAAAGGGCCGGCAAACTACCTGTCGCTGCTGGTCAACCGGGCGCGCATGGAAGGCTTCGTGGTGATGGACCATGCGGCGCAGTTCGCCGCCGCCGGGCAGGAGATGGCCGGCTGGATGGCCAAGGGGCAGCTCAAGAGCAAGGAGGACATCGTCGAGGGCCTGGAAACCTTCCCGGAAACCCTGGCGAAGCTGTTCAGCGGCGAGAACTTCGGCAAGCTGGTGCTCAAGGTCTGAGCCCAGGGTCAAGCTGCGGGAGCCGGCACGCCGGCTCCCGTGGGTGTCACAGGGCCAGTTCGGCCACGACGTCGGCCAGGGCCTTGGCCGGATCGGCTGCCTGGCTGATGGGACGGCCGATGACCAGGTAATCGGAACCGGCATCCAGGGCCTGGCGCGGAGTGAGGATCCGCCGCTGGTCGTCCTGGGCGCTGCCCGCAGGGCGAATCCCCGGAGTCACCAGTTGCAGGGACGGGTGGGCGCTCTTGAGCGCCTGGGCTTCCAGGGCCGAGCACACCAGGCCATCCATGCCGGCCTTCTGCGCCAGGGCGGCCAGGCGCAACACCTGTTCCTGGGGCTCGATGTCCAGGCCGATGCCAGCCAGGTCCTCGCGCTCCATGCTGGTGAGCACGGTGACGCCGATCAGCAGCGGCTGCGGGCCACTGCGCTTGTCCAGCTCCTCACGGCAAGCGGCCATCATGCGCAGGCCGCCGGAGCAGTGGACGTTGACCATCCAGACGCCCATTTGCGCAGCAGCCTTGACGGCCATCGCGGTGGTGTTGGGGATGTCGTGGAACTTCAGGTCCAGGAACACTTCGAAACCCTTGTCGCGCAGGGTGCCGACAATCTCGGCGGCGCAGCTGGTGAACAGCTCCTTGCCGACCTTGACCCGGCACAGTTTCGGGTCCAGTTGATCGGCCAGTTTCAGTGCGGCGTCACGGGTGGGGAAATCCAGGGCGACGATGATAGGTGTCTGGCAGGCGGACATGAAAAGGCTCTCAGGCAAGTCGAAATCGGCGCGGATTGTAGCGCAAGCCGCGTCGCTCCGGGACCCGCTGTGCGCTAATTCGTCCGCGACAAGGCGCCGGGCCGACGATCAGGCCGACCTGTGTATCAATCCCGATACACTGACGACACGTCGGCAACATCCCCCGCCGCTACCCTCGCCTGCCGCAACACATTCGAACAGCACTTCCAGCCTCCGGGCCGGACGCCTATGCTGAAGCCATAACCTCGCCGTCGCCGCCCGGCAACGACAGCCTACCTGGCAGATGATCGCCCATGCACAACACCCCAGCCCCCTTCAGCGACGACAGCAAAGCCCCGCTCAATGGCGACGACAAGCGCTGGAATACCCGGGCCTTGATCGTCGATGACGACGTACCGATCCGCGAACTGCTGATCGGCTACTTGGCACGCTTCAACATCCACGCCAGTGGCGTCACCGATGGCGCCGCAATGCGCCAGGCCTTGCAAACCGAGCATTTCGACGTGGTGGTGCTCGACCTCATGCTCCCGGGTGAAGACGGGTTGTCCCTGTGCCGCTGGCTACGTAACGAATCGGACATCCCGATCCTGATGCTCACCGCCCGCTGCGAACCCACCGACCGCATCATCGGCCTGGAACTGGGGGCCGACGACTACATGGCCAAGCCCTTCGAACCCCGGGAACTGGTGGCGCGGATCCAGACCATCCTGCGCCGGGTACGCGACGACCGCAGCGAGCAGCGGAGCAGCATCCGCTTCGACAACTGGCGCCTGAACAGCGTCCTGCGCCAGCTGATATCCGCCGATGGCCTGGTGGTGCCGCTGTCCAACGCCGAATTCCGCCTGCTCTGGGTATTCCTCGAACGTCCACGCCGAGTGCTGAGCCGCGAGCAATTGCTGGATGCCGCCCGCGGGCGCTCCATCGAGGCCTTCGATCGCAGCATCGACTTGCTGGTGTCGCGCCTGCGGCAGAAGCTCGGCGAGGATCCGAAATCACCGCAACTGATCAAGACCGTGCGTGGCGAAGGCTACCTGTTCGACGCCCGGGACATAGGCTGATGCGTGGGCGCTTCGATACGCTGTTCGGCCGCCTGTTCGGCGTCTTGCTGATCGCGATCGTACTCGCCCACCTGCTGGCCTTCTTCTGGTTCCAACACTACGGCCCTCCACGCCCGCCGCCGCCC
>NZ_JBYSWT010000042.1:0-58224 GCF_058781435.1 Pseudomonas sp. FW507-12TSA
ATTTGAAAGTCTGGCATGGGCTCTGCAACGGTAAACGGCAGGAAGGTCGGCCATGGTCGATCCCATTCTCGTAACCTGCAAGGAACCTGAAAATGACTGACTTGAACAAAGAAGCGATTTCGGTACTCAACAGCCTGATCGAGACCAGCAAGGATGGCCAGGAGGGCTTCAAGACCTGTGCCGAGGACATCAAGCATCCGGAGCTCAAGGCCCTGTTCATCAAGCGTTCCACCGACTGCGCCGCCGCTGCGGCCGAGTTGCAGTCCGTGGTGCGTTCCATGGGTGGCGATCCGGAGACCTCCACCAGCGTCAGCGGCGACTTGCACCGGCGTTGGGTCGATCTCAAGTCCATGGTGACCGGCAAGGACGAGGAAGCCGTGCTCAACGAGGCCGAGCGGGGTGAAGACCATGCCCTGAAAGCCTACAAGGAAGCCCTGGAGAAAATCTCCAAGCACAACCTGGTGGGCATTCGTGATGTGGTGGAGCGTCAGTACCACGGTGCGCAACGCAACCATGACCAGGTCAAGGCCCTGCGGAACCAGGCTCGCGCCCGTTCTTAAGGTTAAAACCTGTCAAAAACGCCAGCCAGTCTGGCGTTTTTTTGTGCCTTGGATTTAGCGCTGGACGGGTTTTAGTTAGCTTGCTAATAATTGGCTCGCGCCCGTCCTGGGCGTTCCCGGCTATGTTTAATTCGTACCTCCAAGAGTCCTTGTCCGTGCCCATTACCTTGCAGGCCCTGCTTGCCCCAAGCCTCCCCGCGCTGCAGTTCGCGATCAAGACCCTGCTGGGTGGCGGGCTGGCGCTGTGGCTGGCGCTGCGCTGGGGCCTGGAGCAGCCCTCCTGGGCCCTGATGACCGCGTTCATCGTCGCCCAGCCGCTGTCGGGCATGGTCTTGCAGAAGGGCCTGGCGCGGCTGTTGGGAACCTTGGTCGGCACCATCATGTCGGTGCTGTTCATGGGCCTGTTCGCCCAGACTCCCTGGTTGTTCCTGCTGGCCCTGGCGCTGTGGCTGGGGCTGTGCACCGCCAGTTCTACCTTGTTGCGCAGCGCCTGGTCCTATTCCTTCGTGCTGGCCGGCTACACCGTGGCAATCATCGCCTTGCCGGCCATCAACCATCCGTTGAGCATCTTCGACCAGGCGGTGGCGCGCTGTACGGAAATCTCCCTGGGGATCATCTGTGCCACCGCCAGCAGCGCCCTGATCTGGCCGCTGCGGGTCGAGCGCCAGTTGGCGGAGCAGGCCCGTGCCGCCTGGCAGAGTGGGATGCAGGCCGCCCGCTCGACCCTGGCCGGTGATGCCCTGGCACGCAAGGGCTTGCTGGAGATCCTGGGGCGTATCGTCGCCGTGGATTCCCAGCGCGAGCACGCCTGGTTCGAAGGGCCTTCGGGGCGCCTGCGGGCCCGGGCCATCAGCGGCCTGAGCCAGAAGCTGTTGAAGCTGTTGCGTATCTCGCGTTCGGTACGGCGCCAGTGGAAGCAGCTGGATGCCGATGAGTCCCGGCAGTTGCAGCCGTGGATGGATCAGTTGCAGCAGGCCCTGGCCACGGCGGACAAGGCCGATTTGCAGGCGCTGCGTCCGCGCCTGCTGGATGCCTCCCATGATCCACACCTGAGCCCGGCCCAGGGTTTTTGCCTGGCGCGTTTCGCCCTGTTGCTCGACACCGCCCTGGCCGCGAACCAGGCCCTGGATGCGGTGCAGCAGGGGCGGGGAACGGTGGAGCAACCGGCGAAGCTGACGCCCCACCGGGACCTGTCGTTGGCCCTGGTCTTCGGCGCTCGCAGTGCCCTGGCCTTCCTCACGGTGGCGAGTTTCTGGCTAGCCACCGCCTGGCCTGCAGCCTCCGGGGCAATGCTGCTGACCTGTGTGGTTTGCGGCTTGTTCGCCAGTCGCGAGAACGGCGCGCAGATCGGCATGAGCTTCATGCGCGGAATCTTCCTGGCGGTACCTGCGGCCTTTTTCGTCGGGCAGATCCTGTTGCCCCAGTGGAGTGGTTTCCCGATGTTGGCCATGGCCATGGGCGTGCCGCTGTTCTTTGGCGCCCTGGGCATGGCCAAGCCGCAGATCGGCGCCACCGCCACTTCGTTCTGCCTGCATTTCATCGTGCTGATCTCGCCGATGAACCGCATGACCTTCGACGTGGCCAGCTTCATCAATAACGCCCAGGCCATGGTGCTGGGGGTGGGGGCGGCAGTGCTGGCCTTTCATCTGTTGATCTTGCGAAATCCCGCCTGGCATGGCCGGCGCCTGCTGGCGGCGACCCTGGCTGACCTGGGGCGCCTGACCCGGCGCAACCTGCGGGGGGCCGAAAGCTGGTTTGGCGGGCGCATGGCCGACCGCCTGTTGCAGTTGGCCCGGCACTACCCGGAGTTGCCCGAGCCGGCCCGCAGTCGCTGGGACGATGGCCTGCTGGGCCTGGATATCGGCGATGAACTGATGCACTTGCGCCTGAGCCTGGCGGTGGCCCAAGTGCCGGCGAGCGTCGCCCAGCACAGGTATTTTGAAGACCTGCAGCGAACCCTGGAGCAAGGTCCGGCAGGCAGCCGCCAGGACGCCCTGGTGGAGCCCAGCGCCGCCTTGCTCGCAGCCCTGGAGCAGCAGCCACCCAGCGATGCACTGAAGCTGGCCAAGGGCGCGGTGCTGCAATTGCAAAACAGCTGGCGCAGTTGGTGCCGGCAGCAGGAGGAAAATCATGGGGCTGCGTGAGTGGTCGCTGGGCGGGGTGCTGCTCAGTCCGTTCCTGACCTACGTGGTGCTGGCGCTGGCGCTCACCGGTGCGCTGCGCCTGTTACTGCGGGTCTGCGGGCTGGGGCGCTGGATCTGGCACGAAGCGTTGTTCGATTGTGCGTTGTATGTCTGTGTGCTGGCGGCGGTGACGTTCGCCCTCGGACCTTTATAAGGAGTTGTCCATGCGTACACCGGTACGTGTCCTGTTTACCCTGTGCCTGGTGGCGTTGGCGGCCTTCGCCGGTTACCACCTGTGGCAGTACTACATGCTCACCCCCTGGACCCGCGACGCGCGAATCCGCGCCGACGTGGTGATCGTCGCCCCCGATGTTTCCGGCTGGGTGCGCGAGCTCAAGGTGGCGGACAACCAGCAGGTCAAGGCCGGCGAGCTGTTGTTGAGCATCGATCGCGATCGTTTCGAGGCGGCCCTGGAAAAGGCCCAGGCCGTGGTACAGACCCGCCAGCAGCAGCTCAGCCTGCGCGAGCACGAGGCCAGTCGGCGTGCGGCCCTGGGGCCCCAGGCCATCAGTGCCGAGCTGCGGGAAAATGCCCAGATCAACGCCGGGATTGCCCGCGGCGAACTGCGCCAGGCCCAGGCCGAGGCCAAGGTCGCTGAACTGAACCTGGCCCGCAGCCAGGTTCGCGCGCCACGGGATGGGCACATCACCAACCTGCGCCTGGCCGAAGGCAACTACGTCAACGCCGGGCAGTCGGTGATGGCCTTGGTGGATGACTCGACCTTTTATGTCCAGGCCTATTTCGAGGAAACCAAGCTGCCGCGGATCAAGGTCGGGGATCCGGTCAAGGTCTGGTTGATGAGTGCAGGCGATGCCTTGCAGGGCCATGTACAGAGCATCAGCCGGGGCATCACCGACCGCAATGCCACGCCCGATGGGCAGTTGCTGGCCGAGGTGGAGCCGACCTTCAACTGGGTGCGCCTGGCCCAGCGGATTCCGGTGCGGATCCAGCTCGACAAGGTGCCGCAAGGCATCAACCTGAGCGCCGGCATGACCGCCAGCGTCCAGGTCGAAGAGGGGAGCAAGTAGCGGGGCCGGCTATCGGCCCGGGGTCAGCCGATGGTGATGGCTGGCAGGGTTGGCAGGGTCACGGTCTGTTGCTTGCGCGGCGCGAGGATCTCGGCTTCGCCGTCGACCACCAGCTCATCGTTCTGGTTGAACACCCGGGTGGCGATGCGCACGCGGAACTTGGGCAGTTTTTCCAGGATCTCCAGGCGCACGGTCAGGGTGTCGCCGATCTTCACAGGCTTCTGGAAGCTCATCTGCTGACCGAGGTAGATGGTGCCCGGGCCGGGCAGCTCGCAAGCCACTGCCGCACTGATCAACGCGCCACTGAACATGCCGTGGGCGATGCGCTCCTTGAACATGGTGGCGGCGGCGAACTCGGGGTCCAGGTGCACCGGGTTGTGGTCGCCGGACATGGCGGCGAACAGCTGGATATCACGCTCCTCGACGGTCTTGCTGTACTGGGCGGTCTGGCCGACTTCCAGGGCGTCGTATGGGGTGTTGGTAACCTGGGTCATGTTGTGCAAATCCTCTGGCAGATAAATGAGCGTACTGGCCCGGCTTACTCCGATCGCGGCGGCCTGCGGTGTTGCAGTGCCTGTTCCAGCCAGGCCAGTACGTCCTGGGTCACTTGGTCACGATTGCTCTCGTTGAACAGTTCATGGCGCGCCTGCGGGTAGATATTCAGTTGCAGGCACTGGCTCCCGGCCTCGCGCAAGGCGCCGGCCAGATCCTTGAGACGCTTGCCATCGCTCACCGGATCACATTCGCCGCCCATGACCAGCAGCGGCAGGCCCGGATCGATCTGTGCCAGGTTGGGGATCTTGCTGATCTGCTGCAGTCCGCCGAGCAGGTCGATCCACAGCTGGTTGGTGCAGCGATAGCCGCATAGAGGGTCGCTGACGTACTTGTCGACTTCCGCCGGGTCCCGGCTGAGCCAGTCGAAGGCCGTGCGGCTGGGCTTGAAGGCTTTGTTGAACGAGCCGAAGGACAGCCATTCGATCAGGGCGCTGCGGCCCTGGCGGCCCTGGCGCCAGCGCTCGAAACGGGCGATGAGGCTGGCGGCGCGGTACAGGGCCACCGGCTGGAAATTCGAACCGCTGAGGATCGCCCCATGCAGGCTGGCGCTGTGGTGCTGCAGGTAGGCCTGGGCGATGTAGCTGCCCATGCTGTGCCCCAGCAACACGATGGGCGTGCCGGGGTACTGCTGGCCGATATGCTGGTTGAGGCTGGCCAGGTCGCCCACCACCTTGCTCCAGCCGCCGTGATCCGCGTAGTGGCCAAGCACTCCATGCTCGGCGGTACGCCCATGGCCACGCTGGTCCGGGGCGCAGACACCGTAACCCGCGTCGCACAGGGCCTGGGCCAGGCGGGCATAGCGACCACTGTGCTCGGCCATGCCATGGGACAGCAGGACAATCGCCTTGGGCGGGCTGGCGGGCATCCACTGGTTGACGAACAGCCGGTGGTGGTCACTCGTGGTCAACCAGAACATGTCGTGGGTCATGGCGATTCCTTTGCTCGAAGACGCTGCACTATATAGCCCATCGTTGCCGGCGCGTCCGATTCGGGCGCCTGTTGGAAGCAAGATTCACACAATTAATGACACACTTGCCCATATTTGCCTGAATCGCCATAGCTGCTAACGTCCGAAGAGCCCCGCCCTGGCAGCGTTGCAGAGGCGGCCAGGATCGTTCAGGCAAAATAAGAGGACAAGAATAATGCAACCTGATTTCTGGAATGATAAGCGCCCCGCCGGCGTCCCCAACGACATCGACCAGGGGGCCTACAAGTCGGTGATCGAGGTGTTTGAGCGTTCCTGCAAGAAATTTGCCGACCGCCCGGCCTTCAGCAACATGGGGGTGACCCTGACCTACGCCGAGCTGGAGCGCTATAGCGCGGCGTTCGCCGCCTACCTGCAGAGCCAGACCGACCTGGCCCCCGGGGATCGCATCGCGGTGCAGATGCCCAACGTCCTGCAATACCCGATCGCCGTGTTCGGTGCCCTGCGCGCCGGCCTGGTGGTGGTCAATACCAACCCGCTGTACACCGCGCGCGAGATGCGCCATCAGTTCAAGGACTCCGGGGCCCGGGCCCTGGTGTACCTGAACATGTTCGGGCAGAAGGTCCAGGAAGTGCTGGGCGACACCGATCTGCAGTACTTGATCGAGGCCCGCATGGGCGACCTGATGCCCACCGCCAAGGGCTGGCTGGTCAACATGGTGGTGGACAAGGTCAAGAAGATGGTGCCGGCCTACCACCTGCCCCAGGCCATCTCCTTCAAGAGCGCCCTGCGCCTGGGGCGTGGCCAGGGCATCAAGCCGCTGGCGATAGGGCTCGACGATATCGCCGTGCTGCAATATACCGGCGGCACCACCGGCCTGGCCAAGGGCGCGATGCTGACCCACGGCAACCTGGTGGCCAACATGCAGCAAGCCCGTGCCTGTCTTGGCCAGCACGGCCCCGATGGCAACACCCAGTGGCGTGAGGGCCAGGAGGTGATGGTGGCGCCGCTGCCGCTGTACCACATCTATGCCTTCACCGCGAACTGCATGTGCATGATGGTCACCGGCAACCACAACGTGCTGATCACCAACCCGCGGGATATCGGTGGCTTCATCAAGGAGTTGAAGAACTGGCGGTTCTCGGCATTCCTGGGCCTCAACACGCTGTTCGTGGCGCTGATGGACCACCCGGAATTCAAGAACCTGGATTTCTCCAACCTCAAGCTGACCAACTCCGGCGGCACGGCGCTGGTCAAGGCCACGGCCGAGCGCTGGCAGACACTCACCGGTTGCCGCATCACCGAAGGCTATGGCTTGACCGAGACGTCGCCGGTGGCCTGCACCAACCCTTATGGCGACAGTTCACGGCTGGGCACCGTCGGCCTGCCGGTACCGGGCACCCTGGTCAAGGTCATCGATGACCAGGGCGTCGAGTTGCCGCTGGGTGAGCGTGGCGAGTTGTGCATCAAGGGACCGCAGATCATGAAGGGCTACTGGCAGAAGCCCGAGGCCACGGCCGAGGTGCTGGATGCCGAGGGCTGGTTCCGCTCCGGGGATATCGCGGTGATCGATCCGGACGGTTTCGTGCGTATCGTCGACCGCAAGAAGGACATGATCATCGTCTCGGGTTTCAACGTGTACCCGAACGAAATCGAAGATGTGGTCATGGCCCACCCGAAGGTGGCCAACTGCGCGGTGATCGGAGTGCCGGACGAACGCTCCGGCGAGGCCGTGAAGCTATTCGTCGTGCCCCGGGAAACAGGGGTCAGCCTCGAAGAGCTCAAGGCCTACTGCAAGGAGAATTTCACCGGCTACAAGGTGCCCAAGCACATCGTCCTGCGCGAGTCGCTGCCGATGACCCCGGTGGGCAAGATCCTGCGCCGCGAGCTGCGTGATACCGCCTGAAACCCGTCCGTTCGTCCTTGGGCGGGCAAGCCGGTTGGTGCAACGGCTTGCCCGCGCGGCTTTTGGTCGGGCGCAAAGCCGCGGGCCAGAGCGGAATCGGCGATTGTAGAATTTTTACTCTAAAAATGACCATTGATTAGTCTTGAGTCATATTTGTGACTAATCAGGCCTTCTTTGGCCCTAGGCGGCCTTTTCCAAAGCTGCTACTCTCGGCGCGCTTTGTGACTTCTCGGCCTAGTAAAAAGCCAGACTCACCACAAAAAAGACACCAATAAAAACACACACCCAATAAAAATCGCATCGAATGCGGTGATGAATTCGCGTTGCTGAGGAGTGGGCTTCCATGATCGAAGACTTTTGGAAGGATAAGTACCCAGCTGGGATTGCTGCCGATATCAATCCAGACGAGTATCCGAATATTCAGGCGGTATTGAAGCAGTCCTGCCAACGTTTCGCTGACAAACCGGCCTTTAGCAACCTCGGCAAGACAATCACCTACGGTGAGCTGTACGAGCTGTCCGGGGCTTTTGCCGCGTACCTGCAACAGCATACCGATTTGCAGCCTGGCGATCGAATCGCCTTGCAACTGCCCAACCTGCTGCAGTACCCGATCGCGGTATTCGGTGCGATCCGCGCCGGTCTGGTGGTGGTCAACACCAACCCGCTGTACACCGCGCGGGAAATGGAACACCAGTTCAACGACTCCGGGGCCAAGGCCCTGGTCTGCCTGGCCAACATGGCCCACCTGGCAGAGAGCGTGGTGCCCAAGACCGGGGTCAAGCACGTGATCATCACCGAGGTGGCCGACCTGCTGCCGCCGCTCAAGCGCCTGGTGATCAACAGCGTCGTCAAGTACGTGAAGAAGATGGTGCCGGCCTACCACCTGCCACAGGCCATCAAGTTCAATGACGTGCTGCGCAAGGGGCAGGGCCAGCCGGTTCGCGAGGCCAACCCGGCCAGTTCCGACGTAGCGGTACTGCAGTACACCGGTGGTACCACCGGCGTGGCCAAGGGCGCGATGCTGACCCACCGCAACCTGGTGGCCAACATGCTGCAATGCAAGGCCCTGATGGGCTCGAACCTCAACGAAGGTTGCGAAATCCTCATCACGCCGCTGCCGCTGTACCACATCTATGCGTTCACCTTCCATTGCATGGCCATCATGCTGATGGGCAACCACAACATCCTGATCACCAACCCGCGCGACCTGCCGGCGATGGTCAAGGAACTGTCGAAGTGGAAGTTCAGCGGCTTCGTCGGCCTCAACACCCTGTTCGTCGCCCTGTGCAACAGCGAGGCGTTCCGCAAGCTGGACTTCTCCGCGCTGAAGGTCACCCTGTCCGGCGGCATGGCCCTGCAATTGGCCGCGGCCGAGCGCTGGAAGTCGGTGACCAACTGCCCGATCTGCGAAGGCTACGGGATGACCGAAACCAGCCCGGTGGCCACGGTCAACCCGATCCAGAACATCCAGATCGGCACCATCGGCATCCCGGTGCCGTCGACCCTGTGCCGCGTGGTCAACGATGCTGGCGAGGAACTGCCCCTGGGTGAAGTCGGCGAGCTGTGCGTGAAGGGCCCGCAAGTGATGAAGGGCTACTGGCAGCGCCAGGACGCCACCGACGAAGTCCTCAACAGCGAAGGCTGGCTGAAGACCGGTGACATCGCCCTGATCCAGCCCGACGGCTACATCCGTATCGTCGATCGCAAGAAGGACATGATCCTGGTCTCGGGTTTCAACGTGTATCCCAACGAACTGGAAGATGTGCTGGCCTCGTTGCCGGGCGTCCTGCAGTGTGCGGCGATCGGCGTGCCGGACGAGAAGTCCGGCGAGACCATCAAGATCTTCATCGTCGCCAAGCCGGGGGTAACCCTGACCAAGGAGCAGGTGATGACCCACATGCGCGCCAACGTCACCGGCTACAAGGTGCCCAAGGCCGTGGAGTTCCGCGATGCCCTGCCGACCACCAACGTCGGCAAGATCCTGCGCCGCGAGCTGCGTGACGAAGAACTGAAGAAGCTCGGCGTGAAGAAGTAAGCCGTAGCGCCCATGAAACAGCCCCGCCAGTGCGGGGCTTTTTCATGCCGGCCAATTACTGCTGGAATTGGGCGAAACCCACGCCGGTGCCGGCTGGGCGTACATCCTTGAGGAAGGAGTCCTTGTCGGCGCTCAGCTCCAGGCTCAGGGCCGCCTTGCGCTTGCCTTCGTTGCGCACTTCCAGGCCTTCGCGTTTCTTGCGCAGGAAGCTGGTCGGCACCTTCAGGTGGATCAACTGGTCGGTGCTCGGGGTGTACAGCAGCAGGTGCAGCCATTCTTGCTGGCCCACCGCCAGGCGGGCGAGCAGGATGTCGAACCACCAGATATTGCGGTTGCGGTTGAGTTCCGCGAACTGGCAATTGTCGACGTCCAGCACCGCGCGGCCCAGTTCCTGGTTTCTACGGGCGATGGCCTGCTTTTTATCGAATTTCATAAGCTTCCTACGCAAATGGGATCTTCAGGGCTTGGCCTGAACGGCCGCGCATTCTCCAGGGTTGCCCGGCAAACATAAAGCGCAACTGCGGATCGGTAATCGAAGGCTGGAGCAAAATAATTGAAACTCTGCGCAACGGCCGCAGGTCAATCCAGGGTAGCAACGCATTTCCCTTTTTGTTCGAACCACCTTCGTCTCACGGAGAAATACCATGGGTAGCACAGCGGATAAGGCAAAAGGTCTGGTCAACGAAGCCGTCGGCAACGTCAAGCAAGGCGTTGGCAAGGCGACTGACAACACTAAGTTGCAGGCCGAGGGCAAGATCCAGGAAAAGAAAGGCGAAGCCCAGCAGGCCCTTGGCAAGGCCAAGGACGCGGTGAAGAAGACAGTCGACAAGGCCTGACACGGCATGCTCGAGAGCAGTCCCGGCGGCCATCCTCGGATGGCCGTTTTCATGTCCGCGATAGCCGTGATCCGGCATCCACCGTGGTTGTGGTTCGCCAACTAGGCTAATTTGTTGTAGAAAAACGCCCCCTGAGTCGCCAGCGACTTCAATCTTTTTGCGGCGAAAGGAGACGCTATGATTTTTCCGGACCTCAAAGGCCTGCCCTTGCACCGGGTGCTGATCCGCACGGTCAACGAGTTCATCGCGGACGAGATGTCCACCTATGCCTCGGCCCTGGCCTACCAGATGCTGTTCTCGCTGTTTCCCTTCATCCTCTTCCTCATCGCCCTGATCGGTTTCCTGCACCTGCCGGACTTCTTTTCCTGGCTGCGCTTGCAGGCCGAGCTGGTGCTGCCCCGCGAAGCCCTGGAGCAGGTGAACCCGGTGATCGACCAATTGCAGCAGTCCAAGGGCGGCCTGTTGTCGGTGGGTATCGTCATCGCCCTGTGGACCGCCTCGGCGGGTGTGCGGCTGATGATGAGCGCGATGAATGCCGCCTACGACGTGGTGGAGGGGCGGCCGATCTGGAAGCGCTTCCCGCTGTCGATCTTCTACACCGTCGGTATCGCCGGCATGCTCCTGGCGGCTGCGGCGCTGATGGTCCTGGGGCCGCAGGTGATGGCCTGGCTGGCAGGGCAGGTGGGCCTGGAGGATTTCATCGTCACCTTGTGGACCATCCTGCGCTGGCCGGTGATCGTGCTGCTGATGATGGTGGCGGTGGCCTTGATGTACTACGTGATGCCCGATGTGAAGCAGAAATTCCGCTTCATCACCCCAGGTTCGGTGCTGGCGGTGGTGGTGTGGATCATCGCGTCCCTGGGGTTCGCCTACTATGTGAAGACCTTCGCTAACTACAACGCGATGTATGGCAGTATCGGCGCGATCATCGTCCTGCTCCTGTACTTCTACATATCTTCGGCGGTGTTGTTGCTGGGAGCGGAAATGAATGCGGTGATCGAACACATGTCGGTCGAAGGCAAGGACCCTGGTGCAAAGGACTTTGACGAGCCCGGCGGCAAACAACACATTTCGGGACTGGGCCGCGATCACTCGCTCCAGCCGAGCACTGACGAAGCCTGAACATGATCCGTGAAATCCTCAAGATGGGCGATGAGCGCCTGCTGCGCATCGCTCCCCCGGTACCGCCCGAGATGTTCGACAGCCCGCAACTCTGGGAGCTGATCGACGATATGTTCCAGACCATGGAAAGCGTCGGTGGCGTGGGTTTGGCGGCGCCGCAGATCGGCGTCGACCTGCAGCTGGTGATCTTCGGTTTCGAGCACAGCGAGCGCTACCCGGACGCCGAGGCGGTGCCGCAGACCATCCTCATCAACCCTTTGATCACCCCCCTGAACCCGGAACTGGAAGAGGGCTGGGAGGGCTGTCTCTCGGTACCTGGCATGCGTGGCGTGGTCCAGCGGCATCGGCATATCCGCTACGAAGGCTTCGATCCCAAGGGCGAGCCCATCGTCCGCGTGGCCTCGGGTTTCCATGCCCGGGTGGTGCAGCATGAATGCGACCACTTGATCGGCCGCCTGTACCCATCGCGTATCAGCGATTTTCGCAAGTTCGGGTTCACCGAGGTGCTGTTTCCCGACCTCGATCCCCAGGCCGACGACTGACTGCGGGGTTCAACCCCGGGCCATGGCCAGCAGCGGTTTGCTGCGCTGGTAGCGCAGCAGCCGTTCGGCCAGGGGTTGCGGCAGTTGGAGAGCGGCGACAAATCCCAGGCGTTGGTACCAGGGGACAAGGTCCGGGTGGCAGAACAGCCAGACCGGGCCTTCGAGCGAACCTAGCGCGCCTTCCAGCAAACGCCCGGCCAAACCCTGGCCGCGTTGGGGCGGGGCAACGAACAACCCCGTCAACCAATGTCCCTGGGCCACCGGGCTCAGGCTCATTCCCGCCAGAATCTCGCCATCGCGCAACACCCACAGCTGGCCATCGGCCGAAGCGCGCATGGATGATCGATGCTGGCGATAGAACTTGTTCAGCAAGGGCCGCGAGGCCTCGGCAAGCTGGCTGATGCGGTAGCTGGGCATAGGCACGGCGGGTGGTGGAGGAGCGCGGATTATAAGGAAATCCCGGGCCGATCACAGGTGCGTGCACCAGTGTGATCGACCCGGGAGGCGGCACCGGTTCGGTACCGCTCAAGGGTCAGCGGTCGGCTCAGGCCAGTTCGATTTCCAGCGCCGCGCGCACGGCTGGGCGCTGTTCGACGCGGGCCTGGAATTTCACCAGGGCCGGCCACGCGGCCAGGTCGATATCGAACAGTGCAGTCCAGCGCAGCACGGTGAACAGGTAGGCATCGGCGACTCCGAACTGGGCGCCTTGCAGGTAATCCTGGCGTTCCAGTTGCTTGTCCACGAAGGCCAGGCGCTTGGCCAATTTCTGACGGAATATTTCCCGGGCCTTGTCCCCGAAATCGGGGTTGAACAGCCAGTTGAGGATGCCGTGGACTTCAGTGGTGATGAAGTTCAGGGTCTCTTGCAGGCGGACCCGCTGCCAGGTGCCATTGGCTGCGGCAAGGCCGGCCTCGGGCTTGAGGTCGGCCAGGTATTGCAGGACTGCGGGGCCCTCGGTCAGCAGCTCGCCGTTGTCCAGCTGCAGCGCCACCACGTAGCCCTTGGGGTTGATGCTGTAGAAGTCCTGGCCGTCCGCGGTGCGTTTGGTGTGGACGTCGACGCGGACCAGTTCGAACGGCAATTGCAGTTCCCGCAGGATGATGTGGGAGGCCAGGGAGCAGGCTTGGGGAGCGTAGTAGAGTTTCATGGGCAATTCCCTTTGAGGTGAAGGTGGAGCCAGTGTGGAGGACACCGGCAACATGGGTAAAATTACTCTTTCAGAAATACTCCATAAGGATAGCTACTGTCATGATGAACTTGATGCACTGGCGGTTGTTGGTGGCCATTGCCGAGTACGGCACCATCACCCGCGCCGCCGGGCAAGTGGGCATGACGCAATCCGGCGCCAGCCAGGCCCTGGCGCAGATGGAGGACATGCTTGGCGTGCGCTTGTTCGTCCGCGACCACCGGCGGGTCCTGCCCACGGCGATCGGCCTGCAAGTGCTGGAGCAGGCGCGAGCGATGCTCGGCTCCCTGGCGCAGATTCGCCAGTTGGTGGACACCGCCCGCGGCATCCCCCGGGGCAGCCTGCGGCTGGCGGGGTTTCCGGTGGTGATGGCGACCTTCATGCCGCCGTTGCTGCAGCGCTTCAACCAGCTCTACCCGGGGATCGAGGTGGTGCAACTACAGGTCAGCGACGACGAAGTGGATGCCTTGCTCGACGCGCAGTTGGTGGACCTGGGCGTGGTGCTGAACCCGGAGCCCGAACGTCGCTCGTGGTTGCTGGGGCGCGACTCCTGGGTTGCAGTGCTGCCCGAGGATCATGGCTGGCGCGGGTCCAGCATCGACCTGGCGAGCCTTGTGGCCCAGCCCTTCGTCCTGGCCACGGGCGGCTGCTCGGTGAATGCTCGCAGCCTGGCCGCCAGGGCGGGCCTGGCCTTGGCGGATGTACGGGTCGAGGTACGCGAGTGGAACAGCGCCTTCAGCCTGGTGCGCGAACGGCTGGGAGTGACCCTGGTGCCCCGCAGCACCTTGCCCGAACAGCGCCAGGGACTGCGGATACTGCCCTTGGCCACTGTCCTGGAGCGTGAGTTCGCCCTGGTGCCGGCCACCGGCAGCGAGCCCAATGCGTTGGTGCGAGCCTTCCTCGACATTCTCGACGAGCGTTGACGGGCAGCCTCTTCAAGAGCTGTAAGCAGGCAATGTTCGTGTCTTGTTTGTTACATGATCGCTAATCAACTGCAATGCCGGGAAAGTTGCGCGAACAGCCTGACTAGTGGACTTGCATAGAGTCGACGGCTGTCTATGCTCAAGCGTGAAAATTCGTATCCGTCGGCCTTCGAATATCTGCTTCGCGATGTTCATGTCCATGTAGACGATGTTTGTTCGACTCTTTCCAGAACGCTGCGCCGGAGTTGCCAGTCACCGCAAGAGTGCTAGGCCAGAGGTGTCGCCGGCTCAGGAACGTTCGCTCGGAGGGAGCCTGATGCCCTGTTAGGTCCGACCCGGCAATGGGTCATCGAGAAAAGGATGGCTTGATAAGAGTGTTGCAACATGGACTCTCCGATTAAACATCATTTATCACCTGACACTTCCTTGCGCATATGCAGGGAGCGCTTGCCATGTTTTATGAACGTTGTGGTGGATCAGTTGAAAGACTAGGAACTTCCGTCAATCAAAAGACAGCGTTGAAGGTGATACGTCCATGTTTAACCTACATCACAAGGCTGACCTGCTGGAAATCGAGCGTTTCAACTGCGCCTTGAGCGAAGCCAACGGCAAGTTGGCGGCCATCAGTCGTTCAATGGCGATGATCGAGTTTTCCCCCGACGGAGTCATCCTCGACGCCAACGAGAACTTCTGTCAGGTCATGGGCTATTCCGTCGAGGAAATACGCGGCAAGCATCACCGGATTTTCTGCGAAGAAGAGTTCTACCGCAGCGAGGACTACAACAAGTTGTGGCGCGACCTGGCCCGGGGCGAACCGATCAGCGACACCTTCGTGCGGCTGAACAAGAAGGGCGAGGAGATCTGGCTCGAAGCCAGCTACATGCCGGTATTCGACGCCAATCGCCAGGTCAGGAGCGTGATCAAGGTCGCCTCGGACATTTCCGACCGGATCCACCTGGAGCACGAGAACCAGAGCCTGCTCAACGCCATCGGTCGCTCCATGGCGATCATCGAGTTCAGCCCGGACGGCCGGATCATCACGGCCAACGACAACTTCCTCAAGACCATGCAGTACTCCCTCGCCGAGATCGTCGGCCAGCACCACAGCATGTTCTGCCACCGGGCCGAATCCGAGTCCGCCGAGTACAAGCAGTTCTGGGCCTCCCTGAACCGTGGCGAGTACCACTCCCATCGCTTCGAACGGGAGAACAAGTACGGCCAGACGGTGTTCCTCGAGGCCTCCTACAACCCGCTGTTCGATGCCAAGGGCCGGCTGTACAAGGTGGTCAAGTTCGCCAGCGACATCACCCAGCAGATGACCACCTTGCAGTCCGCCGCAGAATCGGCCCATAGCACTTCCGTACAGAACGACGCCTGCGCGCAGAAAGGTTCGGAGGTGGTGCAGCAGACGGTGGGGATCATCCAGCAGATCTCCCGCGACCTGAACGAAGCGGCGCTCAGTATCGATGCGGTGAGCAAGCAGTCGGAGATCATCGGCACCATCGTCCAGACCATCCGCGGAATCGCCGACCAGACCAACCTGCTGGCGCTCAATGCCGCCATCGAGGCTGCCCGGGCCGGTGAGCATGGACGAGGCTTCGCGGTGGTGGCGGACGAGGTGCGCAGCCTGGCGGCCCGCACCAGCCAGGCGACGGTGGAGATCGTCGAGGTGGTGCGCAAGAACCACGACCTGTCCAAGAGCGCGGTCACCAGCATGCAATCGAGCCTGAGCCGCACCGGGCTGGGCGTCGAGCTGGCGAACGAGGCAGGGGAAGTGATCCTGGAGATCCAGCAGGGCTCGCGGCATGTGGTGGATGCCATCAGCCAGTTCAATACATCCCTGCAATTGCAGTAGCCGGCCAGGTACGAAAAAGGGTTCCCGATGGGAACCCTCGTTCATTATCCGACCTTGCGTTGCCAGTCTTTACAGCGAGGCGAGGAACTTCTCTTCCAGCGGCTTCACGCTGTCCTTGGACTGCTGCTGTTCTTCCTTGGCCAGTTTCACCTTGTCTTGCATACGCTGGGTGATTTCCTGGTTGATCGCCATCTGGCGCTCCGGCGGCAGGTTCTTCAGGTCTTCCTCGGTCAGCCCCAGCTCCTTGAGGATGCTGTCGCGCAGGCGCTGCTCGGGGCTTTTGCTCATGTAGTCCTTGAAATCGGACAGGGCATCGCTCTGGGTCGCGCTGTTGGCCTGTGGCGTATTGGCGGCCGGTGGCGTGGCTTGTTGCAGCATGCCGCTGTACAACGCACTGGCGGCGGCCGTGGTCGGGTCCATGTCGGTGCGCGCAGTAGGCTGCACTGAAACGGATGTCTGGGCGTTAACGAACATGATCGAGAACCTGTGTAAGGGAACCAGGCCAAAAATTTAGCAAGTTCCATGCCCATGATCAGGTCCTTGTAAATCAAGGGGTTGTGGCCGGCGGCAGGCCCGAGAAGGCAGAAAGCGGACAGTTCTTGCCGCTTCCTGGCAATAACCGGCTTGGCCGGCTTGCCAGGGCCGGGGACCGGCTCAATAGGTGATGGCGATGCCGAAGTCTTGCTGGAAGGCATCATCCACCGGTTCATAACCCAGGACACGCCGTGTTTCGCTCAGATCCAGGCGCTTGAAGCGGTTGTTGGAAATGCCATGGCCGATGAAGTGCCGGATTCCTGGCGTTTGTACCGCGCGCTGCAGCAGTTGTACGGCATCCCGTGGGCTGAGCCAGGCGCTGAGGTCGCGGGTGGTGGTCAGTTCATGCTGGTCGGGGAACTCAAAGGCACCGATGCGCAAGGCGATGCACGACAGTCCCTTGCCGGCATAGAACCCGCACAGCGCCTCGCCGTAGCACTTGCTCACGCCGTACAGGTTGGCCGGCATCACGGGCATGTTCGTGTCGATCTGCCGATCCACGGGGTAGCCTTCGATGGTTTGGGCACTGCTGGCGAACACCAGGCGCTGGCAGCCAGCGTTCGCTGCCGCCTCGAACAGGTAGGTGGTGGCGAGGATATTGGTGGGGAGCAACTCGTCGAAACCGGCCTGGGCATGGGGGATCCCGGCCAGATGCACGATGACGTCGATGCCGGCCAGCAATTGCTCGATGGCCTGCGGGTCGTTCAGGTCCAGGCGCACGAAGCGGTGGGGAGCGGGAACCTCGAAGGTCGGTTCCAGCCGATCGGTGAGGGTGAAGCGATAGCGCTCCAGGCTGCCCTGGAAAAATACCTTGCCTATCCGGCCGCAGGCGCCCGTCAGCAGTACGTTTAGTCTGTCCATGTCGTACTTCCAGTGATTGAGTGAGGCAGGGTCAAGGCGTGCCGTTGCGCCCATGCAACAGGAAACCCGGGCGCTGGCTCAGGCGTTCGTAGTAGACCGCCACAGCGGGGAAGTCCGGGTGCTCCATGGGAGTCATTCGCCAGCGATTGACCGACAGCCCGAGGACGATATCCGCCAGGCTGAAATCATCGCCGGCGGCATAGGCCTGGGTGCGGGCCAGTTGCTGTTCGAGGATCTGCATCTTGGCATTCCAGGCCAGCAGGCTGGCCCCCAGGCGCCGGCTGTCCTGGCAATCGGGGTGTTGGCGCACCAGGCCCATGAATGCATAGCTCCAGGACGGGTTGAGCTCCGTGGCCTGCCAGTCCATCCATTGCTCCACCAGGGCCCTGGCCCGCGGAGCGATCGGCAGCAGGCCGCTGCCCGGATGCAGGTTGGCCAGGTAGCGGCAGATGCTGTTGGACTCCCACAGGACGCCGGCGTCGTCGATCAGCACCGGGACCTGGGCATTGGGATTGAGGGCAAGGAATTCAGGGGTGTGGGTGGAGCGAAAGCCGCTGCCCCAGTCTTCCTGTTGATAGGGCAAGCCAAGTTCCTCGCAGGTCCACAAGACTTTCCTGACGTTGATGGACGAGGCTTTACCGAGAATTCTGCAGGGGGTTCCCATGACGCTTCCTTGTTCTTGGTTCTGGCAGGTCCTGGGAATCTAACAGCGTCGCGCCGGCGCCGCGACGGGCAATTTACCCGGCGCAACGCTGGCGGTTTTCAGGCCGGGTCGGGCAGCGCCGAGGCGGGCAGGCCGAAGACCCGGTCGAACAACCAGTTGAAGGCGAAGGTGTAGCACGGGATGAACAGGATCAGCGCCAGGTCCAGCAGGAAGGCCTGTACCAGGCTGATGTCCATCCACCAGGCGATCAGCGGGATCAGGAACACGATCAGCGTCAGCTGGAAACCCACGGCATGGGCGATGCGCCGCTTGACGGTTCGGGTCCGCGAGACCTGACGGCTTTCCCAGCGCTCGAACAGGCTGGTGTAGATGAAGTTCCAGGTCACGGCGATGCTGGTGATGATCACGGCCAGCGGGCCGGTACTGGTGGGCGAGGTGCCGGACAGCAAGGCCAGGCCCAAGGCCGAGAAGGTCATGCCGAATACTTCGAACAGCGAGACATAGACCAGTTTGCGTTTCACGCCTTGCATGGGAGTTCCTTGGTGAAAAGGGGGGGGAGCCAGCCTGGAGCTGGTGAAGTGCGCAGAAGATAGCTTCAATTTAGGTGACAGAAAAAGTCGGAAGCTTTCAGTGTTTCTGATAGGTTGGGGCGATGAATTTTTCCAGCGACAGCATCCAGTTGTTTCTTGCCGTGCTCGAGCGCGGCTCCTTTTCCGCCGCCGCCCGGTTCCTGGGCAAGGTGCCCTCGGCAGTCAGCATGGGGATCGCCAACCTCGAGGCCGAACTGGGTTATGCCTTGTTCGATCGCAGCCATCGCGAGCCGGTGCCGACGCCGCTGGCCTTGGCCCTCGCGCCCCATGCGCGCTTGATCGCCGATCAGCTGCGACAGTTGCAGGTACATGCCGTCGAGCTGTCCCTGGGCCTGGAAAGCAAGCTGGCGGTGGCGGTGGTGGACGATATCGACAAGCAGCGAGTGCTGGCGGCGATCAAGCTGATTGCCGAGCGTTACCCGTTGCTGGAGGTGGAAGTGCTCAGTGCGCCCCAGGACGATGTGCTGCAGTTGCTGCACAGCGGGCGGGTCAGTGTCGCGGTGGCATTCGCCGGCTTGAGCGTCAACGCCCTGGAATACTTCCAGTACGTGGGCAGCGAGCGCATGACGGCCTGTATTGCCGCCCGCCATCCGCTGTTCCAGGCCAGCGACGGCAGCCTGTACCTGGAGGACCTGATCCAGGTACGCCAGGTGGTGGTGGCCAGCCGCGACTTGCCCATCAGCGATACCCGGCCCCTGGTGGGAGAATCCCGCTGGCGCACCGACAGCCTGGCCATGGCCTTGCACATGGTGGAAGCGGGGATCGGCTGGGGCAACTTCCCGCTGTCGGTGTTGCGCCCGCTATTCGCGGCCGGGCGTCTGCAGCGCCTGCGTTTCAAGAACATCGACAACGGCCTGACCTTGCCGGTGCATGCAGTGTGGCTCAAGAGCCAAGCGTTGCAGAAAGGCGCCCTGGCCCTGGTGCAATTGCTCAGCGGCCAGGACCCGGCGCTCGATAGCCCGCCTGTGCCGGTGGCGTAATGCTCAGTCCCGAGCCTGTTCCCGCAGCCAGTGCAACAGCAACCCTGCCGGCGAGTCGGCATCGATGGGGCCGGGCGACAGCAGGTAGTAGGCGCTGCCGTCGGCGATGAAGTCGAAGGGGGCGCACAAGAGCCCACTGGCCAGGTCGTCGCGTACCAGTTGCCAGGGCGCGATGGCCAGTCCCAGTCCCGCCACGGCCGCTTGCAGGCTGAAGTAGAAATGCTCGAACCCTTGCTCCTGGGGTGCGGGGCTATCAGCTAGCTGCTGCAATTGCAGCCACTGCTGCCAGGCCGTCGGCCGGGTGGCACTGTGCAGGCGCGGGGCGTGTCCGGCCAGTCGCGGTCGATCTTCTGTCTGTGGCGCCCAGTCTGCCTGGTGCTGCGGGCGGCACACCGGGCCGATGCGTTCATCGAACAACCAGTGGGCCTGGGTTTCGCTGCTCCAGGTGAAGTCGTTGCGGCGGATCGCCAGGTCGATCCCGGCATTGAAGGAGAAGGGGCCGCCACCGGCCAGCAGTTGGATCGACACCTGCGGATATGCCGCCTGGAATTGCGGCAGCCGGGGGATCAACCAACGCATCAGCAGGGTGGGTTCGCAGGACAACACCAAGGGCCCCAGGGCCTGGGCGCTGCGCAGGCGAACGGCAGTATGCTCGACCAGGTCCAGGGCCTGGCTCACGCTATGCAGCAGCTCGCTGCCGGCGGCGGTGAGGAATACCCGGTGGTTGCGACGCTCGAACAGCGGCGTGCCCAAGTCTTCTTCCAGGGCTCGTACGGCGCGGCTGATGGCGCCGTGGGTCAGGTGCAGGGCGGCACCGGCACGGGTGAAGCTCTCCAGGCGCGCCGCGGCCTCGAAGCAGCGCAGGGCCCCCAGTGGCGGCAGGCGGCGACGTAATGACTGTGAGTTTTTATCACCGTAAGTGTCAGTTTTCATCGTTGGCTGTTTCCGTGGCGGTCCCCATACAGTAGCGCCTGATTCTATAACCAAGGCGTATGTAACGTGACTGAACTGTTAGTCGTACTCACCATTACCATTCTTGCTGTACTCAGCCCCGGAGCCGATTTCGCCCTGGTCACCCGCAACAGCCTGATGCTTTCGCGGCGCCACGGCGTGCTCACCGCCCTGGGCATCGGGCTGGGGGTCATGCTGCATATCGGCTACAGCTTGCTGGGGGTAGGGGTGCTGCTGCAGCAGTCGCTGCTGTGGTTCACGGTGCTGAAGAGCGCCGGGGCGATGTACCTCATCTACCTGGGCTACAAGCTGCTGCGCAGCCCGGCGTCGGCTGGGCAGGAGACGCTGGCGCAGGGCCAGGCGATGTCCGGCTGGGTGGCCCTGCGCAGTGGCCTGCTGACCAATGCGCTGAATCCGAAGACCATGATCTTCGTCCTCAGCCTGTTCATGCAGGTGATCGAGCCGGGAACCCGCTTGCCGGTGCAACTGGGCTACGGCGCGATCATCGTCCTGGCCCATGTGCTGTGGTTCGTGGCGGTGGCGCTATTCTTCTCGGCGCCGGCCATCGCTGGCCGGCTGCTGGCCTACAAGCGCCGGATCGATCAGCTGTTCGGCGTGGTGCTGGTGGGCTTCGGCCTGTTGCTCGGTGCCCTGGGCCTGCGGCCCTGAGGCGCCTCAGGTGCTTTCGCGGACCCTTAGCTCGAAGCCCATGTCCACCACCGGTTCGGCCACGCTGTTGCCGGCCAAGAGGGTCAGCATCTGCTCGGCGGCGCGCCGGCCAATGGCTTCCCGTGGGGTGCTGATGCTGCTCAGGCGCGGCACCATGTATTCCGAGGACGGCAGGTCGTTGAAGCCCAGCACCGCCACCTGCTCGGGAACCTTGATGCCGCAGCGCATGGCTTCCAGCAGGGCGCCCTGGGCCAGGTCGTCGTTGCCGAAGAAGATCGCGTCCACCTGGGGCTGGCTCTGCATCAGTTGCAGGAACAACTCGCCGCCCAGGCCCACGGAGGAGGGGCGTGGGGTCAGCAGTTCCAGGTCCGGGTTGTACAACCCGGCAGCCTGCAGGGCCCGGCGGAAGCCTTCGCCGCGCAGCAGGGTGCGCTGATCCAGTTGCGCGCCGATGTAGGCCAGGTGCCGGCGCCCGCGGGAGATCAGGTGCTGGGCGGCGGTCTCCCCGGCGCTGAGCTGGGAGAAGCCCACGCAGTTGATCCCGGATGCGCTGTCCAGGTCCATCATGTAGACGCAGGGAATGTTGTTCGCCTCGATCATCCGCCGGGCGCTTTCAGTGCGGTCGAAGCCGGTCAGCAGTAAACCCCGGGGCTGGTAGGTCATGTAGTTGCGCAGCAGGTTCTCTTCTTCGTCCCGGGAATAGTGGTAGTTGCCGATCAGCACTTCGAAGCCCTTGGGCCGCAGGACCTGGTGGATGGCTTCCAGGGTTTCGATGAACAGCAGGTTCGACAGCGACGGCACCAGTACCACCACCGACTGGCTCTGGGCCGAGGCCAGGGCGCGGGCGGCGGAGTTGACCACGTAGTTCAGCTCCAGCGCCGCCTTCTGCACTTTTTCCACCAGTTCGGTGGCCACGCTGCTGACGCCGCGCAGCGCCCTGGAAGCGGTGATCGGGCTGACGCCAGCCAGGCGTGCGACTTCGTTGAGGGTTGGGCGGCCCGTGGTACGGGAATTTTTATCGTTCTTCTGGGTGGTCATCAGACGGCTTGCCAAACAAAATTCAAGTCACTAAGGTAGCGCTGTCCTAAAACAGCTGCAATGCGTGAGCGAGGTGTGCCTGACTCCTCGCTCTTTGGTTTTGGCGGACTATATACGCGGCAACCCACAAAAATGACAAGAAGGCGTCGGCAGACACTGTTTTTGTACTAGAACTAGAACTAGCGAAGGTAGCGCTGTCTGCGCGCTGAGGTCTTATATGAGTCAACCTATTACCGCCCTGGTCATCATGGGCGTTGCCGGCTGTGGCAAATCCAGCGTCAGCCAGGCCCTGTGCCAGCGCAGCGGTGCCACGGCCATTGAAGGCGATACGTTCCACCCTGCCGCGAACATCGCCAAGATGAGTGCCGGAATCCCCCTCGACGACGACGACCGCGCCGGCTGGCTCGACAGCCTGTGCGAGGAATTGCGCCGTGCCCTGGCCGCCGGCCAGCAGCCGGTACTGACCTGCTCGGCCCTCAAGCGCCAGTATCGCGAGCGCCTGCGCGCCGCGACCCCCGGCCTGGGCTTTGTCTTCCTCGAACTGAGCCCGCAAGTCGCCGCCGACCGCGTAGCGCACCGGCCAGGGCATTTCATGCCATCGACCCTGATCGACAGCCAGTTCGCCACCCTCGAATCCCCGGTGGGGGAGCCGCTCACCCTGGCCCTGGATGCCAGCAACCTGAGCGTCCTGCGCCTGGCCGAACTGGCCCACCAATGGTGGCTGGCAAACGGCCTCGAAACTTCACGCTAGGTGTCGCCTCGAAAAAGGTAGCGCTATCCACTCGGCCCTTGTTTTTAACGCTTTAATAAAAACAACAAACCGGAGGCAAACTCATGTTTGGCATGTCCCAAGAGACCTATCTGCTGGTTGATGCAGTGGTCACCATCATCGGGCTGATCGTCTTGATCACCCGCTTCAAACTGCACCCCTTCATCGCCCTGATCATCGCGGCCGGCTTCCTGGGCCTGACGTCGGGCATGCCGGTGGACAAGATCATCAAGGCGTTCCAGGACGGCTTCGGTGGCGTGCTCGGTTTCGTCGGCATCATCCTGGCGCTGGGCACCATGCTCGGCAAGATGATGGCCGAGTCCGGCGGCGCCGATCAGATCGCCCAGACCCTGATCCGTTCGTTCGGCAAGGAGCGGGTGCAGTGGGCGATGATGTTCGCCGCCTTCCTGGTGGGGATCCCGCTGTTCTTCGAGATCGGCTTCGTGCTGCTGATCCCGCTGGTGTTCATCGTCGCCCGGCGTACCGGGGTCTCGCTGATCAAGATCGGTATCCCGCTGCTGGCCGGCCTGTCCGCAGTCCACGGCCTGGTGCCGCCGCACCCGGGGCCGCTGCTGGCCATCGGCGTGTTTGGCGCCGATATCGGCAAGACCATCCTCTACGGCCTGATCGTGGCGCTGCCCACGGCGATCATCGCCGGTCCGATCTACGGCACCTTCATTGCCAAGTACATTCCTGGCAACCCATCCCAGGAACTGGTGGACCAGCTGGCCCGCGAACCCCAGAGCAGCGAGCTGCCCAGCTTCAGCGTGACCCTGGTGACCGTGCTGCTGCCGGTGTTCCTGATGCTGCTCAAGACCTTCGCCGACGTGGCCCTGGCCGACGGGCATTTCTTCCGCATCTGGATGGACATGATCGGCCACCCGATCACTGCCTTGCTACTGGCGCTGCTGTTGTCGCTGTACACCTTCGGCTACAAGCAGAACATCGACTCCAAGCGCATGCTCAAGCTCCTGGACGCCAGCCTGGCGCCGACCGCGGCGATCATCCTGATCATCGGTGCCGGTGGTGGCTTCAAGCAGATGCTGGTGACCAGTGGCGTGGGTGATGTGATCGGCCACATGGCGGTCAACGCGCAGATCTCGCCGATCCTGCTGGCCTGGCTGGTAGCGGCGGTGATCCGCATCGCCACCGGTTCTGCCACCGTGGCCACCATCACGGGCGCAGGGATCGTGGTCCCGGTGGTGGGGATGATCCCCGGGGTCAACCGCGAACTGCTGGTGCTGGCCACCGGCGCCGGGTCGCTGATCCTGTCCCATGTCAACGATGCCGGCTTCTGGCTGGTCAAGCAGTACTTCAACATGACCGTGGCCGAGACCTTCAAGACCTGGACGGCCATGGAGACCATCCTGTCGGTGGTGGGCCTGATCTTCATCCTGCTGCTGTCGCTGGTAGTCTGACCTCCTGCGCTACGCCGCCCACAAAAAAACCGCAGCGATGCGGTTTTTTTGTGCCTGTTCGATTGTAGGAGCGGCCGGTCGACGCTCGATTGCCCGCGATGGCTGGCTCAGCGTTATCGTCCAGCGCCGGCAAGCCTGGTTCCTACAGAGGCCGCATCACGCGCCTTTGTGCACCAGGCCGTCGGCGCGGAACATGCCGCGGATGCCACGCACGGCCTGGCGGATACGGTCCTGGTTCTCGATCAGGGCAAAGCGCACGTGATCGTCACCGTATTCGCCGAACCCTACGCCCGGCGAGACGCAGACCTTGGCCTCGGCCAGCAGCTTCTTGGCGAACTCCAGCGAGCCCAGGTGGGCATAGGCCTCCGGGATCTTGGCCCAGACGTACATCGAGGCCTTGGGGTTCTCCACCATCCAGCCCAGCTCATGCAGGCCCTTGACCAGCACATTGCGCCGCTGCCGGTACTGCTCGGCGATATCGCGCACGCACTGTTGGTCGCCTTCCAGGGCCGCGATGGCAGCCACCTGCAGCGGGGTGAAGGTGCCGTAGTCGTGGTAGCTCTTGATCCGCGCCAGGGCGCTGACCAGCTCCGGGTTGCCGACCATGAAGCCGATGCGCCAGCCGGCCATGTTGTAGCTCTTGGACAGGGTGAAGAACTCCACCGCGATGTCCTTGGCCCCGGGTACCTGCATGATCGACGGGGCCTTCCAGCCGTCGTAGACGATGTCGGCGTAGGCCAGGTCGTGGATCACCAGCACGTCGTACTGCTTGGCCAGGGCGATCACCCGTTCGAAGAAGTCCAGCTCCACGCATTGCGAGGTGGGGTTGGACGGGAAGCCGAGGATCATCATCTTCGGCTTGGGGATCGAGCCGCGGATGGCCTGTTCCAGTTCGGCGAAGAAATCCACGCCGGGCACCAGCGGCACCGAGCGCACCTGGGCGCCGGCGATCACCGCACCGTAGATATGGATCGGATAGCTGGGGTTGGGCACCAGCACCGTGTCGCCGTGGTCCAGGGTGGCGAGCATCAGGTGCGCCAGGCCTTCCTTGGAGCCGATGGTGACGATGGCTTCGCTTTCCGGGTCGATGTCGACCTGGTAGCGCTCCTGGTACCAGCGGGAAATCGCCCGGCGCAGCCGTGGAATGCCCCTGGAGGTGGAATAGCCATGGGTGTCTTCGCGCTGGGCGACCTGCACCAGCTTCTCGACGATATGCGGCGGAGTCGCGCCGTCGGGGTTACCCATGCTCAAGTCGATGATGTCTTCGCCGCGCCGACGCGCAGCCATCTTCAGCTCGGCAGTGATATTGAAAACGTAGGGGGGGAGTCGATCGATACGCGCAAAGCGGCGCGGCGAAACTTGTTCGGCCATGGTTGCCTCGAGAAGACGTAAGCGCCCGGAACCGTCCGAGCGACGTTGGCCACTGCGGTGGCCTGCGGGGCAGACGATAAGGGCGCTGGCGGCGGCTTGTCCAGAGGCGTGAAAAATTATTTTCCCGGGCTGGCGGGCATTTGCGGGGGCGCAGGCTTTGCCGCTATAACGTGCACGCTTCTTGCTGGCCCTGGCCGGGAAAGGGGCGGGCCAGGCAGGTTTTCCCGGGCACGAGCTCCCCCGACGAGCCTTCGAACAACAGCAGTACATGGGATGGATGATGGAATTCACCAGCGGCTTCTTGCTCAGCCTTTCGTTGTGCCTGGATATCGGCGTGGCCAATATCGCGATGATCACCCTGGCCATGCAGCGTGGTTACTTCCAGGGCTTTTGCCTGGGCCTGGGCACCTGTGTCGGTGACCTGGTCTATGCGCTGCTGGCCCTGGCCGGGATGACCGTTTTGCTGCAGTACGAGACGGTGCGCTGGGTGCTGTGGCTTGGCGGTTCGGTGCTGCTGGTGTACTTCGCGGCGAAGATGATCTACGCCGCGATCCATCACGACGCGCTGCTCGACACCCGTGGCGAGGTGGACCGGGGCTCGCCGCGCAAGGAGTTCCTGCGGGGGATCTTCCTGGCCATGTCCTCGCCCAGCGCGATCCTCTGGTTCGCCGCCGTGGGAGGCACCCTGATCGCCCGCTCCGGGGGCGGCGGCACGGCTGATTCCGCGCTGTTCCTGGCCGGTTTCTTCTGCGCCGGGCTGGCCTGGACAATGGGCCTGTGCCTGGCGGCGACCCAGGGCGGCAAGCTACTGGGCGACAAGCTGTTGCGCTATTGCTACCTGGCATCTGCGGCGATCTTCTGCTATTTCGCGGTTTACGTGATCGTATCCGGTTACCAGGAGTTCATCGTCGGTGCCCGGCCGCTCGACCTTCCGGCGCTCTGATCCAGGCCTTGGCCACAGGCTTCTATACTTGCCTGCGAACCCTTTTTTAAGTGGCAGGAGTGGCATTCATGGATGAGCAAAACCAGGGCAGTGGCCCGCAACCACGCTTCGAAAGATGGCATTTCCTGCTGGTCGCCGGTTTCAGCCAGCACTTCACCCCTGCCGACATCCAGGTGATCGGCCAGCTGTGGCAGCGTTTCATTCCCCATATCGGCAAGGTGCCGGGGCAGGTGGATGACGTCACCTACGGCGTGTGCTGCAACCCCGATGGGCAGGGCGGCTTCGAGTACATCGCCGGGGTCGAGATCAGCAAGCTCGACGACTTGCCCGACCACTATCGCTGGGTCGAGCTGCAGCCCCAGCAGTACGCGGTGTTCGAGCACCACGGTTCATTGCAGCAGTTGCCCTGCACCTTCGACTACATCTGGCAGACCTGGCTCCCGCAATCGGGCCAGCAGGCCGCCGATGCCCCCTGCTTCGAGCGCTACAGCGCCGATTTCAATCCCAATACCGGGCATGGCAGCCTGGAAATCTGGCTGCCCCTGAAGACGGCCTGAACCTCTCGGGGCGCGTCGGCGCCCCTGCTTCGCCTGCACAGGGCGGCAATCTTTATGCGGTCTTGATACCGCCCCCCGCAATCAGTGCCCGACCTTGATACGCCCTCGCCTAACCTGCGTGGCGCAGAGAAGGGCGGTCGACCACCTGTTCCCGCCTCCCTGCCGGCGCCCATTGCCGGGCACCGCCAACGGTAGCGCCGCGAGCCGCTGATGAGGCCTGGCGCTGCCCCAAACGCCATCGAGGGGAACCGTCTTGCTGACACTGCCATTGATCTACGGCGCCAGCGGCTTTTGCGCTGTGCTGCTGTTCGCCTACCTGGGGTACGCGCTGATCCGCGCCGAGAAGTTCTGATGCGCGTTCCCAGCATTCGCCATGCATTGGCATGCGCCCGGCCGGGCGCTTTCGAGAAAGGAAACCAGCCATGTACGACCTGATCTTCGTGGGCCTGTCCCTGGGGTTCTTTGTACTGACGGCCCTGGGCATCGTCGCCATGGGCAAGATTTGAGCGGAGCATCGACATGTTGAGTACTGTGCTGGAATACGCGGTGATCCTCGGTCTGATGACCGGGCTCGCCGTGCTCATGGGCAAGTGGCTGGCCCGGGTCTTCAGCGGCCGCGGCCATGCCCTGGCGGAGCGCGCCACTTACCGCTTGCTGGGGATCGATCCTGGCGAGGCCATGGGCTGGGCCCGCTACGGTTCGGCCTTGCTGCTGTCCAACGCGGCGATGATGCTGCTGGGCTACCTGGTGCTGCGCCTGCAAGGGCTGACGCCCCTGAACCCGCTGGGGCTGGCGGCGCAGACCCCGGACCTGGCGTTCAACACCGCCGCCTCGTTCATCACCAATACCAACTGGCAGGCGTACTCCGGCGAGAGCAGCCTGTCGAACTTCAGCCAGATGGCGGCCATCACCTTCCTGATGTTCGTCGGCGCTACCGCCGGAGTGGTGGCCGCCGCCGGCTTCATCCGCGGCCTGAGCCGTTCCAGCTCGGCGGACATCGGCAACTACTGGGTGGATTTCATCCGCGTGCTGTACCGGGTGATGCTGCCCTTGTGCCTGCTGATGGCCCTGGTCTACGTCTGGCAGGGCATGCCCCAGACCCTGAATTCCGAGGCCCTGACCAGTACCCTGGAAGGCGGCCGCCAGCAGTTGATCGTCGGCGCCGTGGCCAGCTTCGAGTCGATCAAGCACATCGGCACCAACGGCGGCGGTTTCTTCAGCATGAACGCCGCGCACCCGTTCGAGAACCCGACGCCGCTGACCAACGTCCTGCACATCCTCAGCATGCTGCTGATTCCTTCGGCGCTGACCTACACCTTCGGCAGCATGCTGCTGCGCCGGCGCCAGGGCTGGGTGTTCTTCGGCACCTTCCTGGTGATGTTCGCAGGCTTCCTGGCCATCGTGTTCACTGCCGAGCAGAGCGGCAACCCGCTGCTGACCCTGGCCGGCGCCGACCAGCAACTGTCGGCGACCCAGAGCGGCGGCAACATGGAAGGCAAGGAGCTGCGCTTCGGCATCGCCGACACTGCGCTGTTCGTCACCACCACCACCGGTGCCACCACCGGCTCGGTGAACGCCATGCATGACTCGCTGACCCCCATGGGCGGTTTCGTACCCCTGGCGCAGATGATGCTCAACTGCGTGTTCGGCGGCGACGGCGTGGGCTTCATCAACCTGATCCAGTACGCCCTGCTGACGGTGTTCCTGGTGGGCATGATGATCGGCCGCAGCCCGGAGTTCCTCGGCAAGAAGATCGAGGCCCGGGAGATCAAGCTGGTGATGCTCTCGGTGCTGGCGCATCCGATCTGCATCCTCGGGTTCACCGCCCTGGCGGCGCTCTGGCCAGACACCCTCAACAGCCTCAACAACCTGGGTCCCCATGGTTTCAGCGAGGTGCTCTACGCCTACGCCTCGGGCACCGCGAACAACGGTTCGGCGTTCGCCGGGCTGAACGCCAACACGCCGTTCTTCAACACCACCATCGGCCTGGCGATGCTCATGGGGCGCTTCTTCACCATGCTGCCGATGCTGGCCGTGGCCGGCTCCCTGGCGGCGAAAAAGAACATCCCGGCCGGCGCCGGCACCATTCCCACCGCGACCCCGCTGTTCATGTTCCTGGTGGTGTTCGTGGTGCTGGTGGTCGGTGGCCTGACCTTCCTGCCGGCGCTCGCGCTCGGCCCGCTGGTGGAGCAACTGCAGTTGCTGGCCGGCCAGACCTACAAGTAAGGGGTTGTGATGACTACGCAAATGCAAACCCAGGGCACCACCGCGGTGCTGTTCAAGGGCCTGCTGCGCCCGGTGCTGGCGACAGCGTTGCTGTGCCTGGCACTGACCGGCCTGGCCTATCCGCTGGCGACCACGCTGCTGGCCAACCTGTTGTTTCCGTTCCAGGCCCAGGGCAGCCTGCTGCAGCGCAACGGCTTGGTGGTGGGCTCCAGCCTGATCGGCCAGGCCTTCCAGCGGCCGGAGTATTTCCAGGGTCGGCCGAGCATGACCCTGGGCAGCGATCCGCTGGACCCGAGCAAGAGCGTGCCGCAGCCCTACAACGCCGGGGCCAGTGGTGCCAGCAACCTGGGGCCCACCAGCCAGAAGCTGCTGGACAGCGTCGCCGAGCGGGCCCGTACCTACCGCCAACTCAATGGCCTGGCCGCCGACAGCCTGGTGCCGGTGGACGCGGTGACGGCTTCGGCATCTGGCCTGGACCCGCACATTTCCCTGGCCAACGCCCGGCTGCAGCTGGAGCGAGTGGCCCGCGCCCGGCACCTGCCGCCGGGCGAGCTGCAAGCCCTGCTGCAAGCACACAGCGAAGGCCGCACCTTCGGCCTGCTGGGCGAACCCCGGGTCAATGTGCTGCAACTGAACCTCGCGCTGGACGCCCTGGCGCCCATGCCTGCCTCGCCCCTCGCGGCCAGTGAGTAAGAGACCATGAGTAAGAACGCTCGTATTGCTTTGTTCGACCGTGGGTTGCTGCTCACGGCGTGCCAGGATGCCGTGAAGAAGCTGCTGCCCCAGGCGCAATGGAAGAACCCGGTGATGTTCGTGGTCTACCTGGGCAGCCTGCTCACCACCTTGCTGTGGCTGCAGTCCCTGGGCGGGCAGGGCGAGGCCCCCAGCGGCTTCATCCTGAGCATCGCCCTGTGGTTGTGGTTCACCGTGTTGTTCGCCAACTTCGCCGAGGCCCTGGCCGAGGGCCGCAGCCGGGCCCAGGCGGCGAGCCTCAAGGGCATGAAGCGCCAGACCCTGGCCAAGTTGCTGCAACAGCCACGGCACGGCGCCGCCTGGCTGCCCATGGCCGCCAGCGAGTTGCGCAAGGACATGGTGGTGCTGATCGAGGCCGGCGACCTGGTGCCCCTGGACGGCGAGGTCATCGAAGGCGTGGCCACGGTGGACGAGAGCGCCATCACCGGTGAATCGGCGCCGGTGATCCGCGAGGCCGGCGGCGACTTCTCCTCGGTCACCGGCGGCACCAAGGTGCTGTCCGACTGGCTGGTGGTGCGCATCAGCGTCAACCCCGGCGAATCCTTCCTGGACCGCATGATCTGCATGGTGGAATCGGCGCGGCGGCAGAAGACCCCCAACGAGGTGGCCCTGACCATCCTCCTGGTGGGCCTGACCCTGTTGTTCCTGTTGGTGATCGTTACCCTGAGCCCGTACTCGCTGTTCGCCGTGGCCATGAGCGGCACCGGCAGCGTGGTCAGTGCCACGGTGCTGGTGGCGCTGCTGGTGTGCCTGATTCCCACCACCATCGGCGGCCTGCTGTCGGCCATCGGCGTGGCGGGCATGAGCCGGATGATGTCGGCCAACGTCATCGCCACCTCCGGCCGCGCGGTAGAGGCGGCGGGTGACGTGGACGTGCTGCTGCTGGACAAGACCGGCACCATCACCCTGGGCAATCGCCAGGCCAGCGCCTTCCTGCCGGCCCCGGGGATCCGCGACAGCGAACTGGCGGATGCCGCGCAACTGGCGTCCCTGGCCGATGAAACCCCTGAAGGGCGGAGCATCGTGGTCCTGGCCCGGCAACAGTTCGACATCGCTGGGCGCGACCTGGCGACCCTGGGTGCGAGTGCCGTGCCGTTCACCGCCCAGACCCGCATGAGTGGCGTCGACCTGCCCCGGGGCCGCTGCATCCGCAAGGGCGCCGCCGATGCCATCCGCCGCCACATCGAGGCCCTGGGCGGCAGCTTTGCGCCAGCCCTGCAGGCCAGGGTCGATGAAGTCTCGCGCCGTGGCAGCACGCCGCTGGTGGTCAGCGACGGGGCCCAGGCCCTGGGCGTGGTGGAGCTCAAGGACGTGGTCAAGGGCGGGATCAAGGAACGCTTCGCCGAGCTGCGGCGCATGGGCATCAAGACCGTGATGATCACCGGCGACAACCGCCTGACCGCCGCCGCCATTGCCGTGGAGGCCGGGGTCGACGATTTTCTCGCCGAAGCCCGGCCCGAGGACAAGCTGCAGCTGATCCGCGACTACCAGGCCAAGGGCAAGCTGGTGGCCATGACCGGCGACGGCACCAACGACGCCCCGGCCCTGGCCCAGGCCGATGTGGCCGTGGCCATGAACAGCGGCACCCAGGCGGCGAAGGAAGCCGGCAACATGGTGGACCTGGACAGCAACCCGACCAAGCTGATCGAGGTGGTGGAGGTGGGCAAGCAGATGCTCATGACCCGTGGCGCGCTGACTACCTTCAGCGTGGCCAACGATGTGGCCAAGTATTTTGCTATCGTACCGGCCGCGTTCGTCGCTACTTACCCGCAGTTGGCGGCGTTGAACGTGATGCACTTGAACAGCCCGAACTCGGCGATCTTGAGCGCGGTGATCTTCAATGCCCTGATCATCGTGTTCCTCATCCCCCTGGCGCTCAAGGGCGTGAAGTACCGCTCCATCGGGGCGGCGGCGTTGCTCAACCGCAACCTGCTGATCTACGGCCTGGGCGGGGTGCTGGTACCCTTTGCCGGGATCAAGCTGATCGACATGCTGCTGGCCGGGCTCGGCCTGGTCTGACAGGACTCGCAAGGCGGCGCTCCCCGGAGCGCCGCCTTGTTCATTCAAGGATGCACATGGCTGTTCTCGACACTGGTATCCCCCCTCGCGATGGGCGCCCCGATCCCGATGCGTTGCTGGAAAAACTGCAGCAGGACGAGCAGGCCGCCCGGCGCGGCAAGTTGCGCATCTACTTCGGCTCCAATGCCGGGGTCGGCAAGACCTGCGCCATGCTCACCGCCGCCCGCCAGGAACTGGCCCAGGGTCGCGATGTGGTGGCCGGGATCGTCGAGACCCACGGCCGGCGCGACACCGCCGAGCTGCTGCAAGGCATCGAGGTGCTGCCTCGGCACCAGCTGATGCACCGTGAGCATGCCTTGCCCGAATTCGACCTGGACGCCGCCCTGGCCCGCCAGCCGGCGGTACTGCTGGTGGACGAACTGGCCCACAGCAATGTCCAGGGTTCCCGGCATCCCAAGCGCTGGCAGGACGTCGAGGAACTGTTGCGGGCCGGCATTGACGTCTGGACCACCCTCAATGTCCAGCACCTGGAAAGCCTCAACGACATCGTCAGCGGGATCATCGGCATCCGCGTGCGCGAGACGGTGCCCGATCATCTGTTCGACGACGCCCACGAAGTACTGGTGATCGACCTGCCGCCGGACGACCTGCTGCGCCGGCTCAAGGATGGCAAGGTGTACCTGGCGCCCCAGGCGGAGCGGGCTTCGCGCAACTTCTTTCGCAAGGGCAACCTGCTGGCCCTGCGCGAGCTGACCCTGCGGCGCACCGCCGACCGGGTCGACGCGCAGATGCGCGACTACCGCCGCGAACGCTCGATCAACGCCCTGTGGCCAGCCCGGGAGCGGTTGCTGGTGGGGATCGCCGGGGATCCGGCGGACGAGCGCCTGGTGCGCGAGGCGGCGCGCCTGGCGCAAAAGCTCGAGGCCGACTGGATGGTGGTGCACGTGGCGCCGGCCCAGCGTCGGGGCATCGGCGCCAGTCGGTATGCGGCTGCCATGAAGACCCTGGCCCTGGCCGCCGAGTTCGGTGCCGAGACCGCGACCCTGCCCGGCATGGACGTGGCCCAGGCCCTGGCCGCCTGTGCCCGCGAGCACAACGCCAATCGCCTGGTGCTGGGCCATTACCCGCGTCGGGTGTGGCAGGTCTGGCACCAGTCGGTGAGCGATCGCCTCAGTCGCCAGCACCCGGAAATCGACCAGATCGTGATCGCCAATGGGCCAGCGGACCGCGAGCGCAGCGTGGCACCCAAGCCCGAGGCCGGCCTGGCGCCCAGTCGTGCGCCGGCCTACCTGTGGGCCAGCCTGGCGTGCTTCGCCGCCACGGCAGTGGCGGCGCTATTGTTGAAGGTCTTCGACCCGGCCAACGTGGTGATGCTGTTCCTGCTCACCGTGGTCCTGGTGGCCCTGCGCCTGGGGCGCGGCCCCGGGGTCTGGGCGGCGATGCTGGCGGTGTTGTGCTTCGACTTCTTCTTCGTCCAGCCAGTGTGGTCGTTCACGGTCAACGACACCCAGTACTTCTTCACCTTCGCCCTGATGCTCGGCATCGCCCTGATCACCGGCCAGCTCACCGCGCGCCTGCGCCACCAGGCGCGTACCGCCGCCGAGGGTGAGCGCCGGGCCACATCCCTGGCCGGGCTGGCCCGGGAACTGTCGGCGGCGCTCACCGAGGAGCAGATCTGCGCCGTGGCCCTGCGCACCTTCAGCGGGGTGTTCGCGGCGCGGGTCGGGCTGGCTCTGCCGGATGCCGGCGATCGCGTGCGGGCCTTGAGCGCCAATGGCCTGGAACTGGACGAGAGCATCGCCCAGTGGGCCTACGATCATGGCCAGCCGGCCGGTAGCGGCACCGATACCCTGGCGGCGGCCCGGGGGCGCTACTTGCCGCTCAAGGCGCCGATGCGCGTGCGTGGCGTGCTGGTACTGGAACTGGCGGACGCCGAGCGGCTGCGCGAGCCGGAAGAACAACGCTTGTTGCAAGCCTGCATGAGCCAGCTGGCGATCGCCCTGGAACGGGTGCACTACGTCGAGGTGGCCCAGAGCACCGTGGTGCAGATGGAGGGCGAGCGCATGCGCAACACCCTGCTGGCGGCGATCTCCCATGACTTGCGCACCCCTCTGACCACCATCATCGGCGCTGCCGACGCCGCCTTGCCCCATGCCCCCGACGGCGTCCTGGCGCAGTTGCTGCGGGGTATCCATGACCAGGCCGGCTCCATGCAGCGGCTGATCGAGAACCTGCTGGACATGGCCCGCATGCAGGAGCGTGGGGTGCGCCTGAATCGCCAGTGGAACTCCCTGGAGGAGATCGTCGGCAGTGCCCTGCGCCAGTTGCGCGAGCCCCTGGCCGGGCATCAGGTGCGGGTCGCCATGGCGCCGCAGTTGCCACTGGTGGAGGTGGACGCGCTGTTGCTGGAGCGGGTACTGGTCAACCTGCTGGACAACGCCGCCAAGTACACGCCGGCCGGTACCCTGGTGCAGGTCAGCGCGCGCCAGGTCGACCAGCAGATCATCCTGCAGGTCAGCGACAGCGGCCCCGGTTGCCCCAAGGGCAGTTCCCCGGCCAGCCTGTTCGAGGCCTTCAGCCGTGGCCAGCAGGAATCGGCCGTGGCCGGGATCGGCCTGGGCCTGGCCCTGGCCAAGCGTATCGTCGAGGCCCATGGCGGACGGATCGAGGCCCAGCCTCACGCCGACGCCGGGCTGAGTTTTGTCATCACCTTGCCGGCGGGACAACCGCCTTCGATGGAAACCCTATGAGCAGCAGCCCACGCATCCTGATCGTCGAGGACGAAGCCAATATCCGCCGCTTCGTCGGTATCGCCCTGGAGGACGAAGGTTTCCAGGTATTCGAGGCCGACAGTGTCAAGCGCGCGCTGATCCATGCAGCCAGCCGCCAGCCAGACCTGGTGATCGTCGACCTGGGCCTGCCCGATGGCGATGGCAAGCAACTGATCAGCGAGCTGCGGGGCTGGCTGGCGGTGCCGATCCTGGTGCTTTCGGCGCGGGATCGGGAAGCGGAGAAGGTCGCCGCCCTGGACGCCGGGGCCGACGACTACCTGGTCAAGCCGTTCGGCGTACCGGAGTTGCTGGCGCGGATTCGCGCGCAACTGCGCCGCCATGGCCAGAGCGGGGCGGCCGCGGCCACCAGCAAGGTCAACTTCGGCGCCATCGAGGTGGACCTGGCGACCCATGAAGTGCGCCGCGAAGGGCAGCCGGTGCACCTGACGCCGATCGAGTACCGCTTGCTCTGCGCGCTGATCCGCGGCCAGAGCCGGGTCCTGACCCATCGCCAGCTGCTGCTGGAAGTCTGGGGCCTGGACTATGTGGACCGGGCCCACTACCTGCGGGTGCACATGGCCCATCTGCGGCAGAAGCTGGAGGCCGATCCGGCCCAGCCCCAGCATCTGGTCACCGAATTGCAGGTGGGTTATCGCCTGGTGGGGCTCTGAGCCCGGGCATGGCTAGCGTCTGATACACGCTTGTCGCGACGGCGTTCGTGCAAGAAATCGAGGTAGAAGGTGATACCGCCGAAGATGGCGATGGCGAGCAAGATGAAAAAACCGATCTGGGCAGAGCTCATGGTCTAGGTCCTTGGCAAGGCGCGGCGAAGCGGCCCGGGAGCCGTTCGCGAAGCGTCGGGGAGCTGATAGATAGTCCCTCGGCGCGAGCCTGGCCAGGGCTTATATGAAAGCTTTACGGGGTAGCCAGCGAACGCTACGCCGGTCATACACAACGCCGGGTCCTTGCTAGAATCGATGCCCCCTCAACTGACTTCAGGCTGCTGTTCCATGACCGCTCCGACCCCGTTGATCCGCACCGTCCTGCCTGCCGACCTGGATCGCTGCTTCGCCATCGAGACCCTGGCCTATGAAGGCGACGAAGCCGCGACCCGGGACAAGATCGCCACGCGTATCGCCACCTGGCCCGAGGGTTTCATCGTCGCCGAGGTCGAGGGTGTGGTGGCCGGTTTCATCAACTCCGGCGCCACCTTCGAGGTGCAGATGGCCGACGAGGCCTTCAAGGAACTGGTCGGCCACGACCCGGCGGGCTCCGAGGTGGTGATCATGTCAGTGGTGGTGCATCCGGACTTCCAGGGCCTGGGCCTGTCCCGGCAGTTGCTGGAAGCGTTCATCGCGCGCATGGCAGGCGCTGGCAAGGCGCGTATCCACCTGATGTGCAAGGAGCGCCATGTACCGCTCTACGAGCGCTTCGGTTTCGTCTACCTCAAGGCATCGGCTTCGGACCACGGCGGCATGGCCTGGCATGAGATGGTGCGGGCTCTGTAGTTCCGCCACCGCCAAAGGCCGCTATGTCGCGGCCTTTTTTGTGCCTGCATGGTTGGCGTGATTTTTTTCATCGGCATTGTCGATTGTGCGAAAGCCCAGGCGACTAGGGATGAATCGAGCAGTTAGCTCGGTGATACCCATTCACCTTCCGAGGAATTTCGCCATGTCCAATCCATCCAGTGAAGCCCGCGTACGCAGCCTGATCGACCACTGGCGGCAGGCGGTAATGGCCAGGGATATCGAGCAGATCGTCAGCTTCTACGCCGATGACATCGTCTCCTTCGACGCGGTCGGCGCCCTGCAATTCAAAGGCAAGGAGGCCTACCGTGCGCATTGGCAGGCTTGCATGCAGGTGTGCCCCGGTCCCGGGATCTTCGAGTTCCATCAATTGCAGGTGCGGGCCAGCGACGAGCTGGCGTTCGCCCATTGGCTGGCCCATTGCGGTGGCACCGATGCCGACGGTGTGGGCAAGGCCTGCTGGATGCGGGTCAGCGCGGCGTACCAGTGCCTGGGCGGCCAGTGGCAGGTGGTGCACGAGCATTGGTCGGCGCCCTTCGACATGCAGACCGGCACCACCTTGTTCGACCTCGAGCCCTGACCGTCGGCGGGTTCGCCAAAGCCACGAACAGCGACCATAGTTGATCAGCCCGATCATGGAGGTGCCCATGAAATACCTATGCCTGGTGTATAGCGACGAACAACTGCTGCACAGCCTGCCCGATAGCCCGAAGGACGCCGAGTGCCTGGCCTATGCCGAGGCGGTGCGCGACAGCGGGCGGATGCTCGCCGCCGAGGCCCTGCAATCGGTGCAGACCGCTACCACGGTGCGCATGCGCGGCGGCAAGTTGTCGATCACCGATGGCCCGTTCGCCGAAACCAAGGAGCAGTTGGCCGGGTTCTACCTGGTGGAGGCCCGGGATCTCAACGAAGCGATCCAGGTCGCCGGGCAGATTCCGGCAGCCCGGGTCGGCAGCGTGGAAGTGCGCCCGGTACGTGAACTCAATCCCTGATGGCAATCAGCCAGAGGAGCGTCGCGATGACTTTGCAGACTGCGGGCCGCGTGCCCGCCGAACATGAACTGTCGATCAGCCGCTTGATCGATGCCCCGCGCAGCAAGCTGTTCCGTGCCTGGACCGAACCGGCGTTGCTGGCGCAATGGTGGGGGCCCCACGGCATGACCACTCCCGAGTGCGAGATGGACCTGTGGGTCGGCGGTCAGTTTCGGACCCTGATGCGCGCCCCCGATGGCAGCGAGTATCCGACCATGGGGGTGTTCCTGGAGATCGACGCACCGTCGCGGCTGGTGTTCACCGACGCCTTCCTGCCGGGCTGGATCCCCTCGGGCAAGCCGTTCATGACCGCCGAGGTGACCTTCGAGGAGCGGGGCGACCAGACTCTCTACACCGCTCGCGCCATGCACTGGAGCGAGGCCGATCGCCAGGCCCATGAAGCCATGGGCTTCCATGAGGGCTGGGGGCAGAGCCTGGAGCGCCTGGTGACCCTAGTCACCCAGGGCATGCCCGACTGATGCCGGGCCAGGCCGGAGCGGCGGTGACGGCGCTGGTGGAGCAGGTCTATCGCGAGCAGTCGCGGCGCATCCTTGCCACCCTGATCCGCCTGCTGGGGGATTTCGACCTGGCCGAGGAAGCCTTGCATGAGGCTTTCTTCGTGGCGGTGGAGCGCTGGCAGGACGACGGCATCCCGGCCAACCCCCGGGCGTGGCTGGTGTCCGTCGGGCGCTTCAAGGCCATCGATGGCCTGCGCCGGCGGGCACGTTTCGCCGCTTCCCAGGCCGCCCTGGCCAGCCAGCTGGAGCAACTGGAGCAGGAGGACTGGAGCGGTGAAGACGTGCAAGACGACCGCCTGCGGCTGATCTTCACATGCTGCCATCCGGCCTTGGCGGCGGATGCCCAGGTGCCGTTGACCCTGCGGGAAATCTGCGACCTGAGCACCGAGCAGATCGCCCGCGCCTTCCTGGCGACCCCGGCCACCATCGCCCAGCGCATCGTGCGCGCCAAGGCGAAGATCCGCGATGCGGCGATTCCCTACCAGGTACCGGCACTGAACGAGTTGCCCGAGCGCCTGGACAGTGTCCTGCGGGTGATCTACCTGGTGTTCAACGAAGGCTACTCGGCGTCCCTGGGGGACGAGCTGACCTGCGCCGACCTGACTCGCGAGGCGATCCGCCTGGGGCGCCTGTTGCTGGAGCTGCTGCCGGAGGCCGAGGTGATGGGCCTGCTGGCCCTGATGTTGCTGCACGAATCGCGGCGGGCGGCGCGCCTGGGCGCCGATGGCGAGTTGATCCTGTTGGAAGAACAGGACCGCCGCTTGTGGTCACGTGAGCTGATGGACGAAGGCTGCGCGCTGGTGGAGCAAGGCTTGCGCAGCGGCGGGGGCGGGCCTTACTGCCTGCAGGCGGCGATTGCCGCGGTGCATGCCGAGGCGCCCATGGCCAGCCAGACCGACTGGCCGCAGATCGTCGGTTTGTACGATGTGCTGCTGCGGTTGCAGCCCTCGCCGGTGATCGAACTCAACCGCGCGGTGGCCTTGGCCAAGCGTGACGGACCGGCGGCCGGCCTGGCCCAGGTCGAACGGATCCTGCGTCGCGGCGAGCTGGCCGACTATCACCTGGCCCATGCCGCCCGCGCCGATTTCTGTCGCCAGCTGGGGCAGGTCGAGGCGGCGCGCGAGTCCTACCGGCGGGCCCTGGAGCTGGTCCGCCAGGCGCCGGAGCGACGTTTTCTCGAGCGTCGCCTGGGCCAGCTGTAGTCTCGATCAGCCGAGCATCCGTTGCAGGAACCAGCTGCCGGCCGGCCCCGGTGGCTGCAGGCGAGACCAGAGCGCGTCCACCAGCACCGGCCGTGGCCAGCCGCGGACCTTGAGTTCCTGCAGCCTGCCGGCGCCGAAGTTCTCCACCAGCCAGCGCGGCAACGGCGCCCAGCCAAAACCGCCCTGGGCCATTTCCATCAGCATCAGGTAACTGGGGGCCGACCAGACCCGGCCCTGGGGGCGGCTGTCATAGGGGTTGAGCACCGTGGCCAGGCGCAGTTCGCGGTGCTGGCCCAGGGCCTGCTGATCCACCCGATCGAGCCTGGCCAGGGGGTGCTGGCATGACACGAACAGCGATACCTCGCCGCGCTCGGCCATGGTCTGGTGCTCCAGGTCGGCCGGGTAATCGGCTTGTTTCTCGGCGAAGGCGATCTGCGCGCGGCCGCTTTGCACCAGGTCGACCAGGTCATCGCACTCGGCGATCAGGCATTCCAGTTCCAGCTCCGGGTAGCGTTGCTCGAAGGCATTCAGGCAGCTTTCGAAGCGATCGGACTGGTAGGTATCGGAAAGGGCTACGGTGAGCCTCGCCTCGATGCCTTGGGACAACTGGCTGGCGGCCAGTTCCAGGCGGCTGGTGGCGGCGAGGATCTCCTCGGCGCGGCGCAGCAGCACCTGTCCGGCCGGGGTCAGGCCGGGCTTGCGGCTGGAGCGGTCGAACAGCTGGACATCGAGGTCGATCTCCAGGCTGGCCACTGCGGCGCTGATGGTCGACTGGCTCTTGCCGAGCTTGCGCGCGGCGGCGGAGAACGAACCCTGGGTCGCGGCCTGGACGAATGCCAGCAGCACTTCGTTGGATGCCATGAAGTATCGCCTTGGTCGATGGTTATTGGTTAGGAACTATCGATCGCATCCTGGAAGATCGCCAGCGTCTTCACTTCAGGAGCAGGCCATGAGCCTTCACAAATCCCTCACCGAACGCATTGCCCAGGCCGTCGCCTTCGAATTGCTGGCGTTGCTGATCTGTACTCCGCTGCTGTCCTGGGTCATGGATCGGCCGATGGTCGACATGGGCGTGGTCACCCTGGGCATCGGTCTCCTGGCGCTGGCCTGGAACGTGCTGTTCAATAGCCTCTTCGATCGGCTGCTCAAGCGCCTGCGGATAGCCCATGGTGGCTGGAGCCGGGTGGTGCACGCACTGCTGTTCGAGGCTGGGCTGGTAGTGGTCGCCGTGCCCTTGATCGCCTGGTGGCTGGGGATCAGCCTGCTGCAGGCGTTGATCCTCGACATTGGCGTGTTGCTGTTCTTCCTGCCCTATACCTACCTCTACCACTGGGCCTATGACGTGTTGCGCAACAAGTGGCTGCAGGTACGGCTGGCGCATTGAGGGCCAGCTTCATGCCGGAGCGAGCAGCTTCTCGATGGTGTCCAGGTAGGCTGCCAAGGCTCGCGGCACTTCTTCGAGCAATAACTCGCGCTTGAGCTCCTGGTGTTCCTGGGCCCGCTGGAACAGGCCCAGGGGCAGGCCGAGCAGCACCTGCACCCAGGTTTCGCGCTGCCGGGCGCTGGCATTGGGCAGGCGCGCCCGCAATACCCGGTCATAGAGGTTCTGCATCTGGACGTGCAGGCCCGGGGCCTGCAACTGGCCCAGGGCATAGCCCGGAGTGAGCATCTGCAACAGGTCGGGGTGCTGCTCGATGTATTGCAGGAGCGGCAGGCTGGTCTGTTCTATCACTTGTCGGGAACTCAAGCCTCGCCAATGACTCTCATCGACGCCGTGCAGGGGCTCGGCGATCGCGCTCATGGCGGCGATATGGCCCTGGCCCAGGGCCTCCAGCACCTGCTGTTTGTCGCTGAAAAAGTGATAGAGCGAGCCGATGGAGGTGCCTGCTTCCCGGGCGATGCCGTGCATGGTCAGGTTCGCTACCCCCAGCTGGATCAGCAGGCGCGCGCAGGCCTGGAGAATGGCCGTGACCCGCTGGTGGCCGCGGGTCTGCTTGGGCATGCGCTGGAGCTTGGAGGAGGAGGGCGCTGTGTCGGTCATGGTCGGCGAAGTTTTTCGGGGGCGCCTATTATGGCGTAGAAGGTTGCGTCCAGTCCTTGGAAAAACTAGACACGACCTTCTACTTTTGCTGAAAATACCCGGCGGCGGGAGCCTTCCTCTGTGCTCGCCATCCTTCCGGCTTTCTGAAAAACATGACTAATTCTCGCAACTGGATCATCTGCGAACACTGCGACTCCCTGTACGAGTCCGTGCCGCTCGGTAAAGGTCAGGCGGCGCAGTGTTCGCGCTGCGGTGCGCTGCTGGCCCGCGCCCGGCACCTGAACGTGCAGCAGTTGTTCGCCTTGTCGATCACCGCCGGGTTGCTGTTCGTCTTCGCCAATTTCTTCCCGGTGATCAAGATCAGCCTCGAAGGCCTGAGCAACGAAGCGACGCTCTGGCAATCGGTGGAGGCCCTGGCCCAGGGCCGGATCAGCCTGATTGCCGCAGTCACCGGCCTGACCATCATCCTCGCCCCGGGCCTGCAGATCGTCCTGTTGTGCTGGGTGCTGGGTTTTGCCAATTTCGGCCGCGCCGCGCCGGGGTTCAAGGCCTGCATGCGCGCCCTGGAGCACCTGCGGCCCTGGAGCATGCTCGAGGTCTGCCTGCTGGGAATCCTGGTGGCCATCGTCAAGCTGGCGGGCATGCTCGACGTACATCCCGGGCTGGGGCTGTGGGCCCTGGCGATGCTGACGGTGCTGATCATCCTGATTTCCGGCAAGGACATCCGCTACCTCTGGGATGACCTGGAGGGTCGCTACTGATGAGCACACCGCCCTATGCCCGGGACCATCAACTCAAGCTGTGCCACACCTGTGGCCAGGTCTGCCAGGCGTGCGAGCACTATTGCCCGCGCTGCGATTCGGTGGTGCATGCGCGCAAGACCAACAGCCTGTCGCGTACCTGGGCCTTGCTCCTGGCCAGCCTGATCTTCTACATCCCGGCCAACCTGTTGCCGGTGATGCACACCAACATCTTCGGCAATGCCAGCGAGAACACCATCATGAGTGGCGTGGTGGAGTTCTGGAAAGCCGGCTCCTGGGACATCGCACTGCTGATCTTCATCGCCAGCGTGGTGGTGCCAGGCATCAAGTTCTTCGTCCTCGGCATCCTCCTGGTGACCTGCCAGCGCCGCTCGCGCTGGGCCCAGCGCGAGCGAGCCAAGTTGTATCGTTTCGTCGAGGTGATCGGCTACTGGTCGATGCTCGATGTACTGGTGGTGGCGCTGGTGGCGGCCCTGGTGCAGTTCCGTGCCTTGAGCTCCATCGACCCGCGCATGGGCATTCTGTTTTTCGGTTTGGTGGTGGTGCTGACGATGTTCGCCGCCATGAGTTTCGATCCCCGGCTCATCTGGGATGTAGAGGTTGAAGATGTCTGATCATCCAGGTTCCAACGCAGCAAGTTCCCCGTCAGCCCCTGGCGCCCCGGCGCTGCGCACGCGACGCTTCAATGTCTCGCTGGTATGGCTGGTGCCCATAGTCGCGGCCCTGGTGGGGCTGTCGATGGTGGTCCACAAGTCTATGTCGGCCGGGCCGGAAATCAGCATCAGCTTCCAGACCGCCGAGGGCCTGGAGGCCAACAAGACCCAGGTCAAGTACAAGAATGTGGTGATCGGCAAGGTGACCTCCATTGCCTTGAGCGATGACCGGCGCAAGGTGGTGGCCAAGGTCGAGCTGGACCAGTCCGCCGAGCCTTTCACCGCCGAGGACTCGATGTTCTGGGTGGTGCGTCCGCGCATCGGCGCCAGTGGCGTTTCCGGTATCGACACCCTGCTGTCCGGGGCCTTCATCGGCGCCGACGCCGGCCGCTCGGACAAGCGCAAGGACAGCTTCAAGGGCCTGGAGACTCCACCGCCCATCACCTATGGCCAGAAGGGCAAGCGCTTCACCCTGCATACCGACGACCTGGGCTCCCTGGATATCGGCTCGCCGGTCTACTACCGGCGCATCCAGGTCGGCCAAGTGGTGTCCTACCAGTTGGCCAACAGCGGCAAGGGCGTGGACGTGAAGATCTTCGTCAACTCGCCCAACGACAAGTACGTGACTACCGATAGCCGCTTCTGGAATGCCAGCGGCGTGGACGTGACCCTCGGTGCCAACGGGCTGAAGGTCAACACCGAGTCGGTGTCGTCGATCCTCGCCGGTGGCATCGCCTTCGTCGAACCCAAGTACAGCCCCAACGCCAAGCCGGCTGAAGAGAACGCCGAATACAACCTGTTCGGGGACCAGGACACCGCCCTGGCGCCGCCAGACGGTGCCCCGTACTACATCCGCATGCGTTTCGACCAGGCGCTGCGTGGCCTGGCCATCAACGCTCCGGTGGAGTTCCTCGGGGTGAACATCGGCAAGGTGGTGTCCATGGACCTGGACTACGACCAGGAGCGCAAGTACTTCCCGACCCTGGTGGGGGCGGTGATCTACCCCGAGCGCCTGGGCAAGGCCCATGAAAAACTGCTGAAGCAGACCGGCGGCGAAGACGACGCCCGCTCCGCGCAACTGATCGGCGCCTTCGTCAGAAATGGCCTGCGGGCCCAGGCGCGCAGCGGCAACCTGTTGACCGGGCAGCTGTTCATCTCCCTGGACTTCGTGCCCAACGCCAAGCCCGTGGCCTACAACCCCAGCGCCCGGCCACTGGAGATTCCTACCGTACCGGGCAGCCTGGACAAGCTGCAGGAGCAACTGCAAGCGACCATGGACAAGATCAGCAAGCTGCCGATCGATTCCATCGCCGCCAACCTGGATTCCAGCCTGGCGGAAATGAACAAGACCCTCAAGCAGGTCAACGGCCAGGTCCTGCCGCAGTTGCGCGAAACCCTGGAGCAATCGAAGAAGACCCTGGCCAGCGCCAACGAGAGCTTCTCCGAGGACTCGCCACAGCGCCAGAGACTTGGCCAGGCCATGGAGGAGGTGCAGCGCACGGCCCGTTCGGTGCGGGTGCTCACCGATTTCCTCGGCCGCCATCCTGAGGCGCTGATTCGCGGACGCCTCAAGGACAATCAACCGGATGCCTACCAGTCGCCATCCTCCTCCGTTCGCGAATCCGTACCGGAAGCCCAGCCATGAAAACCCGTGCCCTGTTGTTGAGCCTGACCCTGGGACTTGCCGCGTGCAGCTCCGCGCCCACCCATTACTACACCCTGATGCCGCCAGTGACCGAAGGCGCCACGGCCAGGAACTCGGGATTGCAGTTCGAGATGTCCACGGTCCGCATCCCGGTCCAGGTGGACCAGCCACAGCTGGTGGTACGCCAGGACAGCGGCACCCTGGCGATCCTCGAGACCCAGCGCTGGAGCGCGCCATTGGTGGATGAGTTCCACGATGCGCTGGCCAGCCAGATGGAGGCGAAGCTGGGGACCCGCAACCTCGAGGGCCTGCCGAAGCAGCCCGGGCGCCCGGTGCTGTCGTTGCAGACCGATGTGCGGCGCTTCGAATCCCTGCCCGGGCGCTATGCCTTGATCGATGTGGTCTGGAGCCTGCGCCAGCGCAGCGAAGGCACCCCGGCCCGCAGCCTGACCTGCAGCAGCCAGATCCGCCAGCCGGCGGGCATCGAGCTCGGCAGCCTGGTGCAGGCCCACCAGCAGGCCATCGCCCAGTTGGCCGGGCAGATCGCCGGCGCCGCCCAGCGCTGGTCCTGCCCCTGATCCAGTGCAGCGGCCCAAGCCGCTTCGTATCGACGTTTGATCGCTGAAGGTCGCCTGGTCGCTTCAGCGCCGGGCGGAGAGTTGCTGGGGGGCGAGGAACGCATCGCGAAAGTAGTCCCGCAGCGCTTGCATCGCCGGGGTGAAGACGCGGTCGCGACGCCAGGCCAGGCCGACGCTCATGGGCGTGACCGCATCGCTCAGGCTCAGGGTCTCGATGCGCTTGCCCTCCAGCGACCAGGGCCGATGCACCAGGTCCGAGAGGATCGCCACGCCGCTGCCGTTGGCCACCATGCTGCGCACCGCTTCTACCGAGCTGGTGCGCACCCGCACCCTGGGCTGTTGGCCGGCCTGTTCCCAATAACGCATTGCGCTTTGTTCCGCTTCGTCGACGGTGAGCAGGATGAACGGCTCCTCGGCCACGTCCGCCAGGCTGACGCTGGTCCGTTCGCACAGCTGGTGATGGGCCGGTAGCCACAGCCGGCGCTCGGAGTTGAACAGCGTCTCGGAGACGATATCCGGGTGGGTCAGGTTGGCGGTGAGCACCACCGCCATGTCGAAGCGCCCGGCCAGCAGCCCCTGTTCGATGGCCTGGCGTTCCTGCTCATGCAGTTCGATGGTGACGTCCGGGTGCCAGTGCCCGAGGCGCTGCAGATGGTGCGGCAGGAAGTAGCCGATCACCGTGTAGCTGGCGGCCAGGTGCAGGGTGCCGCTGGCGCGGTAGTCGGGCAGCGGGCTGTTCAGCGCATCGTCGACGCTGCGCAGGATCACGTAGGCGCGGTTGAGGAAGTGCCGGCCGGCATCGGTCAGGCCCATGCCCTGGGCCGACCGCACGAACAGCTGCACGGCGAGCATCGCTTCCAGTTCCTTGATTGCGGTGGTCACCGCCGATTGGGAAATGTTCAGGTGGATTGCGGCCTGGGAGATCTGGCCGATCTCGGCAGTGGCCACGAAGTAACGTACCTGGCGCAGGGTCAACGACATTTCTATCCGTCCACGTATCTGATTTTCAGAACAAGCTCTATCTGATAATAGATCTTCCCAAGGGGTCAAGGCCGCTCTAACGTCCATCGCACGAAGTCACGAACGTTGGAGCGACAGTGATGCAGGCAGTGGATTTCAATTCGGACATGGGCGAAAGCTTCGGCCCGTGGACCATCGGCGATGGCGTCGACAACGAGCTGATGGGCTTCATCAGCTCGGCCAACATCGCCACCGGCTTTCATGCCGGCGACCCCGGCACCATGCGCCGCACCATCGAGCAGGCGCGGCTGCGGGGCGTGGCCATCGGGGCCCACCCGGGCTTTCGCGACCTGGTGGGGTTCGGCCGGCGCCACATCAACGCCCCGGCCCAGGAACTGGTAGACGACATGCTCTACCAACTGGGCGCCCTGCGTGAGCTGGCCCGGGTCCAGGGCCTCAAGTTGCAGCACATCAAGCCCCATGGCGCGTTGTACATGCACCTGGCCCGGGACGAGGAGGCGGCGCGACTGCTGGTGGAAAACCTGCAGAAACTCGAACCCGAACTGCTGCTGTATTGCATGCCCGGCTCGGTGATCTGCCGGATCGCCCAGGAGCTGGGGCAACCGGTGATCCGCGAGTTCTATGCCGATCGCGATTACGACCTCAGCGGCTCCATCGTCTTTACCCGCCGGGTGCGGGTCCTGGATCCCCATGAGGTGGCCGCCAAGGTCCTGCGCGCCTGCCAGCAAGGGCTGGTCCGCACCGTGGAGGGCGAGGACCTGGCCATCGAGTTCGATTCCATCTGCCTGCACAGCGACACCCCAGGTGCCCTGGACCTGGTGGAAGCCACCCGCGCCGCGCTGGACCTGGCCGGCATCCAGGTGCGAGCACCGCGCTGAGGCGTTGCCCGCCAAGCCTCGCGCATCGACGCGTCTGCAAGCGGTTTGCTTTTTTTGCCTGCCTTTCGACAACTATTCCAAGAGAAACAGACATGGCCGAATACAACGTCATCACCCCCTTGCCGGGCACTTTCTACCGCAAGGCCACGCCCGATTCGGCGCCTTTCGTCGAGGTCGGCGACAGCGTCAGCGCCGATACCGTGATCGGCCTGATCGAAGTCATGAAGCAGTTTTCCGAGCTCACTGCCGGCAGCGCCGGCCAGGTCGGCGCCTTCCTGGTCGAGGACGGTGACCCGGTGGAACCGGGCCAGGTCGTCGCGACCCTGGTCGAGTGAGGGCCGCCCCATGACCGAATCCATTCGCAAGCTGCTGGTCGCCAACCGTGGCGAGATCGCCGTGCGCATCATTCGCGCGGCCAAGGCCCTGGGCATTCCCACCGTCGCTGCCTGCAGCGAGGCAGACGCCGACTCCATGGCCGCGCGCCTGGCCGACGAAGTGCAGATCATCGGCCCGGCCCGGGCCGACAAGAGCTACCTGAACATCCAGGCCCTGCTGGCAGCCCTCAAGGCCAGCGGCGCCAATGCCGTGCATCCGGGCTACGGCTTTCTTGCGGAAAATGCCGAGTTCGCCGAGGCGGTGGTCCAGGCCGGGGCGATCTTCGTCGGCCCCGATGCGCGGACCATCCGCCGCATGGGCGACAAGGCCGAGGCCCGGCGTACCGCCCAGGCCGCCGGGGTGCCGGTGGTGCCCGGTTCGCCCGGCGAACTGTTCGACCTGCCAGCTGCGTTGCAAGCGGCGCAGGCGGTGGGTTTTCCATTGCTGATCAAGGCATCGGCCGGTGGCGGCGGGCGGGGTATTCGCCTGGCCGAGGATGCGGCGCAACTGGCCGATGAGTTTCCCCGGGCACAGCGCGAGGCCCAGGCGGCGTTCGGCAACGGCGCCTTGTACCTGGAGCGGTTCATTGGCCGGGCCCGGCATATCGAGGTCCAGGTGCTGGGTGACGGCAAGCGTGCGGTGCACCTGTTCGAACGTGAATGCTCGCTGCAACGGCGGCGGCAGAAGATCTTCGAGGAGGCGCCATCGCCGGTGCTCGATGCCACCCAGCGCGAGCAGTTGTGCAGCAGTGCGGTGCGCCTCACCGAGGCCCTGGGCTACCAGGGCGCTGGGACCCTGGAGTACCTGTATGACGACAGCACCGGCGAGTTCTTCTTCATCGAGATGAACACCCGGATCCAGGTGGAGCATCCCATCAGCGAGCTGATCACTGGCGTCGATCTGGTCCAGGCCATGCTGCGCATTGCCGGTGGCGAACCGCTGGATCTGCGCCAGGAGGATATCCACCTCGATGGCGCGGCCCTGCAGATGCGCCTGAACGCCGAGGACCCGGCGCGGGACTTCTTCCCCAGCCCGGGCACGGTCCAGGAGTTGTCCTGGCCGCAAGGGCCGGGGCTGCGGGTCGATAGCCATCTGTATCCGGGGTATGCCGTGCCGCCTTACTACGACTCGCTGCTGGCCAAGCTGATCGTCCATGGCGCCGACCGCGAGCAGGCCCTGGCTCGGGCGCGGGCGGCCGTGGAGCAAACGACCTTGACTGGCATGGCCAGTACCTTGACCCTGCATCGCGAGCTGCTGGCCGAGCCTTGGCTGGCGAACGCGGACTTCCATACCGCAACCCTGGAAACCTGGCTGGCCGGGCGCCGTGCCGGAGGTGTCGCATGAACCAACCGATCCGCTACAGCTTTGGTGCCGACGAGCACCTGTTCGCCGAAGTCAGCGACAGCATGTCCCTGGAGGCTTTCTTCAAGGGCATGGCGGTTACCCGCGCGGTGGAGCGCCTGGCCCTGGATGGGGTACTGGACGTATGCCTGGCCAATGCCTCGTTCCAGATCCGTTTCGATCCGGATCGCATCGCGCCCCAGGCCCTGCTGGAGGCCGTGCGCGAGGCCGAGGCCGGCGCCGTGGCCGAGCGCAGCCTGCACACGCGGATCATCGAGATCCCGGTGCTGTACAACGACCCCTGGACCCATGAAACCCTGATGCGTTTTCGCGACCGGCACCAGGACCCGGACGCCACCGACCTCGAGTACGCGGCGCGGATCAACGGCCTGGCGGATGTCGACGCCTTCATCGCCGCCCACAGTGGCGCGCCCTGGTTCGTCTCCATGGTGGGTTTCGTCGCCGGCCTGCCGTTCATGTTCCAGATGGTCGAGCGCGAGCGCCAGTTGCAGGTGCCCAAGTACCTGCGGCCGCGCACCGACACGCCGAAGCTGACCCTGGGCCATGGCGGCTGCTTCGGCTGCATCTACTCGGTGCGCGGCGCCGGTGGCTACCAGATGTTCGGCGTGACCCCGGCACCGATCTACGACCCGCAGCAGCAACTGGCCTACCTCAAGCAGCACATGGTGTTCTTCCGCCCGGGGGACATCGTGCAGTTCAAGCCTATCGATCGCGAGGCCTATGACCACGCGGTGGCCGAGGTGGAGGCCGGGCGCTTCGACCTGCGCATCCGTGAGGTGGAGTTTTCCCTGGATGCCTTTCTCGCCGACCCGGTCGGTTATCCCAAGTCGCTGCAGGAGGTGTTGGCATGATCAAGGTCATCAAACCGGGCTTGGCCACGTCGGTACAGGATCTGGGCCGCGAGGGCTTCTATCACCTGGGCATCCCGCCGTCCGGGGCCCTGGACCAGTACGCCCTGAGCGCCGCCAACCAACTGGTGGGCAACCCGGCAGGCGCCGCGGGCCTGGAGTGCACCTTGCTCGGGCCGGAACTTGAGTTCACTGTCGATGCCCTGGTGGCGGTCTGTGGTGCACACATGACGCCCAAGCTCGATGGCGTGGACAGGCACCTGGATACCGCGTTCGCGGTCAAGGCCGGGCAAGTGCTGCGTTTCGACTTCCCCAAGGCCGGGGCCCGGGCCTACCTGGCGGTGGCCGGTGGCATCGACGTGCCGCTGGTGCTGGGCAGCCGTTCCACCTATGCCCTGGGCGCCCTGGGCGGTTTCCAGGGGCGGCGCTTGGCGGCCGGCGATGAGCTGCCGGTGGGGATCGACAGCGGCAAGGGCCGCCCGGGGGCCAGCCTGCCCATGGCGCTGCGCCAGTCCCTGGGGGGCGAGATCGGTCTGCGGGTGGTGCCGGGGCTCTATTACGAACGCCTGAGCGAGGGAGCCAAGGCGAGCTTCTTCGCTGAACCCTGGACCGTGGGCTCGGAGGCGGATCGCATCGGCTATCGCTTCAAGGGCGGCAGCGCCCTGGGCTTCCAGCCTCGGGAGCAGCCGTTCGGTGCCGGCTCCGATCCGTCGAATATCGTCGACAGTTGTTATCCCATCGGTTCGATCCAGGTGCCGGCGGGGCTGGAGCCCATCGTCCTGCATCGGGATGCGGTGTCCGGTGGTGGCTACGCGATGATCGGCACGGTGATCAGCGCCGACCTGGACCTGGTGGGGCAGATGCAGCCCAACCAGAAGGCGCGCTTTATTCCGGTGACCCTGGAAGAGGCACTGGAGGCCCGGCGTTCCTACAAGAAGAAGCTGGCTTGCCTGAGCAAGCTGTTTGCGTCCTGATCCACCCGTCCGTGGCGGCTCACGCATCGTGTAGCCGCTACCGCAGGGGACTGCCGGCTAGAACAGTTGGGTGAACAGCCAGTACAGGCTGCCGGACAGCAGGATCGCCGCCGGCAGGGTCAGCACCCAGGCCATGGCCAGGTTGCGGATGGTGCGCATCTGCAAGCCGCCGCCGTTGGCCACCATGGTCCCGGCCACCCCCGAGGACAGCACGTGGGTGGTGGACACTGGCAGGCCGAACATGTCCGCCGCGCCGATGGTCAGCATCGCCACGGTTTCCGCCGACGCGCCCTGGGCGTAGGTCAGGTGGGTCTTGCCGATCTTCTCGCCAACGGTCACCACGATGCGTTTCCAGCCGACCATGGTGCCCAGGCCGAGCGCGATGGCCACCGCGATCTTCACCCACAACGGGATGAAGCGCGTGGCGTTGTCGATCTGCTGCTTGAACAGTTGCAGCTTGTCGCGGGTGTCCTGGTCGAAATGGCCGACCTGGTTCTTGTCCATCAGGCGGATGGTTTCACTGGTCAGGTACATGTCGTTGCGCACGTTGCCCATGGCTTCGGCCGGAACCTTGGACAGCGAGCCATAACCCTTCACTTCATTGCCGATGGCACCGGCCAGGGCGGCCAGGGCCGGCACCAGTTCGGGCGTGGCTTGCTTGCTGCGCATGTATTCCGAGAGCACCGCGCGAGGATCGGCCGGCGCCGCCTGTGGGGAGCTCTTGGCCAGGGCTTGCTGGGTGACTTCGGCCACGGCGGCGAACTGCAGGGCCTGGTCGGCGGGCATGGTGCGGTTCAGGGCGTAGGCCATGGGCAGGGTGCCCACCAGGATCAGCATGATCAGGCCCATGCCTTTCTGGCCGTCGTTGGAGCCGTGGGCGAACGACACCCCGGTGCAGGTCAGGATCAGCAGAGCGCGAATCCACCACGGTGGCGGGGTGTCGCCCTTGGGCGCCTGGTACAGCGCGCGGTTCTTGACGAACAGGCGCAGGGCCAGCAACAGCAGGGCGGCGAACACGAAGCCGATCAGCGGCGAGAACAGCAGGGCATAGCCGACCTTTGTGGCTTGGCCCCAGTCCACTCCGCTGGTGCCATCGCGGCCATGCATCAGGGCGTTGGCTACGCCGACGCCGATGATCGAGCCGATCAGGGTGTGGGACGACGAGGCCGGCAGGCCGAGCCACCAAGTGCCGAGGTTCCACAGGATGGCGGCGATCAGCAGGGCGAAGATCATGGCGAAGCCGGCGGAAGAGCCCACCTGCAGGATCAGCTCCACCGGCAGCAGGGCGATGATGCCGAAGGCCACTGCGCCGCTGGACAGCAGCACCCCGAGGAAGTTGAACAGGCCGGACCAGACCACCGCGAACTGTGGTGGCAGCGAATGGGTGTAGATCACCGTGGCCACCGCGTTGGCGGTGTCGTGGAAGCCGTTGACGAATTCGAAGCCCAGGGCGATCAGCAGCGCGACGCCAAGCAGCAGGAACGGGGTCCAGGTGGTGACCGTGGTGCCCAGTTCGTGCATGTCGTGCATCAGGCTGTAGGCGGTGAACAACAGGCCCAGGGCCAATACGGCGAAGAACACCACCAGGGTGAAGGGGCCGGGTTTCTTATCCAGTTGCGGTTTGGCGTCGACGCTGGGAGAGGCGACGGTCAGGGAAGGGGTGGCCATTGCTGGACAATCCTGTGGCTGGAAGGAATGGCTTCCATGATCGTTGCCGAATGTTACAGGCAGACTGCCCCAGGTCATGGTTTGTGCGATTGACAGGCCCGTTGATCCGTTTGCCCCCCGGCGGCTCGTGCCGAGCCGTGCGCAGCCTGCGGCATCGGCTACACGAGGCGGGGTTGCGGATACGGTGGTGCTGTGTAGCCGCTGTCGAGCGCCAGCGAGGCTGCGTACGGCCGCGGGGTCAGTAGTCCTGGCGTTTGCGAAAGGCCCAGCGCCCGGCGATCACGGTGAAGGTGGCCACCAGCGCCACCAGGATCCAGAAGCCTTCCGGATCGCCGGAGAAGGGAATGCCGCCGACGTTCATGCCGAAGAAGCCGGCGATGATGTTGATCGGCAGGGCCAGCACCGTGACCACGGTCAGGGTGAACAGGGTGCGGTTGCTCTGCTCGTTGAGGTTGGCGGCGATTTCCTCCTGCAGCAGCTTGATCCGCTCTCCCAGGGCCGTGAGGTCGCTGATGATCAGGGCGAACTCCTCGGTGGACTTGCGCAGCTCCTTGACGTCGTCCTTCTGCAACCACTGCGGCGGCCGGTTGAGCAGCCGCAGCAGCGAGCCCGGCTCCAGGGCCAGCAGCCGTTGCAGGCGCACCAGTACCCGGCGCATGGCTCCCAGTTCGGCGCGGTTGGCCGAGACCCTGGCCGCCAGCAACTGGTCTTCGATCTGGTCGACGCTGAGGCTGGTCTTGCGCACGATCTGGGTCAGCACCTCGCCCTGGTCCCGCAGCAGGTGGACCAGCAGTTCCAGGGGCGAGCGGAAGTGCTCGCCGGCCTTGACCGAGGAGCGCAGCTTGTCCACCGAATGCAGGGGTTGCAGGCGGGCGCTGATGATCAGGTTGCTGCGCACGCAGACCCACAGGGTGGAGATGTCCGAGGACAGCATGCTGCTGAAGTTGAACACCACGTCGTTGACCACCGCCAGCAGGGCCGAGTCCACGTGCTCGATGCGGGTCGAGCGCGAACCTTCATGCAGTGCTTCGAAGAATTCATCGGGCAGTTGCAGGTGGGCCTGCATCCAGCGCTCGCAAGCGGCATGGGCCAGGTTCAGGTGCAGCCAGAGAAATTCATCCTGGTGTTCGGCGCATTGCAGGGCTTGCAGGGCCTTGGCCGAATCCATTTCGCGACCACGTTCGCCGGGGCGGAAGCGGTAACCGTAGAGCAGGCCGAACAGATCGGAATCGCGGTGACTCTGGTCGATGCTGTGGTTCATGGGGGCTCGCAGGAGGGACAGTGCCCACGCGGGTTTCACAGGTTCACTTGAACCACATCATGGCAATGCTTCTTGACGGTTTTGTGACAATTGAAAGTCCATGATTCGCCGCGTTACACCGGCGGTCGGCGGCTCTCAAGAATGTGTCGTCGATGCCGATCACGCTCACATGCCATGCGCATTCGAGCCGTCTCGAATGCCCCCGACAGGGACGTTCGGACTTACGCATGCCTTATCGGGCCTGCTCCATCCCTGCCATGAGATCTTCTCGATGTTTTTGCAAAAATCCCTGAGAGGGCAAATTCTTGCCCTGCTGAGTGGCAGCCTGTTGGCGATGCTGTTGATCGCCCTGGCGTGCTTTCAATTGCTGTCCAATGGCGTGCAGAGCTACCGCGAGCTGATCGAGGGTCCGCTGCACAGTTCGCAACTGATCGACGAGGCCAACCTGCAGTTCAAGATCCAGGTGCAGGAATGGAAGAACGTGCTGCTGCGAGGCAAGCAGCCCCAGGAAATGAACAAGTACTGGCAGCAGTTCGAAGATCGCCAGCGCGACGTGCAGAACATCCTTGGCGAGCTGGCACAGACCCAGGGCCTGGAGACCTCGCTCAAGAGCCGGGTCCAGCGTTTGTCCCAGGAGCATCTGGCCCTTGGCCAGGCCTACCAGAGAGCCCGTGATGCCTATGTGGCCGGCGGTGCCGATCCGAGTGCCGGCGATGCTGCGGTGAAGGGCTTCGACCGTGCCGCCAGCGAGCAGATGAGCGAGCTGGTGGTCGAGTTGCGCAAGCAGGGCCAACAGCAGTCGTTGCAGATCAGTGCGGCCGCCGATCGTACGGTGTGGCTGGGTATCCTGGTGATGCTCATTTCCGGCTTGCTGATCGGCCTGCTCAGCCTGTGGCTGGTCAACCGTAGCCTGGTGGAGCCGATCCGCCAGTTGATCGACTATGTGGCCCAGCTCAGCCGTGGCCAGTTCTCCCAGCGGGTGAACAACACTCGCCAGGACGAGCTGGGCAAGCTGGCCGCGGCCGCCAACACCCTGCGTGACTTCCTCGCCCAGACCTTCACCAGCCTGCAGCGCAGTGCCTCGGACCTGGATACCTCCAGTGGCGAGCTCAACTCCATCGCGACCTTGATGTCCCAGGGCACCAACGACCAGTTCAGCCGCACCGACCAGGTGGCCACGGCGATGAACGAGATGTCCGCCACCGCCCAGGAAGTGGCGCGCCATGCCGCCGATGCCGCCCGGGCTGCGGACGATGCCGACCAGTCGGCGCAGCAGGGCGAGCAGGTGATGCAGAGCACCATCGACAGCATCACCCAGATGCGTGGCGAGATCGCCAATACCGCGACCGTGATCCGTCGCCTGGAAGCCGACAGCGGCAGGATCGGCAAGGTGCTGGAAGTGATCCAGGGCATCGCCGAACAGACCAACTTGCTGGCCCTCAACGCGGCCATCGAGGCGGCCCGGGCCGGCGAGGCGGGACGTGGTTTCGCCGTGGTCGCCGATGAAGTACGCAGCCTGGCCCAGCGTACCGCGGCCTCGATCACCGAGATCAACCAGATCATCCAGACCGTGCAGACCGGCGCGGTGGATGCCGCCCATGCCATCGAGAGCGGTCAGTCGCGCAGCGAACAGAGCGTGCAACAGGTGACCGAGGCCGGGGCCATGCTCGAGCGCATCACCCAGGCGGTGGAAGCGATTCGCGACATGAACCGGCAGATCGCCACTGCGGCCGAGGAGCAGACCTCGGTGGCCGAGGACATCTCGCGCAACCTGACCGAGATCACCTCCATCGCCAGCACCAACCTGGACAACGTCCAGCGTACCGAGGCTGCGAGCCGCAACCTGCATGTCCTGTCGGGCCAGCTGAACGAGGTCACGGCGCGCCTGAGCGCCTGATCCCTGGACCCGCAAGACACAAGGCCGCGCCCCTTGTAGAGGCGCGGCCTTGTGCTATCTGCAGGTTACTGGTCTTGCTTGTTGGCCAGGACCTTGCCGGTCTTGGCATCCAGGTCCACATCCCACTCGATGCCTTTGCTGTCACGCAATTCCACCTGGTAGACGTAGGCGCCGCTGGCGGTCTGTTCCAGCTCGGTGTCGGTGATGTTGGCGGCGCTGGTGCCGGGATGCTGGGCCAGGGCGGCCTGGTTGAGTTTCTCCAGGTCCATGATGGCGCCCGACTTGAGCAGGCCCGGGATCAGGTCCGGGCGGACATCGGCCTGGGCCAGTCCGGCGCTCAGGGTCAGGGCGGTGGCGGCCAGCAGTGCGGAGAATTTGCTCATGGATGATTCCTTCGAGGGTGATGGGTTTGGATGGGCACAGGTTAACCAGCGCAACTTAATTCACCCTTAATTCCCGCCACCGATTGCGCCGTTTGTTCAAGCCTGCGGGCCTGGCTGGCCGGCAAGCTGCTGTCTCCTTATCGATGGAGACAAGACGGATGAAACGAATGCTTGCGTGGTTGTATGGGCCGCTGTTCTTCGGTGGCTTCATCGGCGCCGGTGTCTGGTGGATGGGCAGTGCGGGTGGCTCGGCGGCGGGCCTGCCCTGGTTGTTCCTGGGGGCCCTTGGCGTGTCGTTCCTGGCGGAGTGGGGCTTGCCTTACGAGCCCGCCTGGAACCGCTCCCACGGGGACCGGTTGCGCGACTGCCTGCACGCCGTGGTCAACGAAGGCTTGAATGCCATCGGCCTGCTGGCGCTGCCGGGGCTGGCGATGCTGCTGGCCCACGATGGCTTGTGGCCCCGGGACTGGCCGCTCTGGGGACAGCTGTTGCTCGCGGTTACCGTGGCCGATTGCGGGATCACCCTGGCGCACTATGCCAGTCACCGTTGGGCCTGGCTGTGGCGCCTGCATGCGGTGCACCACAGCGTGCAGCGCATGTATGGCTTCAACGGCCTGCTCAAGCACCCCTTGCACCAGTTGCTCGAAGCCTCGGCAGGGCTGTTGCCGTTACTCATACTGGGCATCCCGCTGCCGGTGGCACAGCTGTTGGCCCTGGCCATCGCCATCCAGTTGCTGTTGCAGCATTCCAATGTCGACATGCGCCTTGGCGTACTGCGCCTGGTGTTCGCCTGGGCCCCGGTGCACCGCTTCCACCATATGAAGTACGGGCGTGCCGGGGATGTGAACTTCGGTCTGTTCTTCAACCTGTGGGACTGGCTGCTGGGCACCACGTTCTACCGGCATGATTACCCGATGCGTCCGGGAGACCTGGGCATCGGCAGCCGTCCGGACTACCCGGCGGGGTACTGGCGGCAACTGCTGGAGCCCTTCAAGGTCCAGCGCTACAGCGCCGAGCCCAAGGTGCCGCAAGCCCTGCGTCGGCAGGTCAAGCCAGCAGGCGGGGCCTGAGATGCTTGAGGGCCTGGCCGGCGGTGACGCCGAACAGTGCTTTCAAGGTCCGGGAGAAGTGCGCGGCGTCGGCGAACCCGGCGCCGTGGGCCGCCTGGGTCATGGCCTGGCCCTGGAGCATCAGGGCCATGGCCAGGCGCAGGCGCCGCCACAGCACCAGGCGGCGTACCGGCAGGCCCACGTCGCGGGCGAACAAGCGCTCCAGCTGGCTCAGGGACAGGTTGGCCTGGGCCGCCAATTGTGCGGCCGCCACCTTGCCGTCCAGGGCCGCGTCCAGGGCCTGCAACGCCCGCTCTATGCGCCGGTCGACCATGGGCTGGCGCGGGCAGGCGCGTAGCGCGGCCTCCAGTTCGGGCAAGCCGGGTGTCACCTCGCTGACGCTCTGGTGCAGGTCCCGCGCATCGATCGACAGCGGTTCGGCATAGACCGTGAACGCCGCTTCGGGAGCTTCGACGATGGCGTGGCGGCACAGGGCCTGGATCATCAGGTAGTGACCGCTGTGGCGAACGCCATCGAGCTCCACGGTGACCGGCTGCCCGGGGGCGATGATCAGTTGATGGGCGTAGTGGGCATGGGGCGCGGTACGCCCCATGAACCCGTGGACCAGGCCGAAGTCACGACCCAGCCAGAGTTCGCCCTGCCAGCTGGAGTCGCTCATTCAGTAGCCGCTGGCTTCCAGCAGGCGGGCGACACTGGTGCCGGCCGGACGCTGGAAGTACTTGAGCAATTGGTCGCTGCGGTTGGTGAAGATGCCATCGACGCCGGCATTCATCACCTTCTGGAAGTCCACCGGCTCGTCCACCGTATAGACATGCACCAGCAGCCCCTGATCGTGGGTGTACTGGTTCATCCACGGCTGCACCAGGTCGGCGTAGCTCTGTTCGCCACCGCCCGAGAGGGCTGCCGAAGGGCCGGTGCCGATGGCGCCCCGGGCCTTGGCCAAGTCGACCCAGCGCTTGAACTCGGCCTGGTCCCGGGGTTGCTGGCGGGCATAGAAGGCCGCCTTGTCGGTTTCACCGCTGCTGGCAAAGCTCTGTCCGGAAGCCGGCTCGATGCTGCCAGGCGCGAGCCACAGCAGCAGGACCTTGGGCACCTGGGGCATTTCCTGGTGCAGCAGTTCCAGGCTGTGCTTGTCGAAGGTTTGCAGCACCACCTGGCCCTTGCCCTGGCCTGCTGCCAGGTCGCTCTTGGCCAGGGTCGAGCCGGCCGGGCCCAGCCAGCCGCGGTCCTGGAGTTTTTTCTTGAGGTCGTGCTCGATACCCGGGAACAACTGGGGTTCCTTGGTCTCGATGTAGAGCCCGGGCTTGTGCGCCGAACTGCCCTGGGCGATATCGATGATTTCATCCAGGGTGAGGATCTGCAGGCCGACGAAGCCTGGCCGGGCGCGGTCGGGGTGGGCCTGGTTGAACCAGCTGCCGGCGTCCAGGGTCTTCAGCTCGGCCATGGTGAAGGCGTTGGCCGGGCGGTCCTTGCGTTCGGGGAATTTCTGCGCGACATCGGTGGTGCGTTGCAGGTTGTTGTCATGCAGGGCGAACAGTACGCCATCCTTGCTGCGCTGCAGATCCATCTCCAGGTAATCGGCCCCCAGGTCGCGAGCCACTATGTAGGCGGCGGCGGTGGATTCGGGAGCATCGAAAGAAGCCCCGCGGTGGGCGATGACCGCTGGCCGTGCAATACCCAGGCGAGCGGCCAGGGCCTCGGGATCGGCCGGTTCCGCGGCCTGGGCCAGGCCGCATGCGAGCATCAGGCCCAGCATCAGGGTTCTGGAGTGGAAGGGGTGGGGCATGCTCGAAATCCTTTCG
>NZ_JBYSWT010000043.1:0-50715 GCF_058781435.1 Pseudomonas sp. FW507-12TSA
CCCCGGGGGCGGGCCCCTACACGGGTACTCGGACTCGCGGTTTCTCTGTAGCTGAGTTGAGTCCAGGAATGTCCGTCTTTCTAGTGGAATCAGTTTCGGGTGTCCGGGAAACCGCCGGGGACCCTGGAAGCCGTTCCCGGACACGGGGTCGGAAACCCGCGGATCTTTGTTAGCGGCTGGTTCACCCGCTTAGTGAACTGGCGGTGAACTGGTGAACACCCCGTATTCATTGGGTTAACTGGACGTCAAACACATGACCGTTATCAGCAAGTCGGACTTTGCGGCGCGGCGCGGTTGGGCCAAGTCCTACGTTTCTAAGCTGGCAAAGCAAGATCGGCTGGTGCTGACCGCAGACGGCAAGGTCGAGCTGGAGGCAACCGAGGCCCTGCTGGCTGAATCGGCAGACCCCAGCAAGGCGGCGGTGGCTGCCCGGCATGAAGAAGCGCGCATTGATCGCGATGTGCGCAGCGGCCTGGTGCCGACTGCTGAAACCGATGCTGTGCCGCAACTCCCCAGCAAAGGCCCGGATTTTCAGAAGTCCCGAGCCCACCGGGAGCATTACCTGGCCAAGCTGGCCGAAGCTGAGTTCTACAAGGTCCAGGGTGACCTCGTTGATCGCGAAGCGGTAACGGTTGCGGCCTACAACGCGGGGCGCATGGTCCGTGATTTGCTGTTCGGCATGTCGCCGCAACTAGCTGCCGAGGTCGCGGCACTGAGCGATCCCTGGGAAATCGAGCGACACCTGACTGGGGCGTTTCGCCGGGCCCTTGAAGACGCCGGACGCATGACCGACGCCGACCTACAACAAGCCATCACACAGAGCTGAACCTATGCCCGAATACGCTAACGGTGCAGAGGTGTACCGCGATGCGTATTGCCGAGGGCTACAGCCAGACCCTGAACTATGGGTTGACGAATGGGCAGATGAATACATGCGAATCCCGCGTGACACGGGGGCCGCAGAGCCCGGCAAGTACCGCACGGACCGGACGCCGTACGCACGAGAACCCATGCGCTGCCTGTCCCCGGCCCACCCCTGCAAACGGGTGGTGACCATGGTGGCCTCGCAGTTGATGAAAACCCAAATCGCCTTGAACTGGATCGGCGCCCTGATCCACATGGCCCCATCCAACATCCTAACCTTGCTGCCGAGCCTGGGCCTGGCCAAGCGGGTGTCGTCGCGGATCGGCAAGACGATCAAGGCCACGCCGGAGTTGAACAAGCGCGTGGCATCCAGCCGCTCCCGTGACTCCCGCAACACGATGGACACCAAGGAGTTCGAAGGCGGTTCGTTGTACGTGACCACGGCCGGTTCTGCCGCCAACCTTGCCGAGCTGTCGGCCCGGTATGTGTACGGTGACGAGGTGGACCGGTGGGAGGTCGATGTGGGCGAGGAGGGCGACCCCATCGAACTGGCGGAAGCCCGGGGCAGTACCTTTGGCCGCAACGCCAAGTTCTACTTTTCCAGCTCGCCGACCATCAAGGGCGCCTCGCGGATCAGCGATCTGTTCGAGTCGAGCGATCAGCGGCATTACTACGTGCCGTGCCCAACCTGCGGGCATCACCAGGTGCTGGAGTGGGAACGCCTGCTGTACTCCGCTGACTTCAGCGTGGCGCACTACCAGTGTGCAGGTCCTGAGTGTGATGTCCTGATCGAGGAACACCATAAGGGCTGGATGCTGGCCAACGGGCAGTGGCGGGCGCACGCGGAGGGCGACGGGGAAACCGTGGGGTTCTACCTCAACGCCTTGTACGCCCCATCCGGCTGGACCGACTGGCGGACCTTGGCCCGGCAGTACGAGAAGGCCAAGAAGGCCCAAGCCGCTGGCAACCTGGAGCCGATGCAGGTGTTTTACAACACCCGCCTGGCCAAGGTCTGGGACAGCGCCCAAGAGCAAACCAAGGCCCATGTCCTGCGGGACCGGGCCCGCCTTGAGCGCTACAGCCTCGGCTCGATGCCGGCCGGCGTGTTGATGCTGACCGCTGCGGTCGACGTGCAGGCCAACCGCCTGGAGCTGATGGTGATGGGCTTCGGTGTTGGCTTGGAGCGCTGGGTGATCGACCACCAGGTGATTTGGGGTGATCCGGCGAACCAAAAGACGTGGGATGTGCTGGACGAGAAGCTCAAGGCCCGCTATCGGCATCCCTGCGGTGTCGCGCTGGCGATCCTGGCTGCAGGTGTCGACTCCGGTGGTCACCACACCGACGAGGTTTACCAGTTCTGCCGCCTTCGCCGGTGGCGCAACATCTTCGCCATCAAGGGGGCGAGCAAGCCCGGGCGTCCGGTCATTGCCCAGCGTCCGTCGATGGTCGATGTCACATGGCGCGGGCAGACCGAGCGCAACGGCGCTGAGCTGTGGTTTGTCGGCACCGACACCGCCAAGGACTGGATCTACAACCGCTATCCGTTCCCGGACGGCCCTGGTGCATTGCACTTCGCCAACGACTTGCCCGACGAGTTCTTCGATCAGTGCGTGGCCGAAAGCAAGGTGGCCCGCTACGTCAAAGGCTACAAGCGCATCGAGTGGGTGAAGGGCAAGGCCGACCGAAACGAAGCGCTCGACCTTATGGTGTATTGCCTGGCAATGGCCCATTACCTGGGCATCAATCGCTACCTGGACGCTGATTGGGAACGGGTCCGGCAGGCGCTGGTACAGGGCGGATTGTTCGACGACGAGGCCGGCCAGCAGGCGGTGTCGCCTGCACCTGCGACCGATGTACCGGAACCACAGGCCATCGAGCGTCCGGCTCCGCCACCTGTGGCCAGGGCCCAACCCGTTGCGCCGCAACCTCAACGCCGCATGTCAACCAGCGGCTATCTCAAGAGACGCTGATATGTCCTTTACCCAGAAACACCTCGACGCTATCGAGGCGGCTATCGCTCGCGGTGAAAAAACCGTGCGCTATGGCGACCGCACGGTGGAATACCGGACGGTGGACGAACTGCTCAGGGCTCGTGAGGAGATCCGAGGCAGTCTTGCCGCAGCTGCTGGCCCACGCCCCCGCGTGGTTCGGCTTTACCACGGGGGCAAGGGACTGTAATGGCTCGCCACTACCCAACGTTGAGCCGTCAAGGCTTCCTGCTGCCCTCGAACATCAAGGCCAGCTACGAAGGCGCCGGGGAGGGGCGCCGGTCGGCGGGCTGGGACGCCCCGGACAGTAGCCTCAACAGCATCAACACTCCGGCTTTGCGCAACTTGCGCTCGCGCTCCAGGGCAGCGGTGCGCAATGACCCCTATGCCTTCAACGTGGTGGACAAGCGGGTCAGTAACCTGATCGGCACCGGCATTACCCCTCGGGCCCAAACCGTCGACAACGACCTGCGCAAGCTGTTGCATGTCCTGTGGGAGGATTGGGTGGACGAGTCGGATGCCGACGAGCTGACCGACTTTTACGGCCAGCAGGCGCTGGTCGCCAGGACCGTTGAAACCTCGGGGGAATGCTTCGTGCGGTTGCGGCCGCGTCGAACCGAGGATGGGCTGGTGGTGCCCTTGCAGGTGCAACTGCTGGCGCCGGAGTTTGTGCCCCATGACAAGTTCGAGACCACTCGCGACGGCAACGTCATTCGGGCCGGGATCGAGTTCAACGGCATAGGCAAGCGGGTGGCGTACTGGATGTATCGCTCGCACCCGGGGGAATCCTCCGCATTGACCGGCGGCTATAACCAGCTGGTGCGAGTACCGGCCGCCCAGGTGCTGCACATCTTCGACCCGCTGGAGCCTGGCCAACTGCGTGGTGTACCGCGCCTGTCGCCGGTGCTGAAACGTCTGCGCAGCCTCGATAACTACGATGACGCGGTGTTGTTCCGGCAGGAGGTCGCCAACCTGTTCGCGGGTTTCATTACTCGGCCCACCCCGGAAGGTGGTCCTCCGCCGTTCGATCCTGTCACCGGTAAGCCGTTGAGTCTGGATCGAGACGGCTTCACGCCCATGGTGGCGCTGGAGCCGGGGACCATGCAGGAGCTGGGGCCCGGGGAGGAGGTCGAGTTCTCCAAACCGCCGGATGCGGGCAACAACTACCCGGACTTCATGCGCCAGCAACTCATGGCTGCTGCTGCCGGCGCGGGTGTGCCCTACGAGATCGTTACCGGCGATATGCGCGACATCAACGACCGAGTGATGCGGGTGGTGCTGAACGAGTTTCGCCGGCGCCTGGAACAATTGCAGTTCGGCGTTTACGTGCACCAGTTGTGCCGCCCTGTGCGTGCGGCTTGGCTGGATATGGCGTTCTTGGCCGGTGCGGTGCAATTGACGGACTACACCCAGCGCCGCCGTGAATACCTGCGTACTCGCTGGGTGCCACAGGGGTGGCCGTATCTCCAGCCGGTGCAAGACGTTCAGGCCCGACGCATGGAAGTGCAGGCCGGCTTCGCCTCGCGCAGCGAGATGTGCCTGCGCACCGGCTACGACGCCGAAACGGTCGACGCGGAAAACGCCGCGGATCTGGAGCGGGCGAACGGCCTGAGCCTCAATTACAACACCCTCGAAAGCGTCGAGCAGCTCGACGACAAGGAGCAACCATGAGCAAGAAAACTCAGGTCCGCGTCTACGACGCTGCCGGCGCGTTGGTGCCGGTCAAGGATCAGACCTGGTACACCGTTCGGGCCAGCGACGGAGCCGAGCAGCGCAATATCGAAGTGTTCGTGTATGGCGAGATCGGCACCTGGGGCGTGACAGCCAATCAGTTTGTGCAGGACCTGCGGGCCCTGGATGACGGGGTGTCGCCGGTGGTGGTCGCCTTCAATAGCATTGGCGGGGATCTGTTCGACGGCCTGGCAATGCACAACGCGCTGTCGCGTTTGGGCGAGCGCTGTACCGGTCGGATTGACGCCCTGGCCGCCAGCGCCGCCAGCGTGGCAGTGTGCGGCGCGCATCGGGTGGTGATCGCTGCCAACGCCATGCTGATGATTCACAACCCGTGGACCTATGCGGCTGGCGATGCTGAGGACTTCCGCAAAGTGGCCCAAGTACTGGACCAGACCATGGAAGCCATCATCGCGGCCTATAAGGCGAAGGCCCCTGACATTGATGAGGAGGAGCTGCGGCGCCTCGTCGATGCTGAAACCTGGCTGACAGCCAACGAAGCCGTGGCGCTGGGCCTGGCGGATGAAGTAGGCGACGGGGTCAAGGTCAGCGCCTGCCTGGGCCATGGCGATGCGTTGCGGCGCTTTCGCAACGCTCCCCCTGGGCTACTGGCCCAGTTGGACGAGCAGCCTCCAGCATCTCCAGCTGAGCCAGCAACCCCGCCCGAGCCGGCTCCGGTGGTGGATGCTGCCCAGTTGGCCCTGATGATCACTCAGCGTTGTGCTGAGTCCGGTATCAGCAACCTGGTAGAACCGCTGCTCAAGTCCACCCAGTTGGAAAGTGAGGCGGTGGTCCAGGCTGGCCTGGCACGGGCCAAGACCATCAACGATCTGTGCGTAGCCGCTCGGTTGCCGGAGTTCAGCGTCGAGTTCGTGGCGGCCGGTCTGGATGCGGCCAGTGTTCGCGCCCGCTTGTTCGACAAGCTGGTGGGCACGGGCAAGGGCTTCGAAATCAACAACAGTCTGCCGTTGGAAAACGACCCGCCGCCCAAGGTACAGGCCAAGAAAATCGACCAGCCCTCGATCTGGGCTGCTCGCCAAGCTGCACATCAACCATCCGCGAAAGGAACCAGACCATGACTGTTCAACGTGAGCCGATGCATGCGGGTGAATTCCTGCTGTCCGAAGGCCCCGGCAACATCTCCCGCGAAGCCATCAACGTCGCCGCAGGCCCGGCCCTGGAGCCCGGCCAGATCCTTGGCTTGGTCACTGCTACCGGCGAGTTCGCGCCTTATAAGCCGACTGCTGAAGATGGCAGCGAGAACGCCCAGGCCATCCTCTACGGCCCCCTGGGCGAGTCGGATGTGGTGCGACGCGGTCGTGCTGTGGTGCGCCTTGCTGAGGTCAGCGAGGCATGTTTGACCGGTCTCGACCCGGCCGCTGAAAAGGCCCTGGCCAGTCACTTCGTGATCGTCCGCTAAGACCCTTCACCCTCGTTTATCGAACCCGCCCTTGCGGGTTTTTTGCTTTCTGGAGATTGCTTCATGGCTGACATTGAGATTTTTAACGACGATGCGTTTTCGGTTTCCTCGCTGACTGCGGCGATCAACGAGCAGGAATACCTGCCGGGTCGCATCAGCAGCCTGGGTTTGTTCAGGGAGGAAGGTATCTCCACCGTGACCGTGCAGATCGAAAAGGACGGCGACACCATCGGCCTGGTTCCGGCGGGTGAGCGTGGCACCTCTGGCCTGGTGGTCGGAGGAAGCAAGCGCACCATGATTCCGTTCAACACCGTGCACCTGCCGCAGCGCTTCTCGATCAAGGCGGACGAGATCCAGGGTATTCGTGCGTTCGGAACTCGCAGCGAGCTGCAATCGGTACAGGATGCGGTCAACAGGCGTTTGGCCAAGTGCCGCCGACAGTTGGACGCCACCCACGAATACCAGCGCATGGGGGCTCTGAACGGCCAGATCCTCGACGCTGATGGCAAGACCGTGTTGCTGGACATTTACAAGACCTTCGGCGTCACCCGGAAAAAAATGTCGATGGGGCTTAATAGTCCAGACACTCAAGTCCGTGAGAAATGCGGCGATGCCCTGGACGAGCAGGAGGAGGCGCTGGGTAGCATTACCAGTACCGGAGCCCGGGCGTTCTGTGGCAAGAACTTCTGGAACAAGCTGATCACTCATAACTCTGTGGAGAAGACCTTCCTCAACACAGTGCAGGCTGCTGCACTGCGTGGTGACTCTCGCGAAAGCTTCGAGTTCGGCGGCATCGTCTGGGAGCGCTATCGGGGCAAGGTCGCTGGGGTTCAGTTTGTGCACCCCGATAAAGCCCTGCTGATTCCTGAGGGTGTGCCCGACCTCTATATCTCTGTGTTTGCCCCGGCCGACTACATGGAGACGGCGAACACCGAGGGCCTGCCGTACTACAGCAAGCTTGAGCCGCTGCCGTTCAACAAAGGCATTGCTGGTGAAGCACAGTCCAACCCGCTGCACATTTGCTCGCGGCCGCTGGCGCAGATCTTGCTGGAGATGTGACCGTGGGTATTCGCGACCTGGTGGCGGATGTCGACGAGGTGGTGTTTGAGGTTCTGGCGGACACCGCCTACATCGAAGGGCGCGAGGTGCGGGGGATGTTCTCCGCGCCTTGGCTGCAACCCAAGCTTGGCAAGATGTCCACGGCGCTGCGCGAGCCGCACCTGGTGATTCGTGTTGCAGACGCCGAGGGCGTAGAGATCCGGCAACAGGTGCGGATCGACCTGCCGGAGCATGACGGCGGAGGGGTTTACACCCTGATCCTGGTGGAGCCGACAGGTGACGGCCTGGTGACGCTTGTCCTGAGGATCAACCCATGAACGTTGGTAGCTATGCACGGCTGGCCGTCAGAGATGGCGTGATCACCTTGCAGTCGTCGCCTGCGCATCTACAGGCGTTTAGGGACTTTGCCGCCCTGGTCCCGAAAGCGGCGGTGGTGGCCCAGCGGCGGGCGATCAACAAGACGTTGCGCTGGCTGCGTACTTACATCTCCCGAGCTGTTAGCAGCAAGGAGCGTATAGCGGTGGGTGCAGTTCGCCAGCGCCTGCGGGCCTATCCGATCAACAGCGCCGGGCAGGGCAAGCTCTGGTTCGGTATCAACCCGATAGAGTCCAGCCGAATCGGCCGCGCCCGGCAGAACCGGTCGGGTGTGTCGGTGGCGGGCAGACGTTATCAGGGGGCGTTTTACAAGCAGGTCTATGGCAGTCAGGCGGATATCTGGATTCGTACCGGTAGCCGCCACTATGACCCAGCTGACTATCCCGAAACCCGCGAGGGCCGGCGGCGCACGGGCTTCATCAACGAGAACGACAACCGCTTCCCCCTGGCCAAGGCAAAGGTATCGCTGGATGACGTGCGGCCGGTTTTCGATGAATGGGTTAAACGGGCAGATCAGCGGCTGCTGGAGATCCTGGAGCAGGAGCTGAACTTTGAGCTGCAAAAATACTTGAGAGGTAGCAAAGGTGTCTGAACCCCTCGATCTAGACCAGCTCTACCAGGCCATCGAACAGCATATCCGCGAGGCTATTCCCGGCCTGTTTGATGTAGCAGTGATGCCTGATCTGCTGGGGCGCATGGCACTTCCAGCCGTGATTGTTGAGCTGAACGAGTTGGAGCCTGGAACCGATCCGCTGACCGGCGAGACGGCGCTGGAAGCCCGCTTTGAAGCGCGGGTGATGGTGGGAGCTGAGCAACCTCAATCTGAACGGCAGGCGCTGTTCATTGCCTCGCAGCTTGCGGTTTTGCTACGCATGCAGACCTGGGGTCAGCCCGTAGAGCCTGCGCAGTTTGTCCGGTCCGGCCAGGATTGGACGCGGCCCGAGCTGGACGGCTACACAATCTGGACTGTGGAATGGACCCAGGGCTTTTACCTCGGCCTTGAGGAATGGCCATGGCCAGACCAGCCACCTGGAACGCTGGTGTTTGGGTTCAGCCCTGATACCGGCCCGGGTCACAAGGACGGCTACCTGGGGCCGGAGGAGATGGCATGAGCTACGTTGCAGCAGCGCATGACCGCATGATCGCCGGCCTGATCATTCCCTGTAGCGTGGTCGCGGTCGATCTGGCCGCCGCCATGGTGCGGGTGTCTGATGGTGCCGGCTGGACCAGCGCCTGGGTGCGTTGGCACAGCCAGGCCGCCGGCAAGGCCCGGCACTGGCGGGTGCCGAGCCTGGGCGAGCAGGGGGCCTTGATCAGCCCCAGCGGCGAGCCGGCCCAGGGGACCTTCGTGCCGGGGCTGTACGGCAACGCTGGAGCCCAGCCGGACAACCGCGACCACGTCGAAGTGTGGCGCTTCGACGATGGCGGCTCGCTGGTCTACGACTGGCAGGCCAAGAGCTACAGCATCAGCTTGCCCAGCGGCACCGTGACCATCCAGGTCGGCGGTAGCTCGGCGGTGATCACCGATAGCGCGATCACCGGCAAGGCCAGCAGCATCACCCTGACCGGGCAAATCACCTTGAACGGTGACGTACAAATCAACGGCGCGAGCCTGAAACACAACGGGGTCAACGTCGGTTCGACTCATACCCATTCGGGCGTGCTGCCCGGCGGTGGATCGACCGCGGTGCCTCAGTAACCAGCAGCCCGCCATCGCGGGCTTTTCTTCGCCTGGAGCAAACATGACCATAACCAAGAAACCCGCCGAGCAACCCGGCGGGGAGCCGGCCGCGCCCGGCGCTTCGGTGTTCCGCGACACCCTCTATACCTCCCGCGTGCTGATCCTACCGGATGGCCGGCAACTGGCGGTGAAGCAAGGCCAGGTAACGGCCGGGCCGGGCGACCAGGTGGCGCTGGACTTCCTGCGCTCGCATTCGGACCTACAGCCGCAGGGGTGACGCGATGATCGGAATGGATCGCCGAACGGGCCAGCCGCTGTCGGGCCTTGAGCATGTGCGGCAGTCCATCGAGGACATCCTGACCACGCCGCTGGGCAGCCGGCGGATGCGCCCGGAGTACGGCAGCGACCTGCGCCGCTACGTCGACTTGCCCGTCACTGGCGGCTGGAAAAGCGCCGTCCAGGCCGAGGTGGCCCGGGCGCTGTTGCGCTGGGAGCCGCGCTTGAAGCTGGAACGTGTGCAGGTGGTGGCGGTAGTGGGGGGCCAGATCAGCTTTCAGCTGGTGGGCCAGTACCTGGGGGATAGCGCGATATTGGAGGTGACGGCATGAGCATATTGGACTTGTCGGCCCTGCCGGCGCCGCAGGTGCTGGAGCCCCTGGATTTCGAGGCGCTGTACCAGGGCAAGCTGGCGATGTTTCGTCAGCACATGGGGGAAGCCTGGACGGCGGACCTTGAGAGCGACCCGGTGACCAAGCAACTGGAGCTGTCGGCTTACGGGGATCTGCAACTGCGGGCCCGGATCAACGACGCGGCCAAGGCCCTGTTGCTGGCCCATGCCCAGGGGAGCGACCTGGACCAGTTGGCGGCCAACGTCAATTTGTCCCGCCTTGTGATCCGCCCGGCCGATCCCCAGGCAGTGCCACCGGTGGAAGAGGTCAAGGAGTCCGACGACGCCTTGCGCGAGCGCGTCCAGCTGGCCTACGAGGGCCTGACCACGGCGGGTCCGCGCAACAGCTACATCCTGCATGCCCGCAATGCCTCGGCGCTGGTGGCGGATGCCGAAGCCGAAAGCCCGGCGCCGGCCTGTGTCACGGTCACGGTGTTGAGCCTCGACGATGACGGGAAAGCCAGCGCCGAGCTGCTGGCGACAGTCGCAGCGGCCCTTAATGATGAAAACGTGCGGCCGCTGGGGGACCGGGTCACGGTGCAGAGCGCGCAGGTGCTGCCCTATCGCATCGATGCGGTGCTGTACATGAAAGGCCCCGGGCCGGAAAGCGATGCCGCGCTGGCCGAGGCCCGGCGCAAGCTGGCGGCCTGGATTAATCCGCGTCGGCGCCTGGGGTTGGAGGTCGCCCGCTCGGCGATCGATGCCCAGCTGCACGTTGCCGGCGTGGCCCGGGTTGACCTGAGCAACTGGCGCGATATCTCCCCGACGCGGGCCCAGGCGGCGTATTGCACCGGCTACAGCGTCACGCTGGGGGGCTGATATGACCAGCCTACTGCCGATCAACAGCACGCCGCTGGAACGGGCCATGGAAAGCGCAGGGGCCCGGCCTGGGGAGGTCGCGCAGATCCTGCGCACGCTCTACAACCCCGCGACCTGCCCGGCCCACCTGCTGCCGCAGTTGGCCTGGGCGTGGTCGGTGGATCGCTGGGACCCGGGCTGGTCCGAGACGGTCAAGCGCAACGCCATACGCGCATCGTTCTTCATCCATGCGCGCAAGGGCACCATCGGTGCGCTGCGCCGTGCTGTGGAACCGTTGGGCTACCTGATCGAGGTGATCGAATGGTGGCAGACGGTTCCCCAGGGGCCGCCGGCCACCTTCGCCCTGAAGGTCGGGGTGCTGGATACCGGTATCACCGAAGCGATGTATGCCGAGCTTACGCGCTTGATCGATGACGCCAAGCCGGTCAGTCGCCACATGACGGGCCTGGCCATCAGCCTGGAAACATCAGGAACCATCAGGTTCGGCGCCTACGTCGACCAGGGCGAGGTGATCGACATCTATCCGCCGACTCCTCGCGATATCGAAGTGACCGGCCGTTATGGCCAGGTTGTGTGCATTGACGAAATAGACACTTTGGATGTGTACCCATGATCGATTCTAACAGTCAGTTCTTCGCCATTCTCACGGCGGTAGGGGAGGCGAAACAGGCCAACGCCACCGCCCTGGGCATTCCCTGGACCTTCAAGGATATGGCGGTGGGGGATGCCAACGGCACCGACCCCGTGCCAGATCGGGCTCAGACCAAGCTGATCAACGAATGGCGCCGGGCGCCGGTCAACCAGGTTCGCACCGATCCGGCCAACCCGAACCTGATCATCACCGAGCAGGTGATTCCATCGGATGTTGGCGGGCGCTGGATTCGCGAGATCGGCTTGTATGACGCGGCGGGCGACCTGGTGGCGGTGGCCAACTGCGCACCGAGTTTCAAGCCACTGCTGGCCCAAGGCACAGGCAAGACCCAGATCATTCGCATGAATTTTATCGTGTCGAATACCGCGCAGATCGTGCTCAAGATCGATCCGGCGGTGGTGCTGGCAACTCGGCAATATGTCGACGATTCACTGGCCACGGCGCTGCCAGCAAACAAAACACCAGGCACTTACCGGCAGGTGACCATCGACAAGCGCGGCATTGTTGTCAGTGGCGCTAACCCCACCACACTGGCTGGCTATGGCATCACCGATGCTTTCACCAAGCCGGAAACGTCGGCGGCGATCAATCAAGCGGTGGCCGCGCTTGTTGCAGCCGCGCCCGGCGCACTCGACACGTTGAAAGAGCTTGCGGATGCGCTTGGCAATGATCCGAACTTTGCAACGACGATGACAAACGCCCTCGCGGGGAAAGCCGCCAAGGCCACAACGCTCGCCGGGTACGGCATCACCGACGCGATGAAAAAGCTCGCGGGCGGTATTGAAGCTCAAGCGGTCCCGTCTTCAAACAATCTCGACACGGTCAGTTCTTCGGGGCTGAACAGTTTTCATGCTTCAACTGCAAACCGCCCGTCGGGGTCCACGTACGGGACTGTTCTCCACATCTCCTATGACCAGCCCACCGGAAACTGGACTCAGCTTGCAGTGGCGACGGGCGACAGCCGGGCGTGGTTCCGGGGATGTGTGAATGGATCTCTTCAGGCGTGGCAAGAGATATGGAGCTCCGGAAATCTCAATCCTGGAAACCTCCAGCAAAAGCTTGGTTTTACGCCGGTTCAGCAAGGAACAGGGCACGGACAGGGCAGCAATACAGTTAAAATTGGTTGGTCAACTGATCAGTCCCCTAGACTTAAACTTACTGTTGATAATACCTATATTGGGGACTTCTGGACGTCATCAGACTTCAATCCTGCCGACTACATCAAAAAAGGCCAGATATTGGGATCAGGAGAAAGCCCCAAATGTATGAGTGCTGCCACAGGCACTATTGGTGGCATAAGCGGCGATGCTAGCGGGCTTGAAGTTCGCGGAAATGGTAACGGTGCCGCAGTGATTAGCTTTCATCGTCCCGGGATTTATGGGGTTCACCTTGGGTTGGACACCGACAGCCAACTCAAAATTGGCGGCTGGAGTATGGGCGGCGTCGCTCACACGATATTGCACACCGGCAACTGTGATATGACCGGGGCCATTGTGCACTTCCCGTTCCCCGAGCCGCCTACTGGTTTTCTGCGCGCAAACGGTACGGCAGTCAGTCGTTCAGCTTATCCAAGGTTGTTTGCGCGGATCGGAACAACACACGGCGCAGGGGATGGTTCTACGACATTCAATCTCCCGGACTGGCGTGGCGTCTTCGTGCGCGGGCTAGATGAAGGGCGCGCACTTGATCCGGGCCGAGCGCTCAATAGTTTTCAGTGGGATCAGCTACAAGGGACCGCACAGAGCATGCCACCAGGTTCTTCCGGTTTTACTGTCTACGCGCCTGGAATCGGTGGGGCTTCTAGTGGTGGCGGGATTAATACAGCTCCTCGGACTGGCGGCGCCATTTCAGATGGAATAAATGGCGAGCCGCGAGTTGGTAAAGAGACTCGACCGGTGAATATCGCTTTTCTAGCCTGCATTAAATACTGAACTGAGGTGAAACATGTCTGAGAAAGAACCGCCAAAGGTGTACCAAGCCCATGTTTTCACAGGTGAGTATATCGGCCAGTCTTATGCTGACCCTGACCCCATGGTGCCTGGCAATTGGCTGATACCAGGAATGGCGTTTACTGAAGCTCCACCGATAGCTGAAAAGGGATTCGCGGCCGTCCACATTCCTGGCGGGAAGGAGATTTGGAGCCTTCTGCCCGACCTGCGCGGAACGGTTTACCAGACGGATACGGGGCAGCCAGTTCAGTGGGAGAAATTCGGAGAATTGCCTGAGGGGCTAACGTCAATGCCACGACCTGGGCCCTACCACTTTTGGAAGGAGGGGGAGTGGAAGCTAGACGCTGCTGCACAGACCGAGGGACAAAAGGTCCAAGCATTCGCTAAGCGCGATCAGTTGCTGGGTGATGCGGCTATCAGGATCAGTCCGCTGCAAGATGCGGTTGATCTTGGCGATGCAACAACAGCAGAAGAAGCAGAACTGAAGAAGTGGAAACAGTACCGGGTGGCAGTCAACCGCGTTGACCAGCAGCCGGGCTTCCCTCGAGCAGTTAGCTGGCCACCAGCGCCTGAGCCCACGCCATAAACGCCCCGCACTGTCGGGGCGTTTTCATTCCAGCGCTTCGGCGCCCGTTCCACCCACGGCCTCGCACATGCGGGGCCTTGTCATTTCTGGAGACTCTATGAGCTTTTTCCACGGCGTCACCGTCACCAACGTGGACACCGGCGCGCGCACCATCGCGCTGCCTACGTCCTCGATCATCGGCCTGGTGGACACCTTCACCGAGGGCCCGGGCGTCAGCGCCAAGGCCAACGATCTGCTGCTGATCACCAGCGAGCGTGAGGCCATTGCGGCCTGGGGCCCGGATGCGGCGATCACCAAAGCGTGCCAGGCCATCTATCAGCGTGCCAAGGCGGTGATCGTCGCCTGTGGTGTGGCCAAGGTCGCAGACGCGGCGCAGCAAACCTCAGCCATCATCGGCGGGGTCCTGGCCAGCGGCAAGCGTACTGGCTTGCAGGCGCTGCTGGACGGCAAGAGCCGTTTCAACGCCCAGCCGCGCCTGCTGGTGGCGCCCAAGCACAGTGCCACCCAGGGGGTCGGTACGGCCCTGGTGGCCCTGGGCGACAAGCTGCGCGGCCTGGCCATCATCGACGGGCCCAGCACCACCGACGAGGCGGCCATGGAGTACGCCAAGAACTTTGGCGCCAAGCGCGCTTACCTGGTTGATCCGGGTGTTCAGTATTGGGATGGCCAGGCGAGCGCCACGGTCGATGCGCCGGCCTCGGCCTGGGTCGCGGGCCTGTTCGCCTGGACCGATAGCGAGTACGGCTTCTGGGCCTCGCCTTCTAACAAGGAGTTCGTAGGCATCACCGGCACAGGCCGGCCTGTTGAGTTCCTGGACGGCGACGAGACCTGCCGCGCCAACCTGCTGAACAACGCCAATATCACCACCATCATTCGTGACGCCGGCTTCCGCCTGTGGGGCAACCGCACGCTGTCCAGTGACCCCAAATGGGCGTTCGTCACCCGCGTGCGAACCATGGACATCGTCATGGACGCGATTCTCTACGGCCACAAGTGGGCGGTGGATCGGTCGATCACGGCCACCTATGTGAAGGACGTCACCGAGGGCCTGCAAGCCTTCATGCGCGACCTCAAGAACCAGGGGGCGATTATCAATTTCGAGGTCTACGCAGATCCGGAGTTGAACACCGCCAGCCAACTGGAACAGGGCAAGGTGTACTGGAACATCCGCTTTACCGACGTACCCCCCGCCGAGAACCCGAATTTCCGCGTCGAAGTCACCAACCAGTGGCTGACCGAAGTCCTCGATAAAGCCGCTTAAGGAGCTGCAGCAATGGCAATGATTCCCGAAACCCTGGCGAACATGAACCTGTTCGTCGACGGCATTAGCTTTCAAGGCGACGTGCCGAGCCTGACCCTGCCCAAGCTCACCCTTAAGACCGAGGAACACCGGGCCGGCGGCATGGATCTGCCGGTGGAACTGGACATGGGCATGGAGAAGCAAGAAGCCGGCTTCACCACCACCGGCGTGCGCCGCGAGTCGCTGCGCATGTTCGGCCTGTCGGATGGGACCGCGTTCAACGGTGTGTTCCGTGGTGCCTTCAAGGGCCTCAAGGGCAAGACCACGGCGGTGATCGTTACCCTTCGTGGCCTGTTGAAAGAGGTCGACATGGGTGACTGGAAGGCGGGCGACAAGGCCGAGATCAAGCACAACGTGGCCTTGACCTACTACAAGCTGGAGGTCGACGGGCGCCTGATCTACGAGATTGATGCCCTGGGCATGAAGCGTGTGATCAACGGCGTCGACCAACTCGCCGCCCAACGTTCGGCCCTGGGCCTGTAAGGAAAACCCTCATGACTCAAGTAAAGAAAACCCCGGCCTGGATGAACCTGACCCCCGATAGCGTCGTGGTGACCCTGACCAAGGCTGTCGAGCTGAACGGCGTGCGGTGCGACACGGTCACCCTGCGTGCCCCCACCGTGCGCGACGTGCGCGCAGCGAACACCGCCGCCGGCGGTGATGACGAACAACGCGAGCTGGCGCTGTTCGCCAGCCTGGCCCAGGTAGGCAGCAAGGACCTGGAGGGCATGACCCTCAAGGACTACCAGCGTTTGCAGGCCGGCTATTTTCGCCTGGTGCAAGACGACGAACTTTGACCCGGCGGTGTTGAAGATGGCGGCAAAGCGGCTCGCCAGCGAGCTGCATTTTTCTGCCGAGGAGATTATGACCATGCGCTTTTCCGACATGGTCTGGTGGCTCACGGATTGAGCCTCACGGGGCATAGGAGGTCAGATGGCACGCAATATTTCGCTGGGTCTGGTGATCGGCGGCGCCGTGAGTGCAACAGTCGGCGCGGCCTTCAAGACCGTTGGAAACAGCATCAAGAAGCTGGAAGAGCAGGGCAGCAAGGCCAAGGTGCTGAAAAGCACGATCGGCGAAACCATGCGCCTGCGGGACGAATGGAAGCGAGCCCACGACAGCGGCGCCGCCTCGGCGGCCGGCCTGCTGAGCAAGCTGGAGCGCAATCTAAGCAGCCTGCAAAAGCAGGGCGTTCAGGTCGGCAAGCTGCGCCAGGAATACCAGGCCCTCGGTCGGGTGGCCAAGGGCGCAGATTTGCAGCTCAAGGGGCACCAGCAGATCCAGCAGGGCAAGGAAGGGTTCAAGTCGAGCATTGGCCAGGCCGTGGCCGGGACTGCTGCTGTAGCGATCCCGACAAAGATCAGTGCTGACTATCAGGCGATCATTCGGGATATCGCGATCAAGGCTGGTATTGCGAACAAGCCCGAAGAGCAGCAGATGACACGGACGATCATCGAGACGTCCCAGCAGACCGGCATGGGTCGAAACGATGTGGCGGACCTGGTGAACCAGTTGGTGGCTGCTGGCCTGGAGCTGGACAAGGCGCTGTCCTATGCGCCGCTCGCTGCAAAGTTCGCGGTAGGTCAGGGTTCGGGCGGTGAAGAGACGGCGAAAATGATTTTTGCGTTGCAGCAGAACGCCCAGATCAACGATCCGAAAATCATGGAAAAGGCGCTGGAGGCTATCGCCGTGCAGGGCCAGTCGGGCAGTTTCGAGGCGTCCGATATGGCGCGCTGGTTTCCCAAGCTGCTGGCCAACATGGGTAACACCCAGTTGTTTGGCATGGATGCGGTGGTGCAGTTGGGCTCGATGCTGCAAGTGCAGATGAAGACTGCCGGCAGTGCGGACGAGGCGGCCAACAACCTGATGAACTGGATGTCCAAATCGGGGGCGGAAGATGTCGTGAAGGCCTACAAGGACGTTGGCATTGATTACCAAGCGTCGCTGAACACGGGGATTCAAGGCGGAAAGTCGACCTTTGAATCGACCTTTGAACTGGCCATGCGATACATCAAGGCCACGGACCCGGCGAAGGCCGCGAAAATGCAGGAAGCCCAGGCCAAGATCAGCAAGGAAGCCGATCCGGCGGCGGCCAAGGCGCAGTTGATCGCGCTGGAGGAGTCGTTGCGTACCGGCAACCTGTTCGCGGACATGCAGGTCAAGATGGCCCTGCTGGCCTACTCGCAGAACCGGGAGCTGTACGAGCAGCAGAAAAAGAACTCGCTCAACGGCAAGGGCATCCTCGACCAGAACCTGGCCGAGCGCCGCGAGACGTCTGCCCAGCTTTGGACCGAAACCGTCCAGGCAATTAACGATGGCATGCGTGCGGTGGGTGATGCGCTGCGGCCGGCAACGGATGCGGTGGCCAAGGGTGTTCGAACGGTGGCCATGTCGTTGACCGGGCTTACGGAAAAGATGCCGGGTGTGGTCGCGGGGGTGGTGGGTGTAGGAGCGGCATTGGTCGCCCTGGGTTCAGCATTCAGCATGTTCAAGATGGGCAAGGGGCTGTTCAACGTTGCTCGGGGTTCGCTGATGGGTAACCCGAATGTGATCCAGCGGGTGTTCGTCACCAACGCCGGCGGCCTGGGCGGCGATTACGACCTCGACGGCGGCCGCGACAAGACGGGCGGAAAAGGCGCTAGGGGCGGCAAGGCGGGCGGCGGTGTACGTGGCCGGCTCGGTCGGGCCGGGCGTGCGTTGCGCTCTGCATTCCGGCCGGGCGTGCTGGGCCGCACGGCGCGGCTGGGTGGCGCGGCATTGAAGGGTGCCACCAGTCTGGGCGTTTCGGCATTGAAGAGCGTAGGCGGCCTGGTCAAGGGCATGTCGCCCTGGGTGAAAGGTGGCGGCGTGCTGTCGGCGCTGGGGGCTGGATTCAAGGTCGCGGACACCTACCAGAACGCCAAGACCAAGGACGAAAAAGCAGAAGGCTATGGCGGTGCCGCCGGTGGATTAGCCGGTGCCATGCTCGGCACCAAGGCGGGGTTGGCGGCAGGGGCTGCCATTGGCTCGATTGTGCCAGGGCTCGGCACGGCCATCGGCGGGGCTGTAGGGGCCGCGGTGGGTGGTGCCCTCGGCTATTGGGGTGGTGATGCCCTGGGCGCAAAAGCTGGTAAGGCGCTGTTCGGTGGTGACGACTCGCTTAAGCGACTGCCGGACGCCGGCCCGCTGATGATACGCGATGCCGGCAAGAACATCCCGCCGGTCCTGGGCGATATTGCCAAGTCCTTCAAGGCTGGCCAGTCGCCGCTGATGCTCAAGGCCCCCGAGGCAGCTAAACCCATGATGGGGCAGGTGGTGCGCTCGATGGCGGGGACAGCGTCGCCAGTCGCAACGCCGGCGATGATCAAGCCGCCTGAGTTGGCGAAACCATTGCCGCCGAAGGTCGACCAGCAATTCAGCTTCGCCCCGGCGCTATCGGTCACGGTCCAGGGTGATGTTAAGGACCCGGCGCAGTTGGCCCGGGAGCTGACCCCCCACCTGCGTTTACAGTTCGACGAATACAGCCGCCAGGCCGCTGCTCGACAGCTGTCGGACGAACCACATGTTTAGGAGATCCCATGGCTTACATGGAACAATTGCAATCGGGGCTCCACTCCCTGGTCGCCGCCGGGGAGGCCGGGCGCACCAGCGCAGACGGCATGTTGACCCCGTTGAACGGGGCTATCGGCGATATTACGGGGGCTGCGTCCGAGCTGGAGAATGTGCCGTTCGTGGGCCCGGAGATCGGCGCGAAGTTGCAACGGACCTTGCGCGGCATCACTGCTGCGCAATCGGTCGTGGGCCAGGTCGCGGCCGGCTACAGCCAGGCCGTGTCTGCTGCGGGGCAGATCCAGCAACGCCTGGGCAGTTTGCAGGAGCAGACAGCCCGGGCGGGGGCTGCGATCAACCGTATCGGCGTCCAGGTCAGCCCCTCCCTGGGCAGCATCTTCCCGAGTGGTGCGCTCGGCGGTCTGGGCATGCCGGCGGCAGCGGTGAAGCCGTTCCCGCATTTGCTGATCATTCATCCGCTGCGCCCTGGTGCGCAGCCCTACTACTTCAACCTGGACACGGCCGCCTTCGACGAACTGCGCCGGCAGACGGCGTTTCGCTGGGCGGGTCAGGAGCGTCTGACGCGCAGCATTGCCCAGCAGGCTGTGGGGCAGGGGGACGACAAAATCACCCTCAAGGGCGCGGTTTTCCCCGGCTTCAAGGCCGGCCTCGGCCAGTTGCAGAAGTTGCGCAGCATTGGCCGGCGGCTCCAGCCGTTGAGCCTCACCACCGGTTACGGCGAGGTCCTGGGCACCTGGTGTCTGACAAGCCTTGAGGAAGAACAGAGCCATCTACTGGCCGGCGGCGTGCCGCGCAAACAAGGCTTTTCATTGGAGTTCGTGAGCTATGGCGACGACTTGCAGAACGTCTAGCGGGGATCTGCTCGACACGATTTGCTATCAGTTCTATGGCCACCTGAACGGCAGTGTGGAGGCGGTGCTGGATGCCAACCAAGGGCTGGGCGATGAACCCCAGCCGTTCCGGGCTGGGGTGCTGATCGTGCTGCCGGATCTGCCGGCGGCGGTCGATGCTCAGGTGCTGCTATGGGATTAGTCCGCTGCGTTAGCGCATTGCCGTGCGGCCACTTGGTAGGCGGCGTAGTTTTCGGAGTACCGTCGAGCATCCTTAAGAATCATGCCTTGCCAAGAGGATGCTGCGTCTATAGCAGCTGTGCGGCATTTTGCGTAGGGCGTAAAGAGAGCCCCGTAGCGGTCGCTTTCGTCTTGTAGCCTTTTCAGCGCAAGTGCCTGTTCGCTTGCTTGCTGGTTGTTCATGGCTCCTGTCAGCGCGAGAGTCTGGCCATGTTCTACCGTCTCATTGAGGCGCTTAAGGAATTCGCGAGCTTCCTCGGGCTTAATTTTCGCTACCTCATCTTGGGCGGCCACGTATTGCTTTCCGCGTTCAATGGACCCGGCGCTGGGTGGGGGATCGTCGCCAAGGTTCATGACTCGTAACTTGTGCTCGGCTTGTACGAAGTAGGCGGCCACCAGGCAAAGCGTTATCCCAACAATCCTTTTCATTGCTTTCTTTCTTCCTAACACGCGGGGCTCCGAGGTCCCGGTGGCTTCATGATTTTTGGAGGGAATATATTACATGACACCTGTTTTTCGAATTGTAGCGGATGGCCATGACATCACAGCGCTGATCAATGACCGCCTGGTGACCTTGCGCACGTCGGACAAGCCGGGCATGGAGTCGGACGAGTTCGAATTGCGCATCGATGACCGGGCCCAGGCCGTGGCGCTGCCCAGCCGCGGCGCCACTATCGAGGTGTTCATGGGCTACAGTGGCCAGGCCCTGGCCCGGCTCGGGCGCTATACCGTGGATGACGTGGTGGTCAGCGGTCCGCCGGACACCATTGAGATACGGGGCAAGGCCAGCGATATGCGTGGCAGCGGTAAGACCACTCGCAGCGGCAGCTGGGAGGATGTGCCGCTGCAACAGATCGTGCGTGACATCGCAGCACGCAATGGCTGGCAGCCGGTGTGCCCGGTCACAACAAAGGTGCCCCGGATCGACCAGTTGAACGAGTCCGACTACAACTTCATTACCCGCCTGGCCAAGCAGTACGACTGCACGGCCAAGGTGGCTGATGGCAAGTTATTGACGTTGCCGCGCCAGGGTGGACAGAGCGCAAGCGGCAAGGTCTTGGGTATGGTCACCATCACCCGTCGCGACGTGAGCCGCTACCAGTTTCGCCTCGGCGATCGCAGCACGCATAAGGCCGTTCAGGCCAAGCACCAGGACAAGAAGAGCGGCAAGCTGCGGGTGGTCGACCTGGGCAACGACGACTCCCCGGATGGCCTGCCACCGGTGCATACCGACCGTCATATCTACCCCAACAAATCCGCCGCAGAGCAGGCCGCCAAGGCCCGGCTGGCGGCATTCAACCGCAGCACCGCCGGCGTGCGCCTGGAGATGCCCGGGCGTACCGACCTGTTCGCAGAACGCATGATCAACGCCCAGGGCTTCAAGGTTGGGCTGGATGGTGAATACCTGGTCGACTCGGTCGAGCAGGTGTTTACCCAATCGGGCTGGAGTACCACCGTCGAATGCAACGGCGGCAAGAAGGGCAAGGCGAAAACCAAGGGCAAGAAAAAGAAAGCCACCAAGCCGCTGCGAGTCGAGCAGCTGTAACCCATCACCACTGGAGAAACCACGCATGACGATCACAGTGCAGCAGCTGCTGCAAATCCTCCCCAACGCCGGCGCTAAAGCCGGCGTTTTTGTTCCTGGGCTCAACGCGGCCATGAGCAAGTACGCGATCATCACCCGGCTGCGAATCGCGGCGTTCATCGCTCAGATCGGCCATGAGTCCGGCCAGTTGCTGTACGTGCGCGAGCTGGGCAACGATCAATACCTGAGCAAGTACGACACCGGCACCCTGGCCGCTCGGCTGGGCAATACCCCGCAGGCCGATGGCGACGGCCAGAAGTACCGGGGGCGGGGCCTTATTCAGGTCACCGGCCGGGCTAACTATGAAGCGTGCAGCGAAGCGCTGTTTGGTGACTCGCGACTGCTCAATACCCCCGAGCTGCTAGAAAACCCGGTCTATGCCGCGCTGTCTGCTGGGTGGTTCTGGCAGAAGGCCGGCCTGAATACCCTGGCAGACAAGGGCGACTTTCTCACCATCACCAAGCGCATCAACGGCGGCACCAACGGCCTGGCGGATCGCCAGGCGCTGTATGAGCGTGCCCTTAAGGTGCTGGCGTGAAGGGTTCTGGCTGGTTGTTGCCAGCCCTGGTCCTGGTCCTGGTGCTGGGGCTCGTCCTGGGCGGCTGGAGCGCATGGACCTGGCAGGCCAACGCCTACGGCAAGGCCCTGGCCGAGCAAGCCGAGGCGTACAGCACGGACCGAGAGCAGGCCGCTACGGCGGTGATCAACTGGCAGGGCGAGCAGCAGGACGCCCGCCGTGCGCTCGAGGACCGCCTGCAAACGAATGACGAAACCCACTACAAGGAATTGCGCGATGAACAAGCGAAACAGGCTCGCCTGCGCAGCCAGCTGGCTACTGCTGATTTCCGGCTGTCAGTCCTACTCAACACCGCCGCCTCGGGTGGTGGCGGTGGGTTGCCAGCCACCGCCGGCACCTGCGGCATGGTTCATGGAGCGGCGAGAGCCGAACTTGACCCAGCGGCTGCTCAACGAATTGTCGCCATCGCCGGCGACGGTGACCAGGGATTGATCGCCCTGGCGGCGTGCCAGGACTACATCAAAGAGGTGATTTCAATGAAGTGAAAAGGAGCGGGTAGATGGGATATGAAAATACCCCATAACCCAATCCTCACGTGCAGTTATTGGCTGCAGCGTGGCTACCCGGCTAGCGACAGTGCATAATTGCATAATCACATTCACGCAGTTAAGCGTCAGTATCTGACGATCTTTTACCGATGTTTGCTTATCGGAGCTCTAAGGATGGATAGCAATACATGAATGCAGATTTTTTAGACGCCCATCAAAGGCACATGGTTGATGCAGAAATGCTATTTTTGGCGTCACGTTTGGCTAATTCCGACCAGCTCTTCGGCTTCGCTGCGGAGTGCGGCCTCAAAACACTCATGCTCCATTTTGGCATGGTGATTAAGCAAGACGGTTCGCCGAAAGGGACTGACGACCGTGTGCATGCTGATAAAGTGTGGGGTCGTTACGATACCTATCGGGCTAATTCGGTTCATGGCGCAAATTACGCACTCCCGAGCCAGAATCCCTTCCAAGATTGGGGGGCGCCTCAGAGATACGTCCATAGCGGCGAAATTTTGCAGCCGAGGGTTGATGCTCATAGAGCTGCTGCTGGAGCTGTCGCGGCTTTGGTTAGAAAGGCCCGGCTGGAGGGATTGATATGATTACATTTGACCGGCTTATCCCCGAGTTGCAGAACATTTTTTCTCACCATTCTGAGTTTTTTCGTCAGACGGCGCCCGTCTACGTAAACAGAGACTTGAATGGAAGGATTCGACTGATCATTTCTGCAAAGTGGCAAAGTGATCAGGGTGTTTTGGATACTCTCGCAATCATATCGAAACAAATATTTGATGCGCTTGGAGGTCGAGCATTTCCACCTCCACAAGCAGTATTGTTCGAGTCAGACTTAGAAAATGTTTCATTTGGTGCGCCGATATTCCCCTTAGAGGGCATTCCTGGTGTTTCGTTGATTGATCGGTTAGCAACTCAAGGTAACTGGTCGACAATTGCTCCTCCCTCGACTGACGCTCCTAGAGTTGTATTTTTTTCCATCAAGGGTGGGGTTGGGCGTTCTACAGCAATAGCAGCGAGTGCTTGGTCGCTAGCGCAGAGTGGGAAGCGAGTCTTAGTATTAGATCTAGATCTTGAATCGCCAGGTCTCTCTACTTCTTTGCTGCCTGTAGATCGTCGCCCCCGGTATGGTATTACTGATTGGTTGGTTGAAGACCTCGTCGATAATGGAGACGAGGTGTTTGACAGTATGGTGGCGTCTAGTGGTTTATCACATGACGGCGATATTTTTGTCGTGCCTGCTCATGGCGCTGAGTCTGGTGAATATGTCGCTAAATTGGGGCGGGCTTGGATGCCGAAAGTATCGGCTACCGGTCAAGAGTCTTGGTCCCAGAGACTTCAACGACTTATCTCACTATTAGAGAAGCGTTGGTCACCCGATGTGATTTTGGTGGACTCTAGAGCGGGAATTGATGAGGTAGCATCTGCATGTGTTACTGATTTAGGTGCAAATTTGGTTCTCCTGTTTGCATTGGATGGAGACCAAACTTGGTCTGGCTATCGGATTCTATTTCGTCATTGGCGGACAACAGGGGTTGTTCGAGAAATCAGAGAGCGCCTTCAGGTCGTGGGAGCCTTGATTCCGGAGTTAGATGGGATTGAATATACAATAGGCTTACGTGAAGAGGCATGGAGTTTATTCGCAGATGAGCTCTATGACGAAGTGCCAGCTGGCAGTGCAGCTACGGAGGAAACCTGGAGTTTCGACACTGCCGACGAGGGAGGTCCTCACTATGCTTGGGCAATTCGTTGGAACCGAGGCTTCAACTCTTTAAGGGTAATCCACTCAAGGTTAGATGGCATCGATGCTAATGAAGTCTCTGCTGTTTTTGGCCAGGTAATACAAGGCGTTTCGAATGCTGTTCAGGATGAGGATTGCTCGTGATTTCAAAGGTACAGATTAAAGAGTCTCTTGTTCAAGCGATTCCTCTGACAACTTCGAGTCACGGGGAAGCGCCTGATTTGCGGCACTTGTATATGCCTCTTGGCCATGTAAAAGCATTGAGGCTTGAATGCAATTTGGTAGTAGGTGCAAGGGGAGTAGGGAAATCTTTTTGGACCGCGGCGCTCCGCGCGCCACTATTGCGTGAAGCTCTCGGTAAGGCTGTTAAGGAACTTGAGTTTACCGATGTTCACGTGGGCTTTGGCGTTGCTCCAGATATCGATTCGTTTCCCGATATGGAGGTTTTTGCGCAGCTAATCCATACTGGGTTTACCCCTTTTGAAATATGGAAAGGTGTTGTTGTTCGTTGGCTCGCTAAAATTAATCCAGTTGTAATTCCAGACGGTAGCTGGAAGGATACAGTAGAATGGGTTAGAGATAAGCCTGAGAGTTTAGCTAGGATTGTTCAGGATACTAACGGCTTGCTGGCTGGTAAGAGTAAATCTGCTCTCATAGTTTTCGATGCTTTGGATCGTACCAGTAACGATTGGGGGATGATGGATCGGATTGTTAGGGATCTACTAAGAGTTGTACTGTGGTTAAAGTCTTACTCGCGCCTTCATGCCAAAGTTTTTTTACGAGAAGATCAATCTGATCGAACTATCACCGATTTTCCAGACGCATCAAAATTGCTTGCTACAAAGGCTGAGCTGACGTGGGCATCGCACGATTTACATGGCTTGTTATGGCAGACACTTTGTAACGCTGCCGGAAATGACGGCTCAAATCTGCGCGCCCTGTATACAGGCGTAATTGGACGTGCCCCGCGATCAGATAATCAAGTTTGGTTTGTAGCTGAAGAGGTAAAGCGAGAGAGCGTTAAGCAACGTGAGTTATTTGAGGCTCTCGCGGGGCCGTGGATGGGACGTGACCGTCGTCGGGGGGTGCCCTATATCTGGGCTGTAAGTCATCTCGCTGATGGACGGGGGCGGACTTCTCCTCGATCTTTCCTTGCCGCCATACGCCAGGCGGCAGAGGACTCTTTAGAAAAATATCCGGACCACGAACAGGCGCTTCATTACGAGAGTATTAAGCGCGGCGTTCAGAAAGCGTCTGAGATAAGAGTTTCCGAAATGGCTGAGGACTATCCATGGGTTCCTAGGATTATGGATCCTCTTCGGGGCGCATCTGTTCCTTGTGCTTTTGACATTGTTGAAGAACGGTGGAAATTGCAATTTCCTTCGGGACTCTCCGGTCTATCAGACCAAAGGCTTCCACCTCAGCATGCTGAAAGAGGATGGGCCGGGGTGCGTAGTGACCTAGAGCGATTGGGTATCTTTGAAACGATGAAGGATGGAAGGGTGAACCTGCCAGATCTATATCGCGTCGGTTTCGGTTTAGGGCGACGTGGGGGAGTGAAGCCGGTTAAGTGACATGCTTTTCTAATCATGAAACTGGGAGTTTTAGGGCAAAAATAGGGCAAATTATGGGTCGCTACGGGTCGCAGTAGGCAGTCAAAAGCTCATTAGGTATGCTGGTTTTGCTGGCTGTAGCGGCCTGTGTTGATATAGAAAGGGGGGCGAATCCCTATCCTCGCTACCTTGGTTTGCAGTTGCCGAACTGATTGTTGACAAGGGAGGCGGGCCTGTGGGGCAAAAATGGGGCAATCTGTACGCCAATCAATGCCATTTAATGCCAAGTGACCTTATATCCAGCTGCTTTGAAAAAGCCCTACAGCCCTTGTTCTTCGGGGTTGTAGGGCTTTTTGCATTAATACCCGAGCACAATCGGCGTATGTTCGTCTCCTTTGGGCCAGTAGCTGCTTTTCGCTAAGACAGCTAACGGCCAGTAGCGGCCTGTGACCGGAGGTCTCTCTCGGCCGAAAGTAGCGGGCACTGTACGCTGACAAACTAAACTTATGGGCCTAGCAGGCACGGTCAGGTAGGGTTCAGGTTGATGTTGCGCTGAGCGAGCCCTGAGCCTTTATGAACAGCGCGAACAGTTCAGGCTGCGACTTGATGTTGAGTTTGGCGTAGAGATGCCGTCGGTGAACCTTCACCGTCTCGGTAGAGATATCCAGCTTGCGCGCGACTTCCTTGTTTGAGCAGCCGGCCAGCATCAAGCGAACCACATCCACTTCGCGCATCGTCAGCGCTGCGCCTAGGCGCTGCATGAACATCTCCATTCCAGCCTCCTGCGCCATCTGCTCGGCCACGGGTTCTGCAGGCTCTGGTTCGAAGGCCATGCGCTGGCGCATCAAGGCGATTAGCCAAGGGCGGATCAATTCCAACAGGGCGATCTGCTCGGGGGTGAAGCGGAGCTTGCTGCCCAGAGACAGGCAAAGGGTGCTGTCCGCATTCAACTGAACATTGAATTGCACCTCGTCGGCGACCACGTTGTGGGTGAAGTACAGGCGGTAGTAGTCGGTTTGCTCGAAACACTCGGGAGCTACTTCGGCCAGACGCACCAGGCCGCTGCCGGGGTGCTCGCGACAGGCGATGTAGAACGGGTCGAGCAGATACAGGCCCTTGAGGTAGTCGCAGTACAGTGGATCGCTGCTCTCACCCTTATATGGGCTCTCGGCAAATACCCGGGGGCGACCCTGGCTGAACAGCAGGACGACCCAGCTGTCGGCCGGCACGTAGTCCTGCAGCAGGCGACTCAATGCCAGCCAGAAGCCTGGGTGATCGAGGCGCTCGATCAGCTGACCGACAGCGCGGTGCCACGCCAGATCCTGCAGCGTCAGCCCCATGTCTAATACTCCCTGGGTTAGCTAATCCGGGTTATATGAAATTCAAAATGAAAACACATACTTACATCTCCCCTCCGGAAAGTCATGGTGTTCCGGAGCCCACGCCTAATCGCATAACAACAAGGTTTGCTTATGAAACTCGAGCTCGTACAAATGGCCGGCCGCGATGGTGATACTGCCTACAACCTGCAGCGCACGCTGGAAGCCATTGCCTCCTGCCAGGACGACACCGACATTCTGATTTTTCCTGAGTCGCTGATCACCGGTTTCCCCAGTCCGCACAACCTCGCCAGCCTGGCCGAGCCACTGAATGGTCCGAGCCTGAGCACGCTTCAGCAGGCGGTACGCGAGCGCGATATCGCCGTGGTGGTCGGCTTGATCGAGAACGACCAAGGCCACTACTACAACACTAGCGTACTCATCACCCCGGACGGCATCGCCCTGAGCTACCGCAAGACCCACCTGTGGGTCGGTGAAGGCGAGCTGGTGAAGGCCGGCGATCGCTACACCACGGTGGAGTGGCGCGGCGTGCGTATCGGCCTACTGATCTGCTACGACTGCGAGTTCCCAGAGAGCGCTCGCGCCCTCGCCGAACTGGGTGCCGAGCTACTTCTGATCACGGACGGCAACATGCAGCCCTATGGCTACGTACACCGCACTGCGGTGGCCGCGCGCGCACAGGAAAACCAGGTATTCGCCGCCATGGTGAACCGGGTAGGCCCAGGTATCGACGAGCTGACCTTTGCTGGCGGTAGCACCGTGGTAGATCCCTTTGGCCACCTGCTGTTCGAGGCGGGCCAGGAAGAGTGTAGGCATAGCCTGCGTCTGGACATGACGCGCATCGCCAGCGCTCGCCAGCTTTACGACTACCAGGTCGACCGACGCTTCACCCTACCCAGCGAACACTGTCGCCATGCCGACGGCCGTCGCGAGCTGCTGATTCCCTCACGCGCCTGATCCTCAGGTCCTCGAATAAGAACACGTCAAGGAATCACCATGCATTGCAAACCTTTGCTCACCCTCAGCCTGGTCGGTTTGCTCTCCGGCCTGGGTCACGCGCAAGCAGATACGCCCAGCGTGCATCTGTATAACTGGTCCGACTTCATTGCCCCGGAAACGCCTAGAGAGTTCAAGCAGGAAACCGGCATCGCCCCCATCCTCGATGTGTTCGATGACGCCGAAGTGATGGAAAGCAAGCTCATGGCCGGGCGCAGCGGCTATGACGTGGTGGTGGTGTCGGACGATCTGCTGCCCAACTTTGCTAAAGCCGGGCTGCTGCAGGAGCTGGATCGCTCGCAGCTCGCCAACTGGTCCCACCTGGCCCCGAACATGATGCGCAAACTGGAGGTCAACGATCCCGGTAACCGCTACTCGATTCCCTACATGTGGGGCACCACAGGCATCGGCTACAACATCGACAAGGTCCGCGAACTGCTCGGCAACAACGCGCCGGTCGACTCCTGGGATCTGATCTTTAAGAAGGACAACATCGCCAAGCTCAGCCAGTGCGGCGTTGCCATGCTCGATGCGCCGGTCGAGATCATCCCCATCGCCCTGCATTACCTGGGGCTGCCCAGCAACAGCAAGAACCCAGACGACTACCAGCGGGCTGAGGCGCTGCTGCACGAGATCCGTCCCTACATTCGCTATTTCAACTCTGCGAAGTTCGGCACCGACCTTGCCAATGGTGATATCTGCGTCGTGGTGGGCTGGGGTGGATCGGTCTACAGCGCCAAGCTCAACGCCGAGAACGCCCACAACGGCGTCAACCTGGCCTACAGCATCCCGCGCGAGGGCGCGCCCCTGTGGATCAACACCCTGGTGGTCCTCAAGGACGCCCCCAATCCGCAGCCTGCCTACAAATTTATCGACTACATGCTGCGCCCTGAGATCATCGCCAAGAACTCCAACTACGTCGGCTACCCAAACGGAAATCAGGCTGCCACTGCGCTAGTTGATGAACATTTGCGCAACGACCCAATGTTGTATCCACCGCAGTCAGTCATGGACAACCTGTTTCCCCTGGAAACTCTGCCATTGAAGCTGGAGCGTGTACGAACCCGCACTTGGAGCAGGATCAAGAACGACACTTGATGGAGCAAAACAACATCTTGAGATCTGAGTGAGCTTGCTCATCTGCTCGGTAGGTCTGATGAAAGCCTCGGCAATGCTGAGGCTTTTGTACTAGCCTTCGTAGGTCACCATCTGCGCCTGAATCTATTAGAAGCAAGCAGCAGGTGGTCGATAACCCCCGCCTTCGTTTGTCTGCTTGTGGCCCATAGCTGCCCTTCGCCAAGGGCAGCTAAGGGCTGATTTCTGCCGGTAAAGGCCACCCTGTTCTGGTGAAGCTCGTGTAATTACGCAATTGAACAATGCTGAGATATTTTAGGGCAAATTTAGGGCAAAACGGGGGCCGCTGTAGTCCGTTTTAGGCTGTTCATGAAGGCTCAATATCCTGTAAATTCGGGCCTGCACCGGCCTACTGGTCAACAGGAAGGGGTTCGAATCCCTATCCTCACTACCCTGGTTTGCAGTTGCCGAACTGGTTGCTGACAAGGGAGGCGGGGCTGTGGGGCAAAAATGGGGCAATCTGTACGCCAATCAATGCCATCTAATGCCAAGCAAGCCTATATCCAGCTGCTTCGAAAAAGCCCTACAGCCCTTGTTCTTCGGGACTGTGGGGCTTTTTGCGTTAATACCCGAGCACAATCGGCATGTGATTAATTCTATGCAATTTATCTGAAGCTATAGAGTGATTGTCTCATCCGATTCAATATCATTAGGGATATAGTCTTCATCCTTGATACTGGTCGTGGTCTCCAGTTGCGCTCCAACTAATTTATCTAATCGACGCTCGATGATGCGAACCACCCTTGGGTCGGAGACTTCATACAAAAATGATGGCTTGCCTCCAGATTCGCCGGGGATCGCTCCGCTTTGACGAACCAGACCTGCATCTGTCCATTTAGTAATTTTATTTCTTGCCCCTTGAGACCCAATTTTGAACGTGAACTGCACATCTTTATTCAAGAAAGATGTTTTGCCAAGGCGGTATAGTTGATGCAGCGTGTCTTTCTTGTACCATGTTTGAATGGTGTCATTAGCGTACTTGTCTTGAGCTCGCTCAACAGAAATCTGATCAATTCTTGGCGGCGCTTCTTCACCCCGGGCATCATGCTCACGGAATAATGTATCCATTAAACGGATCAGTTCACGTGGTGAGCCCAATGATAGCTGGCTCAAACTACTGAAGATGGCGGATGTATCAAGACTTTTCTCAAAAATCCCCGAGAATTCAATGCTACCCTTTGAAAAGAATTCTATTCTTCGGTCTAGCATTTGTTTTAACTGTTCTGCTGTCCAAGCAATTTTGGCATTGGCAATTTTGTCGAGGCGAATCTTAAGTTTTTCATTGAAGTGATCTTCGACCTTGCGCCATACAAAGAACAACCATGAAAAACCATCAACCTCCAGTAGCTGGATGTTGGCTAGAAGAGGGTGAAGTAAGCGCGCAGTTGCTTCAACCGAATTGTCTGTTTCGCTAGTCTCGTCAAGCTTATCTACAAGAACGCATACGCCAGAGAATCCGAAAATTCTGCAAAGTTCAACCAGTTTAGTAAGGATTGCCTTTGCAGTATTCGAGGACTCTCCCATCAAGCTTGCTAAAATTTGTTCAGTTGGAGCTTGAATATCTAATTTTTCATCAACTTTATTTCTTATGAAAGCCTGTATGGCTTCCGAGAAGACAGAGCTGACGGAACCCCAACGTTTTTTAATCCAAATTTTGCTTTTAGTACTCCAGGCACTACCAAGTAATATGAAAGCTTCCGATGTGGAAGTTACTCTGTCCATTTCCGGAACGGATAAATATATGGCCTCAAGCAAGGCTAGAATCAAAGCATTGTCGTGCTTGTCTAGTTCTTTTAAGCGTGTCTCTCTATCCTCATCCTCAAGAGATGAAAGCCAGGCAAACAACTGCTCAATAATGAAAAATCCTGCCAGAGAACATATATCTTTATCTGTCAGTTGGCCACGTTTGAATTTAGGAAGAATCTGTGCGTAGTCAGTAAGGTTGACAATAAAAGGTTGGTCGGCCAGAAAGTTTTTGGAGGCAGCTTCCCAGGCCTCTTTATATACAGTTAGCCGAGTTGCACTTTTACCTGCTCCACGGTCGCCAAACAAGATGAAAGAGCTCAGCCCATGGGAGCGCTGTGAAATCGTTTCTAGGTAGGGAGGCCGGACCGCATAGGCAGCAATGTTGGGTTCCTTTTCAGCGTTGTAGTGTTCGAAAGGATTGCCTGTTAAGCCCAAGCTTTGCGCGATATTCATGTAGCTTCCGTCCGTTGGATGAGGGGGCAAATTAGCATTAGTGCCGGGTAGAGCGGAAGAGCAAAAGGAAAGAGCCGGCTCGGCATCATCCGAAAGCCATACATCCCTTCAGTCTTGTTCTCCTAGTATCCATGTTGGCACTTTTCAGGCCAGGCCGCTGCTCATTCCCCCTTCCTCAGCCTGCATCAGCCCGCATCAGCAGAAATCGAGATGCAGAGGATCGGCTATTTTTTGAGGTGGGGGAGAGAGGTAGAGGGGTAGGTGTTCACTTGGTGGGATCTTGAGATTGATGAGCGTCTGGTACCAGTCTGGCGTTTCTTTTATTGGACATACTCTGATCGAAACTTGATCAAATTGCCGGTGCTTACGCTTCTCTGCTTAATTTTTGCTACAGCAAAGATGCTGATGTATTTAACTATCTGAAATTTAAGTATTTTTATTGATGATGTGCCCGATCCATCATCGGTGCAACGCTAAACCGCCGGGACAGCGTAGGGCTTGAGTTTACTGGGGTTGTAGCTGAATTCTGGACCATTTTGCTCTACGTGTTTCCGGTGTGTTTTGGGGCGTTTCTTGGCCTTCTGTAGTACGAGGATCCCTTCCGGGGCTGGTACGTAGCACGTCGGATATGGCGACTATCCGGGCAAGAAAACTGGCAGATGGGAAGCTGAGCTATACCGCTCGGATCCGCATCAAACGAAATGGACTGCAAGTTTACCAAGAGAGCCAGGTCTTCGCCTGTAAACAGCTTGTCCAGGCCCGGATACGCAGGCAGGCAAGCTGCACAGGCTTCGATTCAGCACTCTCGTCGTAGGACCTGTACCAGTCGTTCAGCCACCAGGGTTTCTACCGTGCCTTCGCTGGCGCCTGCTGCAAAAGCGGCGCAGCAAGCCGATGTGTTGCCATCGCCGATTCGATAAACCGCGATCACGCTGCCTGGTCCGCAGCCTGTGTGCCCGCCAAGCAAGAAACCGCCCTCGATTGAGCCCTGCATAAGACCCAGGCCATAGCCGGCCTCGATCCATGGTCGCCCTGGAATCGGGCCGCCCAATGTTCGAACTGTCTGCATTTCCTGAAGCAGGTTCGCTGAGAACAGCTGCCCGCAGAGCAAGCGATCCAACAATAGCGCCGCTTGCGAAATCGGCCCGATCAGCAGGCCGTGATAGACCCAGGCGGGGTCATAGTTCGACGTGTTTCCTGCTGCCGTTGCCTGTAGGTCCGCTGCTGTTTTAGCGAAACGGACATTCGTCACTCCCAGGGGCGCCAGTACGCGTTGAGTCACCGCATCGCCCAGTTCAAGGTCGGTCACCCGCTCAATCAGCCTGCCCACCAACAGATAGCCAAGGTTCGAGTATCGCCAATGGGTGCCCGGAGCGTATCGGAGTCGAGCCCCGTCAAGGCGTTGCAGCATTTCCGCCGCTGGCCAAGCTGGTTCATTGTTGGCTACGGCGGCGTGATACTCCGCCAGCTCGCCATAGTCGGCCAGACCTGCTTCATGTCGTAGTAGCTGGCGTAATGTGAAGGCTCGCTCGGGAACAGGGGCGTCCAGCTGCAACAGCCCGTCACGTACCAACGACAGGGCGGTCGCCGCCAGGACTGTCTTGGTGAAGCTCCACCAGGGGGCGATCAGCTCCGGGCCATCAGGCGTTGCTGGCTTACCATTTGCTATGAGCGAGCTGAACATGGATTTCCTTGGTGTTGAGCGGTTCGACAAAATACCCCATGCACGTTCATTCCCCGAAGACCCGCGATCCAGACAGGCGCTGGCAACGGACAAGCGATCAAGCCCATTCTCGATATACGCTAACGGCAATTGGCTAGCATGGACGCGGCGTTGTGGCTGAGCCAAAGTTCCGAGGTTTTCCCCTACGCCACATGCACATGGAGTGAATGTCATGCCTTCGATCAAGCTCGCCAGCCTCGCCATCGCCGTCCTGGCTCTTACGGCCTGCGCCGTGCCTGGCAAAACCAGCAACCAGGACAATGAGGTCAAGCTCGCCGCGCAACGGTTGATTGGCCAACCGGCCAAGAAAGCCTTCGAGTTGTTCGGCAAACCCGACCAGGGCATGGGGCCTTCATCCTACGGCAGTGGTGGTTTCTATGCCTGGAACCGGGTGCAGACCCACTTGGGGCCCGACAAGGTGTTCGTACAGACCGGTACCGAGTATGTCGGCCAGCGCGAGACCTTGGTTGGTGTCGGCGGCCAGGGTGTCAGCGGTGTGATGCCGGTGAGCAGCGAGGCCGTCTATCGCAAGACGGGGTACTACGAGAACCAGACCGTGCTGGACTACTTCTGCAGCATCACCCTGTATACCGACAGCAAGAACATCATCACCGACGCCAGTGTGATCGATTGCCAGGATCGCAAGCTCTAGTTCCGATACGCATCGCCCAGAAGTATCAGCCCTGGGCACCTGCTCCGAGCCCAGTCAGCCAGCTTTGCAGAGAGCGCCGTATCGCCAGTCCATTCGCGCCTGGCAGCTCCGGTGCCTGGGCGCGTTTCGCCTTGCCTTGCCTGCGCAAGGGCTTGGGCGAGCGTTACAAGCGCTGGTAGGCCTTCCCCCATCTACAATCGATACCAGCCTTCACCATGCCTGGTCACGACGGTGCCTTGGCCAGGACCAGCCTCGCTCACTGGAAGATCGCCGGGTGCGCCAGTTCGAAGCGTTTCGTCCATGAATTGGCTTCTCGAAACAGCAGGGTATCGTCCAGTGGTTCGCGAAAGGCCAGTGCCTGCTCCATGAGCCAGGGAATATCCGCTGTATTTTCGCAGAGGAATACTCCCGAAACATCCCGGCGGCTGGTCATTTCTCCGAACGCACTGCTGACCACCGGCAAACCCAGCGCCCGGTACTCGTAATACTTGATCGGATCGACGAAGCGAGTGAGATCGTTGCGCTTGAAGGGGATCAGCCCGACAGCGAATTCGGTCATGGCTTGCAGCGCATCGGCGTGGGACAGCGCCGGCAAAAGACGGATGTTGGTCGCCAGGGAGGTTGGCGCAGCGCCATATCGAGGGCCGATCAAACGTACTTCGGCATCAGGAAAGGCCAGCGCCAGAGCCTGCACGAAATCCCAGTCGAACCATTTGGCCAAGGTTCCGACATAACCGAATACGGGCGCAGCCACCGCGCTACCGGAGCGACGCAGCCCCAGGGCTGGCAAGCGTTCGGTGGCGCAGGCATTGAGCAGCAATTGCGTGTGGACCCTTTGTCCTTGCCAATAGCGCTGCAAAGCCGAGCAGGAAGCCAGGGTGATGTCCACGGCCCGGGCGGTTTCATGTTGGTGGCGGCGCATGGTACGGCGCGACCAGCCTCGGTAGAAGGCCGGTACGTTATCCATGACATCGTAGAAGCTGCTGTCGAAAACCGGCTCGCGCAACAACTGCAGGGCCAGCCTGGAGGGCTTGCCTATACCCAGCAGCGTGGTGCCCTGGGCGAAATCTCGCACCTGGCGCACCAGATCGCGCCAGAGCAGGCTGTTCAACCAACCCGATCCGGGCAGCGGCTCTATCGGCAGGGCCCGCGGACTGGCCAGTGTCAGCCAGGCGGGCTGCGGCTCATGCGGCCCTTGGGGCGGGCGTTGGCCGAACAGGTCGCTGATTCCCGGCAGGCGTGTGGGATAAGGTTCGATCCATAGCACCTGGGCCTGGGTCGCCGCATGAAATTGGCGGACCAGTTCATGGGGACGCTGGGCAAAACTGTGCCAACTGACGGGCGAAAGGTAGACCAGCCTCATGATTTCTCCCGGGACACATGGGGTACCCAGGAGCGTTCCCACTTGGCTTCGTAAAGCGCCTTGTTGCGATTGAACAGTTGCTGGCGTTGGCCTTCGGGCATCCGATCGAACGACGCGGACAAGTGGTGGTGGATGAACACGTCCTCGGCGAAAGCACAAGACAACCCGATCTGCTCCACCCGTCGGCAATAATCGTCATCTTCGAAGAATCCCAGTCCGAAGGCCTCGTCCAGCGGGCCAACGCGCAGGTAGGTCGAGCGCGACAGCATCACGGCGAAGAAACCCAGGGTAGCGCAGGGCACCAATTGGCCGATGTGGCGCCAGGTGTATTGTCGAGCACGAGCAGGCATGTGCCCGAGGGTCCGGTAGCCGATGTCGATCCTGGCCTCGTTGCCGATGTTGTTAGTCACCGGCCCGACCAGGCCAACCCCGGGATTGCGTTGCAGGTGCCGGCGCAGGCTCTGGGCCCAGCCGCAGGTGACCTGGGTATCGTTATTGAGCAGTGCCAGGTACTCGCCCCGGGCTTTGGCCAGGCCCAGGTTGTTGGCGGCGGCGAAGCCCAGGTTTCTGGTATTGAGGATCAGCTGGTGCCCGCCGCTGGCGGCCCACTGTCGCAGGAACTCGACGCTGCCATCGCTGGAGGCATTGTCGACGACGATGAGCTCCAGTTCCCGGCCCGAAGGATCGGCGTCCAGGCTGGCCAGGCAGTCACGGGTGAAGGCGAGGTTATTGCACGTCACCACGATCACGCTGATCAACGGTTGTGGCGGGGACCTCTCGGCCAGGGCCAGCAGCGCTCGTACTCTGTGGGTCCAGGTCTGTTGCCGGGCGAAGTCCTGGCGTTGCCGAGCCGCCTCGGCCGGTTCGGGCTCGTCCAGGGCTTGGGCTATGGCGGTGATGAAGGACTGCGCATCCCCGGCGATTCTCACCAAAGGGGTAAATTCATGCAGTTCGGGCAGGTCCACCGCGACTACCGGCTTGCCTGCGCTCAGGTACTCATAGACCTTCACCGGGTTGGTGGCCAGGGTCAGCGCCTGGATCCGAAATGGCAGGATGCACACGTCGAACGCATGCAGATAGGCGGACAGTTGTGCATAGGGGATTTCGCCGGCCAGCCTGACATTGGCGTGGCTGCGCAGTCGTGAGCCGACCTTTGCCGTGTCTGCGCCGATCAACAGCACCGTGCAATCGGCGAAGGCCTGGGCGATGGTCGATACCAGGTGCACGTCGAACCACTCGGCCAGCGCCCCGTAATAACCGATCACCTTGCGACCGCTTGGGTCCCGGTGGCAGTGACGGGGAGCCTTGGAGAAATACTCGAAGTCGGCAGCGTTGCGTAGCAGGGCCTGTGGGCTATCGGCAAGGGGCGGACACTGTTGCTTCCAGTGTTGCGCGAGCCACGCCGAGGCGAACAGGGTCAGCTGCGCTTCGTCCAGCAGTTGCCGCTCCAGTGGCAGCAATCCAAGGGCGTTGTTGCCGAAGCCCTGATGATGGTCCATGCAGTCATAGACCAGGCGATTGTTGGGCAGCAGCCTGGCTACCGGAAACCAGAACGGGTGCTGGACCAGCGAAACCACCCTTGGTGCGTCCACCCAGCCGAGGAACTCACCCAGGCTGCGGCACAGCTGCCGGATCGTCCCGGCATCGGGCGGGGCCTGGTAGATCACCGGCGCCTTGCAGGCGAACAGCTGTACCTCGAACAGCCGGCCCTGGCGATCCAAGGAGCGTACGCTGAAGCCATCACGCAGGTCGTCTTCCAGGCTGGCTGCGATATAGAACACCCGCCGCCCTGCAAGGCTCAGGCCATGGGCCAACTGTTGTGGGCGTTGATAACGCAAATCCCAGTCGATGGCGCCCCACACCAGATAGTCGGGCAATTGCGTCGGTGCTGCCGGTACCACGCCTGGCGCCGGGACGAACGGCCGATTTGCCTGCTGGTAGCGGCGCAGCGCGCGCCAGGCTGGCAGCCAGGCGCTACGGTACAAGCGTCGAACCAGGGCCTTGGCCGGCGTCGGTAGCGGCAAGCGCTGGTAGGCACTGCGCAGGTGCTTGAGCAGCTCGGCTGTGGGTTGGCTCATTACCAGGCTCTCGTCACGGACGATCTCAACGGCTGGTGTCCCAGGGTTTCGGAGTCGCGGCGACGATCACGAAATCGCTGTGCAGCGTGCCCGATTCGATCAAGCCGTCCTCGATGTCGAAGAGCATTTGCAGGATCCGCATTGCCTGCGGATCGTCATCCCGGAAGTTACCGGCAATGCCATGCAGCAAGAATTGCAGCAGGGTGCCGCCACAAGGGTTAAAGGCACGGATATCGAAATGCTCCTGGACCACCCGCAGGATGTCCTGGGAACGCACGGCTTCCGAAGGGTCGACCTTCACCACCTCCAGTGGATCGGGCAGTGGCACCTGGTTTTGCACCTGGCCATAGGAACCCTGGACGAAGGAATACCGCATCGAGGGCGGAATCAGGGCGAAGGCATGGCTGATGGCCGCGCACTGGGTTTCGTCGAAGGCGAAGTGATTGGCGCCGACGTACTCGTTGAGAAACAGCCAGCCGTCGGGCTTCAGCGCCTGGCGAACATTGGCGCAGACGCTTTCCAGTTCACGGATGTGGTGCATCGAGCCGTTGAACCAGACCGCGTCGTAATGGGCGCTGGGTAGCTCCGTACGCTCGACATCGAGCAACTGGTAGTCGATGCTCCCGGCGCCCAGGAATGCCGCTTGGGCCCTGGCGGTGTCCAGGGCCGCGGGCGCGATGTCCAGGGCGTCGCAGTGCTGGAATGCCTTGAGGTTGTACAGGTCGCGCTCCAGGTCCCCGGTACCGCAGCCGACACTGAGCATGCGGGCCACGGGCAGGCGGTCGCCGAAAAAGGTGTCCAGGCAGTAGGACACCCAATAATCATGGCCGCTGCCTGCGGTAGCCTTCTGCTGGTGGCGTCGCTGGATGGCCGGCACCGCACGCCAGTAGACGTCTGCGGAAAACGGGTCCGAGCCAGCCTGGTTCCGGGACCAGTGTTCAGCGGTCCGGGCCTTGCGCCGCTGCTCTTCGGTTTCGTTGTCCACAGCGGTGGAGGAGGGCGCGACCGGTCCACTGAGTTTGTTGATGATGTTCTTCAGCACGCTTGGCCTCTTGTTCTGATTGGAGCCGATTGATGGGTTCAGTCGGTGATCCTTGATTTCGGAGCGTCCGCTTCCATTTCCCGGTGTCGTGGGCTGTGAGGCTTCCAGGTGCCCCACTTGCTTTCGAAATAGGCCTGGTTCCTGTCCCACAAGCGCTGGTACTCGCCGGTCGGGATCAGGGCCTTGAACGAGGCCTGGCCGTAGTGATGGATGAAGGCGTCCTCGGCGCATACGGTGCGCCAGCCCGCTGTCTGTACCCGGCGGCTGTAGTCATCGTCCTCGAACATGCCGATGCCGAAGGTCTCGTCGAGCCAGCCCACCTGCTCCAGCACCTCGCGGCGCAATGCCACGCAGAACATGGCGAGCATCGGGATATCGAAGCAACGCCCGTGATACTGGCTTGCGCGGCGGTCGGCGAAATCTTCCAGGCCATCGAGTCGCTGGTAGTCGATCCGGACCTTGGCTTCGTTGCCCACCGCATTGGTGGTGGGCCCCACCAGGCCGATCCCGGGGTCGGCCAGGTGGCGCAGCAGGGGCGTCAGCCAACCCCTGGGGACCACGGTGTCGTTGTTGAGCAGTACCAGGTAATCGCCTTGGGCGCGCCGCAGTCCTTGGTTGTTGGCGGCAGCGAACCCGAGATTGCGCGGGTTGAGCACGATGTTCACCCGCGACTCGGTACGGGCCAGGTAGCGCAGATAGTTACGGGTGTCATCACTGGAGGCGTTGTCGACGATGATCAGTTCGAGGTTGGGATAGGCGCTGTTATCCAGCAGGCTGTCGACACAGCCTCGGGTCAGCTGGACATTGTTGTAGGTGACGACCACCACCGAGACCTTCGGATACAGGGCCACCAGCGCGTCGCGGGTGCCCTCGAAGCGGTGCCGCCAGTCGTTGGCCCTGGCCAGTTCGATGCGCCGCTCCCAGCGCTGGGGGTCGGTTTCCTCCAGGGCCTTTTCGATCTGGGTCACGAAGCCTGGAGCTCCTTCGGCGAAGTACAGGTAGGGCGCGTAGAGCTGCATTTCCAGGAGCGGCACAGAGACTACCGGCTTGCCGGCGCTGATGAATTCGTAGAATTTCACCGGGTCCACGGCATGGGTCACGTTGTACAGGCGGAACGGAATGATGCAGACGTCGAACCGATACAGGTACTGCGGCATCTGGGTGTAGGGCTGGCGCCCAGTCAGGTGTACGTTGGGCAGTCGCTCGAGGCCGGCGAGGTCGTTGACGAATACATCGCCGACCAGCACCAGGTTCCATTTTGGCCGTTGCCGGGCGATGGCCGCGATCAGTTCCAGGTCGACCCATTCGGCCAGTGCGCCATAGAAACCAATCACCGGCCCTGGCAGATCGGCGAGCAAGGCATTGGGCGTGCAATGGCGGGCGAAGAATTCGAAGTCCACGCCGTTGCGCACCAGCACGCACCGGTGGCAGCGGCTGGCCCATTTGTCATACAGCACCGAAGCGGTGACGGTGACCAGGTCGGCTTGTTCCACCAGCACTTGTTCCTCGGCCAGCAACGGGGCGCCGATGTTCGGGAAATCTTGCCATTCGTCCATGCAGTCGTACTGCACCAGCCAACCTCGCTCCTGACGCAGGTGCAAGGCCAGGCGAGTCCAGTAGGGCAGGTGGACCACTGACACGGCAGTCTTGATTCGGAAGTCGGCGACCAGGTCCTGCAAGGCCTCGAGGTTGCTGCGCAGGTTGCCCGAGGTGATGCAGGTGGCGTAGGGATCCTGGGATGAGTGCCCGCGCAGGTGCACCTCGTAGACTCTCGGAGCCACTTCCCGTACCTGATATGGCTGTCCCGGCGTGGGGGCCAGGACGATATAGAACACCCGGTAGCCATGGGCGGCGAACTGCGTCATCAACTGCTGGGGGCGCTGGAACCTGGCTGACCAGTCGATATTGGCAAAGCACAGCAGGTCGAATGGCCCCTGGCTGTCCGGCGTCGTCGGTTGCGCGTCAACAGGGGGTGGCAAGGGTTCGAGCGCAGGCCTGGTTGGCAGCAACCGTGGGGCTGGCGCGATGGGGAGCGGATATTCGCTGCCACTGCCGACGGCCCCGTGACGCAGCAGTTGCAGGAGCATCCGCAGTGGGCGGGTCAGGCGCCAGGAGCGCGAGCGCCGCATATGCTCGATATGTGCCAGGGCGGCATCGCGCTCGACGATCGCCTGGGCATGTTCTTGTGCTGGCACTGGCGACGATCCTGGCTTATTCATGCTGGCTCACATAGGTGTGCAGGGGCGTCTGGTCATCCGCTGGCCACATGGAGCTCTGCGACCCGGGTCGGTAGAAGGTCACGGTCATGCTGCGTCGCGAGGTCCGGCAACTGTCCACCACCGGCGAGACCGCATGCCATGAGCTTTGGCTCCGTACCAGGAGCGCCGAGCTGCCCACCAGTGGCGGGATTACCGCGACGACGTCTTGCGGGTCCGCCGAGCGCAGAATGTTCAGGCAACCGCCATCCTCGACGCTCCACGTATCGTTGAAGTAGAGGATGTGGGTCACCAGCTTGTCGTCCAGGTCCAGGTGTGGGCCCAGGCAAGCCTGGGGGCCGTAATGGAAGACGTTGACCTCCATCGGCGCCGTACGCAGGTCCATGTCGGCCAGCATCGACAAGGCCAGGCGATAGGCTGGCCGGGTCAGTTCGGTGGCCAGTTGCAACCAGCTCGGACTCAGGCCCTGGGCGTGGACTATACGTCCGGTGCCCAACTCCACCAGTTGTCTTGCCTGGTATTCGTAGTCCTTTTCCCCGCCATAGCCGTATACCCGCTTGAACGCATCGTGGGGGTAGCTGGCCGCCAGCGTGGCGGCATCATCGGCCGAGTACAGGCCATCGATCCGGCCCCAGCGAAAGGGCTGCTGGTGCAACGGTTGGTGGGCGAGCATCTTCAGGTCCAGCAGCATGTTCTTCCTCCTTGAATCCATGTCATGTGCGACGCAGTGTTGCGGTGCCACGCAAGGAGCCGGGGCCACGGCCAGTCCCATTCGACGTGGGACTGGTCCGTGGCGGGCCATTGTCATTCCTGAAACTGTTGCAACTGTCGCATTTGCCGGCGCAGCTCATCGAGTTCGGCGCGCTGGCGCAGACACTCCTCACGCCAGTCCTGTTGTTGACCTTCCAGCAGGTTGGGCAGGTCTTGCCAGAGCCGGTTCATCCATTGGCGGGTAGGACGGCGACCTTGACGGATCAGCTCGGCGACCCTGTCCCAGTGTTCGCGCAGCTGCTCCCTGGCCGCTTCCAGGCGAGGGCAGGGGGACCGGCGTCGCAGGCGTTCGAGGAACCACTCCAGGGCAATGGGCTCGCCGTTCGGCAGCGGGTAGATGCCCTGGTAGTCGAGCAGGGCGGTGTACTTGCCCGTGTGCAGACTGGCCGAACAGAAGATGGGGACACCGAAAGCCAGGGCGCTGATCGCCAGGTGATAGCTGTGGCCGATCACGCCTTCGGCATGTCCGAGAATTTCCGCCAGCAACAGTGGCTCTGGCCAGTAGGGCAGGGTCACCGCTCGCGGCAGATCGTCGCCGAGGATCGATTCATGGTCGCCCAGCACCGGACCTATGGGCAGCAGCAAGAGTTGCCACTGCTCCAGGTCGGTACCTTGGGTTTTCCACAATTGCAGGAAGTTCTCCAGGCCGGCGATCGTGTGCACCACCAGGTATCGACGGCCCAGGCCGGCCTGTTCGCACAATTGGCGGTACTCGGCCGAGGGCTGTTGCAGGTCGATGAGGTTGGCCAGGCCGAAGGCGGTATCCGGCAGCACCTCGACCTGTGCCTGTTCGCTGAGTGCCGACAAGGCTTCCCGGGACAGGGCGTCGCGTACCCGTACATGGGGACTGAGCTCAAGGGACAGTCGGAGCAGCGGTCGGGCCCAGGACGGGATCTCGTTGCAATGCATGCCCGGGGCATTCCAGATCAGCGGCACATCGTGTTGCAGGGCCAGCAGGGCAGGGGACAGCCAGTAACCGGTGGGGTGATGGATCTGCGGGGTTGGCGGGTAGTAGCCGACGGCCACCAACTTGTCGAAGCGAACGATGAAGCCGCCGCCAATCAACACCCCATCCAGGGAGTCCACCAACTCGGGCAGCTCGCTTACTGAAGTCACGTCGTAGGGCCACTGCGGGGTGCGGCGTTGGTGATAAGAGAAGGGACGCAGTTGCACTGCCCCCAGGCGCGACTGCAGTTCGCGCTCGGCGATGATGGGGAACAGCAGGTCGCCGTAGTTGGCAACATCGAAGGTGCCGAGGATCGCTACCCGCCAAGGTTTATCCGCTGAGCGGGGGGCTGCTCCGGCGATATTCGGCTGCTCCGGCTCGACCGTTCGGATATCCAGGTCGACGAGGCCGAGAAAATGCTTGTCCCCCGGCAAGATATCGAAGGCCAGGGGCGCGACCTGTTTTTCGATCAGTTGGGACGTCTCCTCGGTTTCCCCATTCATCAGCTTGAGGGTGACGTGATAGCGCCCGGGCGCCAGGTTGGCGGCAAATTTCAAGCGTGTGCTGGTGCTGCACCAGCCTTGCTGCGGGGCCTGGCATGCCAAGGCCACATTGGCTCCTGCGACCACCAGCAGCCGTGCCTCCTGCACAGTCAGGCTGAGATTGGGACGTGCGACCTGGTCGCTGACCAGGGCCTGGACTTCGATCTCCACCGGGTCGCCATGGACAAAGCTGCAGTATGAGGTCCCCGTGGCACTGAACAGCGCCGAAGCGATCTGGCCTTCGTGGGTACCGAAGGCGATGCCCTGGTCTTGGGCGAGTGCAGGTTTGCTGGTGACCTGGATCGCACCATCACTGGCCCAGCGTCGCTGCTCGTCGCGCATATCCAGCAAATAGAGTTCGGCCATTTCCTCAGGTGCACCACTGGCCCGGACTTCGCCGTTGCGCAGGTACAGGACCCGGTTGCAGAAGCGCTTGACCATGCTCATGTCGTGGGACACGAACAACAGCGTGGTGCCCTGGTGGGTCAGGCGTTCGAGGCGTTCCAGGCACTTGAACTGGAACGAGGCATCGCCGACGGCCAGAGCTTCGTCGACGATCAGGATGTCCGGTTCGACGCACACCGAGACGGCGAACGCCAGGCGCACCAGCATGCCGCTGGAATAGGTCTTGGTAGGTTGGTCGATGAACTCGCCAATGTTGGCGAAGGCCACTATCTCTTCGAAGCGCGCTTCTGTTTCCTCGCGAGTGAGGCCCAACACCGCAGCGTTGAGATAGACATTCTCGCGGCCAGTGAACTCCGGGTTGAACCCCGAGCCCAGCTCCAGCAGGGCGGCGATTCGTCCATGGCGGGTCACGCTGCCCGAGGACGCGCTGACGATGCCGCAGATCAATTGCAGCAGGGTCGATTTACCGCTGCCGTTGCGGCCGATGATGCCCAGGCTCTCACCTTTGCGCACCTCCAGCGAGACATCCTTGACCGCCCAGAACGAGCGATAACGCTGCCTGCCGTTGGGTAACAGTATCTGCAGCAGGCGATCCCTGGGATGGTCGTAGATCTGGTAGCACTTACCCAGGCCCTGGGTCCTGATCGCCAGGTCAGTGCGCATGGGCGCATACCCCCAAATCGGATATGGCGCGATGGTCGATCAGGAGCCATAGCCGCTGCTGGCGCATGGGCCGGAAACTGAAACGCTCGAGTGTGATGCCCCTGGTCAACTTCCACTCCTTGGCGGTCAACTATTCCAGCATCGCGATTTGCCCGATCAGGCGGTGCGGGGAAATGGGTCGATGTGTTGGGTTCGGTACAGTTATTTTTGGAATTGTTTATAGACCAGAATTTCCCACATCGAAGGTGGGGAAATGATTCTTTCTGATAAAGGGAATGATAGTAAAGAGCCATCAGCAAAAATCTCCAGACTGTGGCTGTTTGGCTGGTCGGTCAGTTTGTGTCCGATTGGTTTTGGAGGACTGCATTGGATGGGGGACGTTGTGTGATACTGCGCCACCCCAGCGGCCATCGGCCAAGACGCATGTCGGAAATACTGCCATGGCGTTCTATGCTTCAGGCATTGCCCGGTGCTGCCGATAACCCTCGATGTGCCGGTCCGCTCGCCTCCCTGCCGGTTGTCGCGTGTCTGGCACCGAGGCTGTGCGCAATGTCGGTGTCCGGGCCGGCCAAGACAACAACAAAGGGATTTGCGTCGCAAATCACGCCTTTTCCCGTCAGGACGACCCATTGCCTGTCCCCATATACGATGTAAATGCCCCAGGTGGCACCTTGAAACGCCTGCCCTTGCTCAAGGCGGCGGTAGGTTTCATCTCCATGGTTTTCCTCTGCCTGTGCGGCTTGCTGTACTTGCAACTGGAGCAGTCGTGGCGCCATGACCTGGCCCAGGCCGAGGTCAACTCCACCAACCTGACCCAGGCCATGGCCCAGCAGGCTGAAGACACCTTCATGGAGGCCGACCTGGTGCTGATGAGCCTCTGCGAATGGATCGAGGCGCTGGGCGAGGGGGCGGAGCAACGTCAGCAGCTGCAGAAGATCTTCGCCCGGCGGGTGCTGGCCCTGAGTCAGCTCAGCGGGGTATTCCTCTATGACCGGCAGGGCCAGTGGGTAGTCAGCTCTTTCAACGATTCACCCCATGGCAAGGACGTGGCCGATCGTGACTACTTCCGTTTCCACCAGCAGAACGCTTCGTTGCAGGCCCATATCAGCCCGGCGATCCGCAGTCGTGCCAATGGCGAATGGATCATCCCGATTTCCCGCCGCATCAACGACGAGGCTGGGAACTTCCAGGGCGTGTTGATGGCCGGCATCAAGCTGACCTACTTCGACCAGTTCTTCAAAAGCTTCAATATCGACGAGCAGGGGGCGATGTTCCTCGCGCTCTCCGATGGCACCCTGATCGCCCGGCGGCCATTCGAGGCTCGCCAGGTCGGGGCTTCGCTGTCCCGGGGCGAGATCTTTTCCAAATACCTGCCCGAAGCCCCGGCAGGCAATGCCATGATCACCTCGATCGTCGATGGAGTGCCGCGCCTGTATGGCTATCGCCAGTTGCAGGCGTACCCGTTGGTGGTGGCTGCCGCCAATTCCAAGGATTCGATTCTCAAGGGCTGGTATGCCTCGGCCTACCAGTCGACGGCCATCGTCGCCCTGGTGTTGCTGGGAGTCGGATTGTTCGGCTGGGTCTTCGTCAACCAGGTGCGCAACAACGAACGGATCGAGGCCGACTTGCGCGAGGCACAAGAGGCGCTGGAGGTGATCGCCACCCATGACAGCCTGACCGGCCTGGCCAACCGGCGCTTGTTCGAACGGGCCCTGGTGATCGAGTTCGGCCGAGGGGCCCGGCAGAGTAGTCCGCTGGCCCTGATCATGGTCGATATCGATTACTTCAAGCGCTACAACGATACCTACGGCCACGTTGCCGGCGACCACTGCCTGACGCAGGTGGCCCAGGCGCTGCAAGCCTGCTGCCAGCGCCAGGCCGACCTCGCGGTGCGCTACGGTGGCGAGGAGTTCGCGGTGTTGCTGCCCGATACCGATATCCACGGCGCGGTGGCCATGGCCGAGCAGATCCGCCAGAGCGTCATGGCGCACAACATTCCCCATAGCGGCTCGGCGGCCGGTTGCGTGACGGTCAGCCTGGGTTGCTATGCCTTCGTGCCTAGCGGCCGCGACAGTACCGAGGTGTTCATCGAGCGGGCGGATGCGGCGCTTTATCAGGCCAAGGCCACGGGGCGCAACCGGGTCTCGGCGTTGTCCGCCCAGCCACTGCAGCGTTCCGATCGCTGAGCCTTACCAGGCCTTGCAGAACACCTGGTTGCCATAGCTATTGCCGCCGAACTCATAGCTCGTGACACCCACCGCGTCATAGCCCTGGGCCAGGTAGAAGGCCAGGGCCGGCTGGTTGCCCTCCCAGGCGCAGAGCCACAGGCAGCTGGCGCCACGTCCCCGGGCGAGGTTTTCCGCCTGGCGCAGCAGGGCCTGGCCGATGCCTTGGCGCTGGGCATGGCGCTGGACGTACAAGCGCACCAGTTCCATGCCGTCGGCCAGTTGTTCCAGGGGCGGGCGGGTGCCGCTGGCGGCGAGCTCGGCGAACCCCTGCAGGTGCCCCTCGCGTTCGGCCAGCAGCAGGATTCGCCGGGGATCGGCCAGGCGTTGGCGGAACTGCTCCGGCGCGTAGACGTTCAGGGCCTCCTCGGCCAGGTCGGCACGCATGCCATCCAGGGCGTAGGTATCGAAGAAGACCTGGGTGGCCAGGCCGCCGAGGCACAGGGCGTCCTCGTGGCGAGCATGGCGAAAGGTGAGGGTGGTGGGCATGACTGCATCCTTGTAGTTGATTGCCGGTAGTCAGTGGGTGGCGGATCGCTCGAGCAACTGCTCCAGGTGCTGGCGTACCGCCGGCCATTCGTCGTCAATGATGCTGAAGCGCACGGAGTTGCGCTTGCGGCCATCGGGCATGATGCGTTCGTGGCGCACTATGCCCTCCTGCTGTGCGCCCAGGCGCAGGATCGCCGCGCGGGACTTGTGGTTGATTTCGTCGGTGGTGAACTGCACCCGCACGCAGGCCATGTCCTCGAAGGCATGGCGCAGCATCAGGTACTTGGCTTCGGTATTGACGAAGCTGCGCTGCCAGCGGCTGGCGATCCAGGTACTGCCGATTTCCAGCTTGCGGTTGTGCCGGTCGATCTTCCAGAACCGTGTGCAGCCGATGACCTGGCCAGTGGCGCGCAGCAGGGTGGCGAAGGGCTGCACGCTGCCGGCGGCGCGGCCCTCCAGGGCGCTGGCCAGATAGTGGCCGACCGTGCTGGGTGAGGGCACCACGGTAAAGGGCAGGTTCCACAGTTCGCCGTCCCGGGCCGCTTCGACCAGGGCGTCGGCGTCGCTCTCTTGCAGGGGGCGCAGGATGATCCGCGGGCCTTCCAGTGGGTGCATGGCGGGGGATTCTCCAGGTCTGGGCTGGGCGGTCGGCTATTACAAGACCCCGGACACGGCTTGGCAAGGGCCAATCCGGGACCAATGCGATAAAAAATATCAGCCGAATCGATTGTCGATCCGTGTCTGTTCTGGCTTATACATAAACCCGACATGCAGGGGCTGGCGTTGCTCGAGTGGATCGGCACGCGGATTGCCGGAGCCCTGCGCGACACTCATATCAAGGACCCGTGCATGAGCCAGCCGCACCTGATGAACTTCGACCTCTACCTGCACCGTCTCGGCTACGACCGAGCGCCAGCGCCCACCCTGGAAACCCTGCAGGAGCTGCAGCTGCGCCATGTCTGCCGGTTCACTTTCGAGAGTCTCTCGACCTTGCTGCATGCACCGGTACCCATCGACCTGGCGGCGGTGGAGCGCAAGATCTTGCAGGACGGGCGCGGCGGCTACTGCTATGAGCTCAATCAGCTCTTCCTGGAGCTGCTGCAGCACTTGGGCTACGAGGTCCGGGGCATCACCGGACGGGTAGTGATGGGGGGACCGGAAGATGCGCTCACGCCTCGCAGTCATCGCCTGACGCTGCTGCAACTCGATGGCCGGCGCTATATCGTCGATGTGGGTTTCGGCGGCATGGTGCCGACCGCGCCCTTGCTGCTCGATACCGAGCAGGAGCAGGCCACGCCCCATGAGCCTTATCGCATCATCCGGCGTGACGCCAGCTACATCCTGCGGGCCAAGGTCGCTGATGAATGGCGCGCGATGTACGTGTTCGACCTTCAGGTGCAGGGCGAAGTGGATTACGAAATGGGCAATTGGTACGTCTCCACTCATCCGGCCTCGCCGTTTCTCGGCCAACTGATGGTGGCGCGGATCGGCCCGGGAGTACGCCATACCCTGCACAACCAGAGCTACGCCCTGCATCGCATGGGCCAGCCCAGCGAGCGCCGCCAGATCACCGAGGTCGAGGAACTGAAGAGTCTGCTGCAGGGGGAGTTCGCCTTGCGCCTGCCGGACCATCCAGATCTGCCGCAGGTGCTGGAGCGACTGCTGCAAGCCGAAGTCGTACCCGCATGACGCAGGGCTGAGCAGCACCTGGCGTCGCGCTGTGATGTGCCGCGACTGTGTACAGAATCCAGATGCCGTTGCCTCAGAGGTTGGTCGATCGCGCCCAAGGGCTGATTCGTTTGTCGGATCGGCCCTTTTTTATTGAGCCGCCAGATGAGGCTGGCCAGTCCATGACTTTGCTTGCCCAGGGTTTCGGTGGCCCTGATGCGAGGGCTCTGCAACGGCTTTTTCCCGGTGTGGCCGGGGCATCGACAGGATCGCGAGCAGCAGCCTGGGCGATGGTTTTGCGAGCCGAAGACGCCGGAAAGTTGGCGGATAAACTGTATACAATTCTATGGACAGTTCTCTTTGATGTTGCATACAGTGTGCGCATAACAAAAACAGGGAACCCCAAACCATGACTACCCCTCAGGTTTCACAGCAGCGGCCCGAAGACGAAAACTTGGGTGTTGGCGCGAATATGGCCTACGGCCTGCAACACGTGCTGACCATGTATGGCGGCATCGTCGCGGTGCCGCTGATCATCGGCCAGGCTGCCGGCCTGGCGCCGGCGGAAATCGGCCTGCTGGTCGCCGCCTCGTTGTTCGCCGGGGGGCTGGCCACGTTGCTGCAGACCCTGGGGGTACCGTTCTTCGGCTGCCGCCTGCCGTTGGTGCAGGGGGTGTCCTTCGCGGGTGTGTCGACCATGGTGGCGATCGTGACCAGTGGCGGCGAGGGTGGTTTCCAGTCGGTGCTCGGCGCGGTGATCGCCGCGTCCCTGATCGGGCTGCTGATCACCCCGGTGTTTTCCCGCATCACCAAGTTCTTCCCGCCCCTGGTCACCGGTATCGTCATCACCACCATCGGCCTGACGCTGATGCCCGTGGCGGCGCGTTGGGCCATGGGCGGCAATAGCCGTTCGGCGGATTTTGGCAGCATGTCGAACATCGGCCTGGCTGCCGTCACCCTGGTCCTGGTGCTGCTGCTGAGCAAGGTCGGCAGTGCGGCGATCTCTCGACTCTCGATTCTCCTGGCGATGGTCATCGGCACCGTGGTCGCGGTGTTCCTGGGCATGGCTGACTTTTCCGGAGTGACCCAGGGGCCGATGTTCGGCTTGCCCACGCCGTTCCATTTCGGCATGCCGACCTTCCATCTCGCGGCGATCCTGTCGATGTGCATCGTGGTCATGGTGACCCTGGTGGAAACCTCGGCGGATATCCTCGCGGTAGGGGAGATCATCCATACCAAGGTCGACTCCAAGCGCCTGGGCAATGGCCTGCGGGCCGACATGCTGTCAAGCATGATCGCGCCGATCTTCGGCTCCTTCACCCAGAGCGCCTTCGCCCAGAACGTCGGGCTGGTAGCGGTCACCGGGATCAAGAGTCGCTTCGTGGTGGCCACTGGTGGCCTGTTCCTGGTGATCCTCGGCCTGTTGCCGTTCATGGGGCGGGTCATCGCCGCCGTACCGACCTCGGTGCTTGGCGGGGCCGGCATCGTGCTGTTCGGCACCGTGGCCGCCAGCGGTATCCGAACCTTGTCCAAGGTCGACTACCGCAACAATATGAACCTGATCATCGTCGCTACCTCCATCGGTTTCGGCATGATCCCCATTGCCGCACCGAGCTTCTATGATCATTTCCCCAGCTGGTTCGCAACGATATTCCACTCGGGCATCAGTTCCTCGGCGATCATGGCGATCCTGCTGAACCTGGCGTTCAACCATTTCACCACTGGCAACTCGGACCAGCAGTCGGTGTTCGTCGCCGGTACCGAGCGCAGCCTGCGTTTCCAGGACATCGCCGGCCTGCGGGAGGGGGACTATTTCAGCGGGGGCAAGCTGCATGATGCCGAGGGCAAGGAAGTACCGCTGCTGGCCGATGGTCCGGCGGTCGCGGCAGAAGGCGAAGCGACGCCACCCAGCCATGTTCGTGGCAGCGTCGAAACCACCCATTGAGTGGCTCCGTGGTTACTGACGACCGGCGCCCAGGCGCCGGTTTTTGCTTATTCCAGGTTCTCCAGGGGCGCCAGGGCCTGGAGGACCTCGGGGTCGTCCTTGTATTGCTGGCGCAGTGTCGCCAGTTGGCGATCCACGCCGGTGCAGCTCTCCTTCACCGCCTTTTCAAGCTCGGCCCGGCGCTCGGCGTCATAAGGCTCTTCGCCGGCGAAGTGCTGGCATTCCTCGTGGCGCTGGATCAGGGCGCTGGCGTCGGCCGGCAGTTGGGCGCCGCCGTAGTGCCCTCCCAGTTTCAGGCGCTGCTCCTCGACCCAGCCGCTGTAGTCCTCCCCATCCTTGGCGATGTACATGACCTGGGCCCAACCGTCCTCGGTGGCGGCGTACACCGTCAGGCCATCGCCGGGAATCACGAACAGCTTCTTGTCCATGCAGGCCGCGTGCGGGGCGCTGTGAAAATGCAGGCGCCCGGTGCCGATCACCTTGGCCTCCAGGGGCGGGCGATAGTCGCCGGCTTCCCGGGAGGCTTTTTCGCCCAGGGCGGCGCAGTCCACCGCAGGTTCGGCCAGGGCTGGCAGGGATAAAGGCAACAGCAGGCCGCACAGCGGCAGGAGGCGCAGGGTTCGGTCCATCGCAAAGGTGTCCATGGGCGGGG
>NZ_JBYSWT010000044.1:0-49772 GCF_058781435.1 Pseudomonas sp. FW507-12TSA
GCCTTCCACGGGGTTGGTGGGGCCGGTGGAGCCGGCCATGGCCGCGCTGGACAACAGCCCGGCCAGGACCAGGGCAGAGAGTTGGACCTTGATCATGATGTCGCCTCCATTCGTTAGAGTCGCTACCTGATATTGGTCTGCCCTGGCCCGCGATTGGTGCCGGGTGATCGACGAACGGTGTCAGGCCTGAGCCGCCCGGGATCGAAGCCGGTAGCTCCAGCCCAGGCGGCCAAGCGCGATCAGCCAGTTCACTGTGGCGATCGCCAGCACGCCTAGCAGCAATGCCTGGATTCCGGCTTCGACGATGATCCGTCCGGCCAGCCACGGGAAGCCGAATACGCCAATGAAGTAGGACAGGCTGAACAGCAGCAATGCCTGCGAGGTGTGGCCCGGTGGCGCTTCATTGGCTGCCTGGCCGTTGATCACCGAGTAGGTCAGGCCATAGCCGATGCCCAGTGCCATGGCGGCCAGCAGGTAGCTGGCGCTGCTATCCACCACCGACAGGAACAGCAGGATCGACACCATCATCAATCCCGACAACAGGCACGCGGCCCAGTACGGATCGCGTTTGACCACGATGCCGGCAATCAGCATCCGGCTGGCGATGGCCGCGCTCATGAAACCAATGAAGAACAGTGAGTAGTCCACGCCTCGGGCGGGGCCATAGCTGGTCTGGAAGCTCGACAAGCCGCCGAAGACGCAACCGCCCAGGCCCACCATCAGGATCGGGAACAGGGCCCTGGAGGTCAGTACCCGGAGGGTGCCGGTCCAGGTGATTCGTGCCGCTGCGGTGCCCAGGTGGTCGGTACGCCGCTGCAGGTGACCAGCCAGTCGCCAGAAGATCAGCGCACCTAGCAGGCTGGCTGCGGCTGCAATGAAAAAGCTGCTGCTCAGGGGATATCCCAGGGCACTGGCCAGGCGTCCGAGCAGTGGAGCGGAGCCGATGCCGCTCATCATGCTGCCCGACAACAGGGCGAAGTAGCGTGGACGCTGCGAGGGGGCGACCAGCATCGCGACGATGATCGGTCCCAGGGTGTAGAACACTCCCCAACCCAGGCCAAGGATCAAACCGAAGCACAACAGTGCGGGCCCGATGCCCGGCGTCAGGGCGAAGCCCAGGCAGGCGATGACCAGCAGGCTGCCGAAGCAGGCCACCGAGCGCGCTGCGCCGAGCCAGTCCGCCAGGTGCCCGGAGGCGATCACCGCAACGAAGGTGCTGAGCATCGCCACGGAAATCACCTGGCCGGCGTCATGCTCGTTGCCGCCGTGGCTGCTGATCAGCAGCGAGAGGAGGAAGGTCGAGCCATAGGACAGGGACAGCAGGTAGCTGCCCAGGCAGAACAGCCCGAACAACGGGTCGAAAACCCGAGGTGACGGGGGCGTGCTGGGGGACATGAAAGCGCCTCTTTGTGCTTGTCGTTGTGCGGGGCTTTCTAACACGTCTGTAGCCAGTGATTGTTCCATTACTCACCGCCTCAGGATCAGTCGGCAGCGGAGTGAATGAGGGGGCTACTGGCCGATTTCCTCCAGCAACTCGCGCCGAAAGCGTTCAAGGCGCTCATGCCGGACCTGTGCCAGTTTGCTGCCAGTGGTGGTCTGGAAACCTTCGGCCAAGTGCAGCAGCTTGCTTTGGAAGTGGTCCAGGGTGAAGCGCGAGTCATCCAGTTCGCGGTGGCTGGCGCGTGGGTCGGCCGGGTCGTACAGGGCCCGCCCCAGGCGCCCCGAGACATAGAAGGTGCGAGCCACGCCGAGCGCGCCCAGGGAGTCGAGACGATCGGCATCCTGGAGGATTCGCGCTTCCAGGGTGGTCGGCGTCAGCCCTGCGGAAAAACTGTGGGTGGCGATGGCATGGGCCACGGCCTCGATATCGCTGGCGCTCCAGTGCAAGTCGGCCAGGACCTGCCGCGCCCGCTCTGCCGAGAGCCGTGACGCCTGGGAGCGCAGCGGCGAGCTTTTTTCCACGTTCACGCAGTCATGGAGCAGGGTCGCGGCCAGCAACAGGCGCAGGTCGCCGCCTTCCTCTGCGGCGATACGCCGGACGTTGCTCCACACCCGATACAGGTGGGACAGGTCGTGGGCACCGTCGTCGTGGGGCTCGAAGGCATGGGGCAGCAGGCTGGCGGCCAAGGACTCCAGGGGCGCGAAAGTCATGGGCAGGCTCCGGTTGGCGGTTGGGCCGTCACTCTAACCGCTGGCGCCAGTGGTGATAAGTGTCGATGGGGGCAAGGCCGGTACGGAGCATGGATGGCCGATGGCGGAGAAATGCCCGTGCATGTCTTTCGGCTGTCGTTCTAATATGGCCGACCTGATTCCGCCATGAGACCCGCCGATGACCGTCGAAATTCGTCCTGCGCTGCCCAGCGATGCCCTGCAGATCCTTGCGTTCATCACCGAACTCGCCGACTACGAGCGAGCCCGTCACGAGGTGATCGCCAGCGTCGCCGACATCGAGCGCAGCCTGTTCAGCGAAGGCGCCACGGCCCATGGCCTGATGTGCCTGCGCGACGGCGTACCGATCGGTTTTGCGGTGTTCTTCTTCAGCTATTCCACCTGGCTGGGCAGCAACTGCCTGTACCTGGAGGATCTCTACATCACCCCCGAGCAGCGTGGGGGTGGGGCTGGCAAGCAACTGTTGCGGCACCTGGCGCAGATCGCCTGCGACAACGACTGCGGGCGTTTCGAGTGGAGTGTGCTGGAGTGGAATGAACCGGCGATCCAGTTCTACAAGTCCCTGGGCGCTCAGCCCCAGGAGGAGTGGGTCAAGTACCGCATGGATGGCGAGGTGCTGCGCGCCTTCGCCCGGGGTTGAGGCGCGGGCGCCAGCGATCCGGGTCGCTGGCGCCGCACTTCAGGGTGACTCAGCCCTTGAGGGTCGCCATGTCGATCACGAAGCGGTATTTCACGTCGCCCTTGATCATGCGCTCGTAGGCCTGGTTGATCTGGCGGATATCCAGCATCTCGATGTCGCAACGGATGCCGTGCTCGGCGCAGAAATCCAGCACTTCCTGGGTTTCGGCGATGCCGCCGATCAACGAGCCGGCCAGCACCCGACGGCCCATCACCAGCTTGCCGGCGTGCAGTGCCGGGTCCACCGGTTCGATCAGGCCCACCAGGATGTGCACGCCGTCAAAGCGCAGGGTATCGAGGTAGGGATTGAGATCGTGGGCCACCGGGATGGTGTCCAGGAGGAAGTCGAACTGCCCGGCCGCGGCCTGCATCTGCGCCGGGTCGGTGGACACGACCACGTGATCCGCGCCTTGTTGCCGGGCTTCCTCGGCCTTGCTCGCCGAGCGGGTGAACAAGGTCACTTCGGCCCCCAGGGCCTTGGCGAACTTGATGCCCATGTGGCCCAGGCCGCCCATGCCGAGAATCCCCACCTTGTCCCCGGCCTTGACGCCGTAGTGCTTGAGCGGCGAGTAGGTGGTGATGCCGGCGCAGAGGATCGGTGCGGCACTGGCTGGGTCCAGGGACTCGGGGATGCGCACCACGAAATGCTCGCTGACCACGATGCTGTCGGAGTAGCCACCCATGGTGTTGCTGCCATCGATCCGGTCTGGCGAGGCATAGGTCAAGGTCGGACCCTGCAGGCAGTATTGTTCCAGGTTGGCGGCGCAGGCCTCGCACTGGCGGCAGGAGTCCACCATGCAGCCGACGCCGACCAGGTCGCCGACCTTGTGCAGGTTGACGCTGGAGCCGACGGCGGTGACCCGGCCGATGATTTCATGGCCCGGCATCAGCGGGTACACGGCGATGCCCCATTCGTTGCGGGCCTGGTGGATGTCGGAGTGGCAGACGCCGCAGTAGAGGATCTCGATGGCCACGTCGTCCGGGCGCGGGCTGCGCCGCTGGAAGCTCATGGGGGCGAGGGGAGTGGTGGCCGACTGGGCGGCATAACCGATGGCGGTGTACATGGTGAACCTCGCAAAGCGCTGACAAGTGAGGCGGCGCATTGTCGGCGTGAGGCTTGCGGGCAACCATGGCGATTCCTCGGCATGTCATGCCTATTCCTCCGCCATCGACGGTTTTCACGGGGCATTGGCCAACGGACCTGCGATGATGCTGGCATCCCCTCCCTTGCATGAAGTTTGCCCACATGTTGTTGACCCGCCATCTGGACGCCAATGCCCCCCTGGTCGCGCTGCTCGAGCCCCTGGCCAGCCGCGAGGGCTTCGCCGCTACTGCCTTGCCCGGGATCCAGGTGCTGCGGGCCAGTCGTGACGTCGCCCGAGGGCCGCAGATCTACGAGCCGAGCCTGATGATCATCGTCCAGGGCAGCAAGCTGGCCTACCTGGGCACCCGGACCCTGGAGTACGGCGCCGGGCATTACCTGATCCAGGCGCTGTCGGTGCCGTTCGAGTGCGAAACCTTCGCCTTGCCCAACGCGCCGCTGCTGGGAATCTCCATCGGTATCGACCGCGCCATGCTCAGGGAGCTGGTGCTGGCCATGGGCATCGGCGATGGGCCGGCAGCTGCGGCGCAGACCCTGGAGTCCATGACCTCGGTGGTCCTCGACGACAGCATGCGCGGTTGTGTCGAGCGCTTGTTGCGCTGCCTGCACGATCCCCTGGAGTGCAAGGTCATGGGGCCGGCGCGGGTCCGTGAGCTGCTATTCGCTGCCTTGCGCGGACCCCAGGCCGAGGCCTTGCGGGCACTGGTAGAGCAGCAGGGGCATTTCGCCCGGGTCGCCGCCTCGCTCAACCATTTGCACCAGCACTACACCGAGCCGTTGAACGTCGAGACCCTGGCTCGCTGCGCCAATATGAGTACTTCGACCTTCCATGAGCATTTCAAGCGCAGCACCTTGTTGTCGCCGGTGCAGTACCTCAAGCGCTTGCGGTTGCTCAAGGCCCAGCAATTGCTGCTGGGCGAGGGGCTGGGCGTGGCCCAGGTGGCCCACAGAGTGGGATACCAGAGCACCTCGCAATTCAGCCGCGAGTACAAGCGCTACTTCGAGCGCACCCCGGGGGACGAGCGCGTGGCTTGAATGCTGGAATGAAAAAGGCCCCCATTTGGGGGCCTTTTCGCAGGGCGCCGACTTACATGTTCGGGTAGGTCGGGCCGCCAGAACCTTCCGGGGTGACCCAGGTGATGTTCTGCGCAGGGTCCTTGATGTCACAGGTCTTGCAGTGCACGCAGTTCTGGGCGTTGATCTGGAAGCGCTTCTCGCCGTCCTCTTGGGTGACCACTTCGTACACGCCGGCCGGGCAGTAGCGCTGGGCTGGCTCGTCGTACAGCGGCAGGTTGCGGCCCAGGGGGATGCTCGGGTCGGTGAGCTTCAGGTGGCAAGGCTGCTCTTCTTCATGGTTGGTACCGGAGATGAACACCGAGCTCAATTTGTCGAAGCTCAGCTTGCCGTCGGGTTTCGGGTAGTCGATCTTCACGCAGTCCTTGGCCAGCTTGAGGCAGGCGTAGTCCGGCTTGGTGTCGTGCAGGGTGAACGGCAGCTTGCCGCCGAACAGGTTCTGGTCGACCCAGTTGAAGCCGCCACCGACGATGGCGCCGAACTTGTGGATTGCCGGTCCGAAGTTGCGGCTGGCGAACAGCTCGTCATGCAGCCAGCTGGACTTGAATGCGCTGACGTAGCTGTTGAGCTCGTCGGCGCCTTCGGAACCGGCCAGCAGCGCATCGGCCACGGCATCGGCGGCCAGCATGCCGGACTTCATGGCGGTGTGGCTGCCCTTGATCTTGGCGAAGTTCAGGGTGCCCAGGTCGCAGCCGATCAGCGCGCCGCCCTTGAACACCATCTTCGGCAGCGAGTTCAGGCCACCCTTGCAGATGGCACGGGCGCCGTAGCTGATGCGCTTGCCGCCTTCCAGGTATTGCTTGAGCACCGGGTGGTGCTTGAGGCGCTGGAATTCATCGAACGGCGACAGGTAGGTGTTGGCGTAGGACAGGTCGACGATCAGGCCGACCACCACCTGGTTGTTCTCCAGGTGATAGAGGAAGGAGCCGCCGGTGTTCTCGGTGCCCATGATGTCCAGCGGCCAGCCGGCGGTGTGCACCACCAGGCCCGGTTGGTGCTTGGCCGGATCGATTTCCCAGATTTCCTTGAGACCGATGCCGTAGTGCTGGGCGTCGGCGTCGCTGTCCAGGTTGAAGCGCTTGATCAGCTGCTTGCCGATATGGCCACGGCAGCCTTCGGCGAACAGGGTGTACTTGCCGCGCAGCTCCATGCCAGGGGTGTACATGCCGTCCTTGGGATGGCCTTCGCGATCCACGCCCATGTCGCCGGTGAGGATGCCGCGAACCACGCCGTTTTCGTCGATCAGGGCTTCCTGGGCGGCGAAGCCTGGGTAGATTTCCACGCCCAGGTTCTCGGCCTGCTGGGCCAGCCAGCGGCACAGGTTGCCCAGGGAAATGATGTAGTTGCCTTCGTTGTGCATGGTCTTGGGCACAAAGAAGTCGGGAACCTTGGTGGCGGCTTCGCCGTTGCGCAGGACATAGATGTCGTCGCGGGTGACCGGGGTGTTGAGCGGGGCGCCCAGTTCCTTCCAGTCAGGGAAGAGTTCGTTCAGGGCCCGTGGTTCGAACACGGCGCCGGAAAGGATGTGGGCACCGACTTCGGAGCCTTTTTCAACGACGCAGACGCTGATTTCCTTGCCTGCTTCTGCAGCCTTCTGCTTCAGGCGGCAAGCGGCGGACAAGCCTGCGGGGCCGGCACCGACGATGACTACGTCGAATTCCATGTATTCGCGTTCCACTAGGCTATCTCCTACTCAAGGCTCAACGGTTTTTTCTAATTGGAGGTTTGGCATTGCGTCCCGCTTTCTCCCATCGCCGATGGGGGGAGAGGGGAGGGACGGCCGACCTTTCTCTCTGGGCGGCGCATTATATCTACACCACTCCTAGCGTCCAATACAAACGTTTGTTTGAAATTGCCGCAGGCCAGGTAAATCAAAGAAGCGCGGCTCATGAACGGCCATTTTGCCGTATTGACCGGAAAAGGTGTTCCGGTCAAGATACGGTCGGTTTTGCGCTCGCCGTAGGCTGACTGTTGGTCTCAAGAGCACCTCTAAAGACAGGGCAAAGGCAGTGAAGGTGATGCGCCGCGCAGCTTGAAGGTGCGCAGTTTACACGCCGCGATAATGAATGACTCGTCGGTCGCCACTGACGAACGGTCATCGTCCCGTGAGCAAGGTCAACCTTAGTGTGCCGGCGTTTTTGGAGGTGCCCTTGTGCCGATGAGCATCAACCGCCAGGTTCTCGCCTAGGCGACTTTCTTTTCACCGGAGAGTAACGAGGAATCCATGAAGGTTCTTGTAGCTGTCAAACGAGTGGTCGACTATAACGTCAAGGTTCGCGTCAAGGCGGACAACTCCGGCGTCGACCTCGCCAACGTCAAGATGTCGATGAACCCTTTCTGCGAAATCGCAGTGGAAGAAGCCGTACGCCTGAAAGAGAAAGGCGTGGCGACTGAAATCGTCGTCGTCTCCATCGGTCCTGCTACTGCTCAAGAGCAGCTGCGTACCGCCCTGGCACTGGGTGCCGATCGCGCGATCCTCGTCGAGTCCGCTGAAGAGTTGACCTCCCTGGCCGTGGCCAAGCTGCTCAAGGCCGTGGTCGACAAGGAACAGCCACAGCTGGTGATCCTGGGCAAGCAGGCCATCGACAGCGACAACAACCAGACCGGCCAGATGCTGGCTGCCCTGAGCGGTTACGCCCAAGGCACCTTCGCCTCCAAGGTCGAAGTGGCTGGCGACAAGGTCAACGTCACCCGTGAAATCGATGGCGGCCTGCAGACCGTTGCGCTGAACCTGCCAGCGATCGTCACCACCGACCTGCGCCTGAACGAGCCACGCTACGCGTCGCTGCCGAACATCATGAAAGCCAAGAAGAAGCCGCTCGAGACGCTGACTCCTGATGCTTTGGGCGTTTCCACCGCCTCCACCAACAAGACCCTGAAAGTCGAAGCACCGGCTGCACGCAGCGCGGGCATCAAGGTCAAGTCGGTGGCTGAACTGGTCGAGAAACTGAAAAACGAAGCGAAGGTAATCTGATCATGACTATCTTGGTAATCGCCGAACACGATAACAAAGCGCTGGCCCAGGCCACCCTGAACACCGTGGCCGCTGCTGCCAAAATCGGTGGCGACATTCACGTGCTGGTGGCCGGCCAAGGCGTTGGCGCCGTGGCCGAGGCTGCAGCCAAAGTCGCTGGCGTGGCCAAGGTGCTGGTAGCCGACAACGCTGCCTATGCGCACCAACTGCCGGAAAACGTCGCACCGCTGGTTGCCGAGCTGGGCGCCGGCTACAGCCACATCCTGGCTGCCGCCACTTCCAACGGCAAGAACATCCTGCCGCGGGTCGCTGCCCAGCTGGACGTCGACCAGATCTCCGAGATCATCTCGGTAGAAAGCGCCGACACCTTCAAGCGTCCGATCTATGCCGGTAACGCCATTGCCACCGTGCAGTCCACTGCTGCGGTCAAGGTCATCACCGTGCGCGCCACCGGCTTCGACGCCGTTGCCGCCGAAGGTGGTTCGGCGGCGGTGGAAACCGTCGGCGCGGCCCACGATGCTGGCAAGTCGAGCTTCGTCGGCGAAGAGCTGGCCAAGTCCGATCGCCCTGAGCTGACCGCTGCCAAGATCGTCGTTTCCGGCGGCCGCGGCATGCAGAACGGCGACAACTTCAAGCACCTGTACGCCCTGGCCGACAAGCTGGGCGCTGCGGTCGGCGCTTCCCGCGCGGCCGTGGACGCAGGCTTCGTGCCCAACGACATGCAGGTCGGCCAGACCGGCAAGATCGTCGCGCCACAGCTGTACATCGCCGTCGGTATCTCCGGCGCGATCCAGCACCTGGCGGGCATGAAGGACTCCAAAGTGATCGTCGCGATCAACAAGGACGAAGAGGCGCCAATCTTCCAGGTGGCTGACTACGGCCTGGTGGCTGACCTGTTCGAAGCCGTACCTGAGCTGGAGAAGCTGGTCTAATCCAGCCGCTTCACTTATAAAGAGCCCGGCCTCATGGCCGGGTTTTTTTTGTCTGTCGTTTATCGAGGGAGTGATGTCATGGAACTGCGCCGCATGAGTGGCTGGCCCGTATTGCTGGGGCTGGCGCTATTGCCTTCGCTGGCGATGGCGGTGGGCAAGTGCGAGCGGCTGGTGGTGACCGGCAGTCCCGATGCGCCACCCTACCTGTGGCGTGATCCACAGGATCCCAGGCACCTGATCGGTGCCAGCGCCGACTTGCTGCAGCAGGTGGCCGGGGAGCTGGGGCTCAAGGTCGAGCTGCTGTACGCCGGCAAGCGTTCCGAGGCGCTCGAGGAGGTGCGTACCGGGCGCATGGACATGCTCGCCGATGCCCCGTTGACCCTCGACGAGCTGGAGTCCCTGGACTATATCCATCCGGCCCTGGTGCAGAACGACTATCTGGTCTGGACGCGCAAGGAAACGACCCTGGATTGCCGCCAGTTGTCCGATTTGCAGGGCCACTCCGGCGCCGTTTCGGAAAAGGCCCGCCTGACCCAGCCATTCCAGGCCTTGGCCAAGGAGCAATTGCAGCTCAAGCGCCTGCCGAACCTGACCCAGGTTTTCCAGAAACTGCTGCTGGGCGAGTTCGACTATGTGCTGGCGCCACGCTACGCCGGCATGGTCATGGCCCAGTCCCTGGGAATGGCCGCCGACCTGGCGGCATTTCCCCAGCCCATCGACAAGCCCGGGTTGTTCCTGGCGCTGTCCCACAACTCTGCCTGCAATGACCCATGGTTGCGCGGACAGCTGGCGAAAAAGATGACAGAATTGCCCGCGTCCGGTCTGACGGAGGCCCTGTTGCAGCGCAATCTCGAGCGTTGGAAGGCCCAGTTGCAGCAACCCGTCAGCAGCCCCAAACCGTAGGAATCTCGTGTGACTATTCGACCTCTTTTTGCTGCCTTGGCCCTGCTGGCCATGGCGGGTTGTGCCTCAGACCCAGCCCCCAACGAGCAGATGCGCCTCACTGCCCAGGCCCTGGAGCAGGCCAAGGCCGTGGGAGCCTCGGCCGAGGACGTGCCGGAGTTGAAGCTGGCCGAAGACAAGTTTTCCCGGGCCCAGGGCAATATGCAGGATGAGTCCTACAAGAAGGCGCGGGTCCGTGCCGAGCAGGCGGAGTTGGATGCGCGCCTGGCCGAGGCCAAGGTCCTGACCCAGAAGAGCCGGGAGCAGGTGAATATGCTCGAGACCCGCATCACTCGCCTGCGCAAGCAACTGGGGGATGCCCAATGAAGATTTCCAAGCAGCTCTTGGGTGCCGCGGTGTTGCTGGCTGGCGCCAGCCTCCTGGGATGTGCCGGCCAGCAGAGCGAGGAGGCGCTGCAACAAGCCGGCAACGACTTCCAGAAGGTCAAGGAAGACTCCAATGTCCTGCGGGTCGCCCCCAAGGATGTGATCCGCGCCGGTGAGTCCCTCGCTCGTGCCGATCGTCTGTCCAGCTACTGGGGCAGCGGCAGCGACGTGGAGCATTACGCCTACCTGAGCCGCCGCTACAGCGAGATTGCCCGCGAGCATACCGAGCAGACGCTGAACCAGGAGCGGGCGGCCAAGCTCGAGCTGGAGCGCCAGCGCCTGCAACTGGCCCTGCGTGAAGCCAAGTTGATCAGCGTGCAACAGCAGGGCAAGTGGCTGGAGGAGCAGATCCTCAACATGGCCACCACCCAGACCGATCGAGGCCTGGTGATGACCCTGGGGGATGTGCAGTTCGATACCGGCGAGGCGGAGCTCAACAACTCCGCCAACCGCATCGTGCTCAAGGTGGCCCAGTTCCTCCAGCTCAATCCCAAGCGCGTGGTGCGGATCGAGGGGTACACCGACAATACCGGTGAACATCAGGGCAACCTGCAGCTGTCCCGCGACCGGGCCCAGGCCGTGGCGGATGTGCTGGTGGACCTGGGCGTCGACGAAAAGCGCATCCAGGTCGAGGGTTATGGCGACGACTATCCGGTGGAGGCCAACGCTTCCGAGCGCGGCCGGGCGCAGAACCGTCGGGTAGAGATCGTTTTCTCCGACGAGAAGGGCCAGCTCGGCGCCGCACGCTGAGGTTTTGCCAGCTTTCATGAAAAACCCGATGCCTGGCCGCATCGGGTTTTTTTATGCCTGCCCAACGGCTGGAAAAAACTTGCCGTGGTGCTTTTCACTGCCTGGTGTCCTCGACTATTGTGGAAACTGTCCCAGTACACTTCTAAACTGTGCCGGTATTGTTTCACACAAGAATAAAACACCGTGAAATCGGGTGCTGCGCCATGACCAATCTCTTGCTCTATCAACGTATCGCTCAGCAGTTGGCTGAGGATATTCGCCGTGGTGTCTATCAGCCGGGGGAGCGCGTACCGTCGGTGCGCAAGATGAGCTCGCAGCTCAATGTCAGCCACGCCACGGTGCTGCAGGCCTACGCCAACCTGGAAGACCAGGGGCTGATCCGCGCGCGACCGCAGTCGGGCTACTACGTGCACCAGACGCCCGCGCTCACCGCGCCGACGCCGGATATCGCCCGGGTCGAGCGTCCGGGGCTGGTCACCCGCAGCAGCATCATCCAGCAGGTGCTGGTGGAGTCGCGCCGGGAAGGGGTGTTTCCCCTGGGGGCCGCGGTGCCCAGCGTCGATTACCTGCCCGTGCGCGCACTGCACCAGCAATTGGCCAAGGTCACGCGCTTCCATAGCCCTCGCGCCTTCAGCTACATGTTCAGCCCGGGATTCGAGCCGCTGCGGCGCCAAGTGGCGATTCGCATGCGCGATGCCGGCGTGGTGGTCGACCCGTCCGAAGTGGTGATCACCCACGGTTGCGTCGACGCGCTGCAGATGTCGCTGCGGGTCCTGACCCGACCCGGTGACCTGATCGCCGCCGAGTCGCCGACCTATTACGGGTTGCTGCAACTGGCCGACTTGCTGGGGCTCAAGGTCATCGAGATCCCCAGCGATCCATCCACCGGCATGAGCCTGGAGGCCTTGCAGCTGGCGGCCAACCAGTGGTCGATCAAGGCCCTGGTGTTGACCACGCGCCTGAGCAATCCCCTGGGCGGCACCATGCCCGAGGAGCGGCAGAAGCAGTTGCTGCGCCTGGCGTCGGACTTCGATATCCAGGTGGTCGAGGACGATATCTACGGCGAGTTGATGTTCGAGGTCGGCCGGACCAAGTCCCTGAAGGCCTATGACCGCCTGGACCGGGTGATCTACTGTTCCAGCTTCTCCAAGACCTTGTCGCCCGGCGTACGCATCGGTTGGATGATCGCCGGCAAGTACCAGCAGGAAATCCAGCGCCTGCAGACCTTCAGCACCCATTCGGCCTGCAGCGTGACCCAGATGGCCGTCGCGGCTTACCTCGAGAACGGCGGCTACGATCGGCACCTGCGCTACATCCGCCAGGAGTATCGCAAGAACCTCAGCGCCTTCCAGCTGGCGGTCCAGCAGTACTTCCCGGAGGGCACGCAGATCACCCGGCCCACTGGCGGCTTTATCCTCTGGGTCAGCTTGCCGGGGCGGGTCAACACCCAGGAATTGCATGTCCGGGCCCTGCAACAGGGCATCAGCATCGCCCCCGGGTTGATCTTCAGCAATACCGAGCAGTTCAACCACTGTGTACGCCTCAACTGCGGCACCCCATGGAATCGCGAGGCCGAGCGGGCGCTGATGACCTTGGGGATGCTCGCCAGCCAGTTGTGCCAGGAAGCGGCAGGCGGATTCTAGGCAATGCAGCCCCATGCTTGTCATGGGGCGTGCAACAAGCGAGCATAGGGGCACCTTGTTCTCGATCTGCCTGTTTTTATGAAAGCCTTTCTTCCTGCCATCTGGTTATGTGCCTGCCTGTTGGGAGCGGTTGCTGCCATGCCCGTCCAGGCCGCAGCACCTGTGGAAAAAACCGCTGCCGGCACTACTCGGACGGACCATTCGACAACCTCTGGCAAAGCACCGGCAAAGAAAGTCCCGGTAAAGAAAGCTCCGGCCAGTAAAACCAAGGCCAGCAAGACCCAGCCGGCAAACAAGAAGCCTGCTCCCGCCAAACAGTCCAAGTGGGCCTACCAGGACATCAAGACGCCGCTGGTCAGCCCCAAGCTGGACTTGAACCTGCCAACCGAGATGGTCAAGCACCTGCAACCCCTGGGCGCCACGCCATTACCCAAGCGCGCGCCGTTGCTGCCGCCGATGTTTGGCGAGAAACCCAAGGAAAGTACGCCGTTCCAGCTCAACGGCCGCCTGCTCACCAACGAGATGCAACTGCAATTGCGTCGGGAAGAGCGTCGGGACATCGAGGGCGCCGCCCTGGATTTCGAGTTCAAGCAGTAAATTCTTTGTCGTCCTTGTGACCGTCGTGGCCGACACTTTGTCGGAGACTGATCAGTCACGCACGGTTGTGCGTCAAATCCGTTCTTCGAGTAATTTTAAACGGCTGTTTTAGCGGTTACTCTTGTGCGGCGTCATCCAACTCTTTGCTTGTCGCGAGGAAATCTTCGTCATGAACTGCCGTGAAGGTTGTGGCGCTTGCTGCATCGCCCCTTCCATCAGCACCCCGATTCCCGGAATGCCCCAGGGCAAGCCGGCTGGAGAACGTTGCCTGCATCTTTCGGTCGAACACCTGTGTGGGCTGTTCGGCCTGCCTGAGCGGCCGGCGGTGTGTGGGGCCTTCCAGGCTGAGGCCGAGGTCTGTGGCCAGAGTCGTGAAGAAGCCATCCGCCTGATCGGCTGGTGGGAGCAAGTGACGGCGGCTTAGGGTGTTCTCAATGAACGGAACTTCAACAATAAGGAATAAGACAATGGGTTCGCTGCATCGAATTGCTGTGCTCTGTGGTTTAACCGTGCTGTTGTCGGCAACGGCCCAGGCCGAAGACTGGCAGACGGCCAAGGACGAAGACGGCATCAAGGTCTCCTTGAGCGAAGTGGCCGGCTCCAAGTACAAGGCCTACCGTGGTGTCACCACCATGAAGACCTCCATCGCCAAGCTCCGCGCGCTGCAAGAAGACGTGGCCGGGGCCTGCTCCTGGATCCACGAATGCAAGACCCAGAAGCTGCTCAAGCACGAGGGCGACCAAAGCTGGACCTACACCCAGTTCAACACCCCATGGCCGGTCACTGCCCGCGACTCGGTCCTGCACATCACCACCAGCCAAGGCGCCGACGGCAGCCTGACCCGCAAGTTGGAGGGTATGCCGACCTATATTCCCGAGGAGAAAGGTTTCGTGCGCGTGGCCCAGGTCGAGGGCTACTGGAAGTTCGTCCCCAAGGGCGCCGACCAGGTGGAAGTGACCTACCAGGTCCATACCGAGCCAGGTGGCAGTGTCCCTTCCTGGCTGGCCAACAAATTTGTGGTCGATGCTCCGTTCAACACCCTGAAGGCACTCAAGGCCCGTGCCGAGAAGCCTTGATCACAGCGCTGCATCCGCCATGCAAAAGGCCGCCTTCGGGCGGTTTTTTAATGGCTTCGGGCCATGGCGCAGCGGAACGTTTACCTGGGCCACAAGGTCCAGATTATGTGGGCCCATACAGGGGCCATCGAGGAGGCATTGATGCAAAAGTGGCAAGTCACTTTCGTTGATGATCATGGCGTCCAGTCCGTCGAGCATTTCGACTGCGAACAGCCACCGACCCTGGAGCGTGCCGCGCAGCTGGTGCGGGCCAGATTACTGCCGGTGAGTGCCGAACTGGATCTCAACGACCTGGAGGGGCGCACCGACACGCCCACCCTCAAGAGCCTGAAAGAACAGAACAGCATTCAGATTCTGAGCATCACGCCGATCCAGTAAGTAGCAGAGATGGCACCGGCCATGATTTCTGGCAGCGTCCAGAGGCAGGCGCTAATCTGCAAGCAAGGTCAGCGAATTCTCCCCCAAGGCCTGATCTTGCCAGCTCCATGCTTGTTTCCTGGCGACCTCCCCGGGTCGTGATACGGGCCTTTTGGGCCTGTCATTCGGGAAGCACGGAAAGTCTATCCATCGGTTTGAGGAGGACGTTTCATGAGCACAGCCTTTCAAGACGACATCAGCAGCAGCGTGCTGCGCCGCATGAAAGAGGGCGGCTTCGATTTTTCACGCTTTCATCCCATCGAGTTCTACGCCATTTTTCCGGATGAGGAGCGGGCGCGCAGGGCCGCGGGGCAGTTTCGCGGCGAATCCTTGAATGCCCAGGTCAGTCCCCGTGACGACGGTGCCTGGTACCTGGAGCTGAGCAAGGTGATGTATGCCACCCATGGTGGCATCGGTGATTTCGAGCAGGACTTCGAAGCAGTGGTCGAGCCCTTGGGCGGCATCATCGAGGGCTGGGGAGTCAAGCACGAGATTCGTGGGCGGCTGATATAGCCGGATAAGCGCACCGAGACCGACGATTGGCCAACCCACGGGTTGGCCAATTGCATTTCAGGGCCCGCAAAGGCAAAAAAAAGCCACCCGGGAGGGTGGCTAAAAGGGAAGACCGGTCTTGAGCGGGAGCCGGTCAGGAGAGTCCGGATCCTTTGATCGTCGGCGTCATCAGGTTTGCAGCAGTGGCTTCATCAGGCAGGTGAAGTGTTGCTCGATGGGGGCGATTATCCGCCGGCATGCGCAGTGGGTGAAATCGACTCTGGCTATGCCAGCGATAGCCAGGGTCTCTAGTCGAACCGAGGGGGTCAGGGCTGCTTGTGCCCGGCCATGTGGCGCAGGTAGCCCAGCAGCAGCTCCAGTTCGGTATCGGGCAGGACGCTGTTGCTGAAGCCCGGCATCTTCGCCTGTGGCCAGCGTCTCAGGCTCTGTGGATCGCGGATGTAGCGCTTGAGGAAGTCACCGCCGAAGTACTCGGTGGGGTTATAGGGGACGTTCAGGTCGGGGCCGAACTGCGAATCCCCGGCGCCGTTGAGCCGGTGGCAGGCCAGGCAGTTCTTCTGGAACAGGGCAAAACCCTGGTTCACCGGGTCATCGGCGGCTAGCGCAGGGTCCGGCCGCAGGGCCGGGAAACGCTCGGCCACCGGCGCCAGGCGCTGGATCCGCGCCATCTGGAACGGCCATTGCTCGGGGCTGATATGCCCGGCCGCGGGGTTGGTCCATACCAGGTAGAAGGGGCCGGCGCTGGGCTTGCCGGCTGCCAGGGCTGGCCAGGGCTTATGTGGATCCTCGATGGCCAGCCAGGCCCGGGTTCCCTGGCGTTCGAGCAGTGGCGCGGCGCTCAATTCGGCGGCGAAGCCGTCCAGGGCCACGGCCTGCAAGTGGTCCTCGGGCTTGAGGCCGGGGAGCAGGTCGGCCAGCGGGACCGCGCGGTAGCGCATCTGGCGTTTGTAGGAGACATCGTCCTGGATGCTGATGTCCCGGGCCTCGGGGTGACGCAACAGCTCTTCGGTCTGCCAGGCGCGGCTGCCGGAGCCCAGGTCGATCAGCAGTTGTGCGGCGTGCAGGGGCATGCTCAGCAACAGGGCAGTGCACAGGAACAAGGTTTTCAATTGATGGCCGTCGGATCGTCGTCAGTGGGTTCGTTGCCGGGCAGCACGTCGTCCGGTCGCGACACGTGATCGAACAAGGCGTCCCGGAGTTCTTCGTAGTTGCCGCCGTTCACGATACCGAAATAACCACGCTGGATCAGCGTGTCCTCGGCTTCCAGGGCGTGCTGGTTGGTGTCGCTGTAGATCACCACCGTGGCGTTGGGGTCCAGCACCACCTTGCGCAGCTGGTAGGCCAGGCCTTCGGCGCTGATGCCGGTGCCGTCTTCCAGTTCGAGGTTGACCTGCAGCGAGTTGTGCAGGTTGCCAGCGGCGAAGTCGCTGTCGTTGCGCAGATCCAGGATCAGGGCACCGTCGTTGATCTCATCCACGGCGCGGTTGATGTCGATGATCCCGGCATGGGCGTTGAAGGCGCTCAAGAGCGCGGCAAGTGCAATCCAATGGCGCATGAATCTTCCCCGTGATGTTCCCCAGGAAGACTGGCACACAAGTCCGTGCCCCGGTAGGAACCGGGGACAATTTTATGACTCGTTGATCGAGCCACCATGAATCAGCCGATCACCTTGGTGAGGTTCGGCAAGATCAGCAGCAGCGTGGTTGCGAAGAGGATGAGTCCCGCCTGGCGAACTTTCGAGTGTCTGAACATGGCTGAATGCCTTTTGTTGTTATTCCTAAGCATCAATGCAAGCCGGTCCCTGTTCTTCACTATGGGCCGGCGATGTTTCCATTTTCTTACCTGTCCCGGTGCAAAGACCCTCCGGGACTTCCTACAGTTTCTACCTTAGGGGCCTTGAATCCCCTGGCTTAGATCCAATTCATATGACGTCATCGCGAGCTTCGATAAAAACCTTATAAGTTCCTCCCGATGCCCCCTGGCCGCCCTTTGGCTAGACAGCTCGCGACCCTTTGTCGGGCTATCCATTAGCTGCCTACCGTTCGTCTGAGCGTCACCGTCAAGGCGGCTGAGCGCATCGGTCATTGAATCCGACGCTGCCGCGCCTAAGGTGGGAACTCGACATTTTCTCCCTGCACAAACGGTTCGAGGACGTCATGACCCAAGCTTTGATATTCGATGCGTTACGCACGCCCCGTGGCAAAGGCAAGGCCGATGGCGCCTTGCACAGTGTGAAGCCGGTGAACCTGGTGGCGGGGCTGATGCGGGCCCTGCGCCAGCGTTGCGAGCTGGATACCAGCCAGGTGGACGATGTGGTCCTGGGCTGCGTGACGCCCATCGGCGACCAGGGCGCCGATATCGCCAAGACCGCGGTGCAGGTCGCGGACTGGGATATCAGCGTGGCCGGGGTACAGATCAACCGCTTCTGCGCCTCGGGCCTCGAGGCGGTGAACCTGGGAGCGATGAAGGTGCGCTCCGGCTTCGAGGAGCTGGTGGTGGTCGGTGGGGTGGAGTCCATGTCGCGGGTACCCATGGGCAGCGACGGTGGCGCCTGGGTGCTGGACCCCGAGACCAACCTGCACAGCCACTTCACGCCCCAGGGCATAGGTGCCGACCTGATCGCCACCCTCGAAGGCTTCTCCCGCCAGGATGTCGATCAGTTCGCCCTGCAATCCCAGCACAAGGCCGCGCGGGCCCGGGCGGCCGGAGCCTTCGCCAAGTCCCTGGTGCCGGTGCAGGACCAGAACGGCATTGTCCTGCTGGACCATGACGAATTCATTCGTGCCGACTCGACCCTCGAGGGCCTGGGCAATCTCAAGCCGAGCTTCGAGATGATGGGGCAGATGGGTTTCGACGCCACGGCCTTGCGGGTCTACAGCCACGTCGAGCGGATCAATCATGTGCACACCCCGGGCAACAGTTCCGGGATCGTCGACGGCGCGGCGCTGATGCTCATCGGCTCCGAGGCCAAGGGGCGTGAGCTGGGCCTCAAGCCCCGGGCGCGGATCGTCGCCACTGCGGTCACCAGCACCGACCCGACCATCATGCTCACCGGCCCGGCACCGGCCACCCGCAAGGCCCTGGCCAAGGCCGGGCTGCGGGTCGAGGACATCGACCTGTTCGAGGTCAACGAAGCCTTCGCCTCGGTGGTGCTCAAGTTCATCAAGGACATGGCCATCGACCCCGCCAAGGTCAACGTCAACGGTGGCTCCATCGCCATGGGCCACCCCCTGGGCGCCACGGGCTGCGCGATCCTCGGCACCCTGCTCGACGAACTGGAGGCCCGCGGCCGGCGCTATGGCCTGGCCACCCTGTGTGTCGGCGGCGGCATGGGCATCGCCACCATCATCGAACGCCTCTGAGCCCCGATATCAAGGAATCCTTTCATGACCGATGCCATCCGTTACGAAAAAGGCCAGGACCAGATCGTGGTCCTGACCATCGACATGCCGGGCCAGAGCGCCAACACCATGAATGCGGCCTACCGCGACGCCATGGCCGCCACCCTGGCCCGGCTGCAGGCCGAGCAAGCCGACATCGCCGGGGTGATCGTCACTTCGGCGAAGAAAACCTTCTTCGCCGGCGGCGATCTCAACGAGCTGATCAAGGTCGGCAAACCACAGGCCCAGGCCTTCTATGACATGGTTCTGGCCCTCAAGGCCCAACTGCGGGCGCTGGAGACCCTGGGCAAGCCGGTGGTGGCGGCAATCAACGGCGCGGCCCTGGGCGGCGGTTGGGAAATCTGCCTGGCTTGCCATTACCGCGTGGCCCTGGACGACAAGTCGCTGCAGGTAGGCCTGCCGGAAGTCACCCTGGGCCTGCTGCCTGGCGGCGGCGGGGTAGTGCGCATGGTGCGCATGCTGGGCCTGGAGAAGGCTTTGCCGTATCTGCTCGAGGGCAAGAAGGTCCGGGCGCGGCAGGCGCTGCAGGCGGGCCTGGTGAATGAGCTGGCTGGCGATCGCGACGAGTTGCTGGCCAAGGCCCGGGCCTGGATCGCCAGCAACCCGACGGCCAAGCAGCCCTGGGATGTGAAGGGCTACCAGATTCCCGGCGGCACCCCTTCGAACCCGAAAGTGGCGCAGATGCTGGCCATCGCTCCTTCGATCCTGCGCACCAAGACCCAGGGCTGCTTCCCCGCACCGGAGAAGATCCTCTGTGCCGCGGTCGAGGGCGCCCAGGTGGACTTCGATACCGCCCAGTTGATCGAGGCTCGCTACTTCACCGAGCTGACCACCGGCCAGGTGGCGAAGAACATGATCGGCACCTTCTGGTTCCAGCTCAATGAAATCAACGCCGGCGGCTCGCGGCCCCAGGGCGTGGCGCCCCAGGCGACCCGCAGGGTCGGGGTGCTGGGCGCCGGGATGATGGGCGCAGGCATCGCCTATGTCAGTGCCGTGGCGGGCATCGAGGTGGTGCTCAAGGATGTCAGCCGCGAGGCGGCGGAGAAGGGCAAGGCCCATTCCGCGGCCCTGCTGGAGAAGAAGGTCGGCCGTGGGCAACTGAGCGCCGAACAGCGCGACGCGACCCTGGCACGCATCCTCACCACCGCCGAAGATGCCGACCTGGCCGGTTGCGACTTGATCATCGAGGCGGTCTACGAGGATCGCGAGCTCAAGGCCAAGGTCTCCAAGGCGGCGCAGCAGGTGGTCGGTGCGCAGGCGGTGATCGCCTCCAATACCTCGACCCTGCCCATCACCGGGCTGGCCAGCGCGGTGCCCAATCCGGACAAGTTCATCGGCCTGCATTTCTTCAGCCCGGTGGAAAAGATGCCGCTGGTGGAAATCATCAAGGGCGCCAAGACCAGTGACGAGACCCTGGCCCGAGGGTTCGATTTCGTCCAGCAGATCAAGAAGACCCCGATCGTGGTCAACGATAGCCGCGGCTTCTTCACCTCCCGGGTATTCGGCACCTTCACCAACGAAGGCATCGCCATGCTCGGCGAAGGCATCGCCGCGCCGATGATCGAGACCGAGGCTCGCAAGGCCGGGATGCCCGTGGGTCCGCTGGCGATCTCCGACGAAGTGTCCCTGAGCCTGATGAGCCACATTCGCCTGCAGACCACCAAGGACCTGCAAGCCGAAGGCAAGCCTGTCATCGAACACCCGGCATTCGCCGTGATCGACCTGCTGCTCAACGAGTACAAGCGCGCGGGCAAGGCCGCCGGTGGCGGTTTCTATGACTACCCGGCCGGTGGCCAGAAACACCTGTGGCCGCAGTTGCGTACGCGCTTCTACAAGGCCGACGGGCAGATCTCGCCCCAGGACGTGCGCGACCGTTTGTTGTTCATCCAGGCCATCGAGACCGTGCGCTGCGTGGAAGAGGGCGTGTTGCAATCCACGGCCGACGCCAACGTCGGTTCGATCTTCGGCATCGGTTTCGCGGCCTGGAGTGGCGGCGCGCTGCAGTTCATCAACCAGTACGGGGTGCAGGATTTCGTCGCCCGCGCCCAGTACCTGGCACGTCAATACGGCGAGCGCTTCAACCCGCCGGACCTGCTCCTGGAGAAGGCGCGCCAGGGCCAGTTGTTCTGAGCCTGGCGGGCGTTAAATGACGGCCCCCGGGGCTTGCCTTGCCGTGGTATTTCAAGGCAGGCTCTGGGGTGTTCGTTATTGCCATCGCCTTGTCAGGAATATTTTATGTCGCTACGCATCTGCATTCTTGAAACCGATATCCTGCGTCCCGAACTGATCGACCAGTACCAGGGCTACGGGCAGATGTTCCAGCGCCTGTTTTCCCAGCAGCCCATTGCCGCGCAGTTCAGCGTCTACAACGTGGTGCAGGGCCAGTATCCGGCTGACGACCTGAAGTTCGATGCCTACCTGGTGACGGGCAGCAAGGCCGATTCGTTCGGCACCGATCCGTGGATCCAGACCCTCAAGACCTACCTGCTGGAGCGCTACGAGCGTGGCGACAAGCTGCTGGGCATCTGCTTCGGTCATCAGTTGCTGGCGCTGCTGCTGGGGGGCAAGAGCGAGCGGGCGAACCAGGGCTGGGGCGTGGGCATCCACAACTACAAGCTTGCGGCCAAGGCGCCGTGGATGAGCCCGGTGGTGGAGGAGCTGACGCTGCTGATCAGCCACCAGGACCAGGTCACCGCCTTGCCGGAGAACGCCACGGTGATCGCCTCCAGCGATTTCTGCCCGTACGCGGCCTACCACATCAATGACCAGGTGCTGTGCTTCCAGGGGCATCCGGAATTCATCCACGACTATTCCCGCGCCTTGCTCGACCTGCGCCATGAGTTCCTCGGCGAGCAGGTCTACCAGAAGGGCGTGGCCAGTCTCGAGCACGATCATCACGGCACTACCGTGGCCGAATGGATGATGCGCTTCGTCGCCCACAAGCCCGCAGCGGCCTGAGGCAAGCCGTGGCCCCGCCTGGGGCGGGGCCACGTCGTTTCACAGCCAGCCTGAACGCTTGAAGCTGGCCCAGAGGGCCACGCAGCCCATGCTGATGAAGCCCAGGACGCCAAAGTAGCCGTAGTGCCAGCCCAGCTCCGGCATGTTCTGGAAGTTCATCCCGTAGATTCCCGCCACCGCCGTTGGAAACGCCAGGATCGCCGCCCAGGCGGCGAACTTGCGCTGTACGATGCTTTGCCGCGAGGCCTCCAGCAGCACGCCGATCTCGATGGTCTGGCTGGCGATGTCGCGCAGGGTCGAAAGGTCTTCCATCTGCCGTGTGACGTGGATCTGCACATCGCGAAAATACGGCCGCATGTTCTTGTCGATGAAGGGGAAGCTGAGCTTCTGCAGGTCCTCGCTGATCTCCACCATCGGCGCCACGTGGCGGCGCAGGCGCAGTACATCGCGACGCAGGCTGTGCAGGCTGAGGATGTCGCGCTCGTTCATCGACTGGCACAGCACGTTGCTCTCCAGCTCCTCGATCTCGGCGTGGATGGCTTCGCTGACTGGCTGGTAGTTCTCGGTGACGAAGTCCAGCAGGGCATAGAGCACGAAGTCCTCGCCATGTTCGAGCAGCAACGGGCGGGCCTCGCAGCGCTGGCGCACATGGCCGTAGGAGGCCGAGTGGCCATTGCGGGCGGTGATGATGTAGCCGTTGCCGGCGAAGATATGGGTTTCTATGAACTCCAGCTTGCCGTCGGTGCGCACTGGCGAGTAGGTGACGATGAACAGGGCATCCCCGAAGGTTTCCAGTTTGGGCCGGCTGTGTTTCTCCAGGGCATCCTCGATGGCCAGTTCATGCAAGTTGAACTGGCGTTGCAGGTTGGCCAGTTCGTGGGCGTTGGGTTCTTCCAGGCCGATCCAGACGAAATGCCCGGGCTTGGCCGCCCAGGCGGCCCCCTCGTCGAGGCTGATGTTCGTGACTTTCTTTCCACCGCTGTAGACGGCGGCGGCAACAACTCTACCCATGGCTCAGGTTCACTTCTTCTTATCAAGGGAGCGGTGGCAAATCAGCAGCTTAGCCTGCATTGCAGCATCAGAGTCCCCTGGGAGATGCGAGTTCGCAGATAAATGAAAGCCCGCGCGAGGCGGGCTTTGGCTCAACAGGGCTCAGTTCGATTGCAACTGGCGATCCATGCTGGCGATGCACTCGAGCATTTGCTCGCGACATTGCGCCATCAGCCGTGGCAAGTCGTCCATGCTCAAGCCGGCAGTGGGGATCGCCGGTAGCGAACGAATCAGGATTTCACCGCTGTTCCAGCGGTTCAGGCGCATGTGCTTGATGTAGTTGCTGGTACAGACCGGAACGATGGGGACCCCGGCGGCGATCGCCATCTGGAAGGCGCCGCGCTTGAATGGCAGCAGCTCTTCGCCGCCGTTGCGCGTGCCTTCCGGGAATACCCAGATCGAGGTGTCCTTGTGTTGCAGGGTGTGGGTGGTGGTGACGATCGAGCGCCGGGCCTTGTGTGGGTTGCCGCGGTCGATCAAGACGTTGCCCGACAGCCAGAACAACTGGCCGAACAGCGGAACCCATTTCAGGCTCTTCTTGCCAATGCATACGGTGCGTGGCGGCACCACGTTGCCGAACACGAACAGGTCATAGTTGGACTGATGGTTGGCGATGATCACGCAGCTTTGTGGCTTGTCCATCAATGGCCCGGCCTCGCCCCTGACCTTCAGGCCCAGGATGCGCATGGCCGGCCAGGCATACAGGCGGGCACACAGGCGGCTGTTGTCAGGATTGAAGGGACGACACAGTCCAAGCAGCAAGCCCAGGCTGCCAGCAGCTATAAAGTGCAAGCCCATCAAAGACATACGAAACAGATACAACATCTAAACGGCCACCGCGCAGGGGACAAAAGGTGGCGCAGTGTACGAATGTGCACTGTTTTCGGCAATTGCTCCGCCAGGCAGGATGAGCAGTGATGATTGAGCGGATGTGTCCGATGGCGGGGCGTGCAGGGGGGAAGGCTTCGCGACACAATAAAAAGCCCGGCACAAGGGCCGGGCGATGCTCGTTCATGCCGGGGTTTAGCCCAGATGTCCCTGGTCTTCGATGATGGCGTTGTCCAGTCGTTCCAGCAGGGCCTTGCGTACCTTCAGCTTGGTGTTCTTGTGGGCCAGCATGTTGATCTTCTTCAACTGGCGCGCTGCGGCCAGGGCGGCGCCCTGGAGTTCTTCGGCGCTGACCACCTTGTCGAGGAAGCCGGCATCCACCGCGCTGTGCGGGTCGAACATCTCGCCGTTGATCACCGAGCGGTGCAAGGCCGAACGCCGCAGGCGGTCACGGGCCAACTCGATGCCGGCGTGGTGCATGGTCATGCCGATCTGCACTTCGTTGAGGCCGATGCTGAAGGGGCCCTCGACACCGATACGGTAATCGGCCGACAGCAGCAGGAAGGCGCCCTTGGCCACTGCGTGCCCGGGGCATGCGACGATCACCGGGAACGGGTGGGACAGCAGGCGCCGGGCCAGGGTCGAGCCCAGGGTCACCAGGGCCACGGCCTCCTTGGGACCTGCGGTCATGACCTTGAGGTCGTAGCCGCCAGAGAGGATCCCTGGCTGGCCAGTGATGATCACCACCGCGCGATCGGCGGTGGCCTGGTCCAGCGCGGCATTAAAGGCGGCAATCACGTCCGGTGAGATGGCATTGACCTTGCCATTGCTCAAGGTCAGGGTCGCGATACCGTCTTCGAGATGGTAGGAAATCAACTCACTCATGACGCAATTCCTTGTATTAGAAGTGCAGCAGAAGTTACCCAGCATGATCGGCCCGGTAAAGCGCCATGACTGACTGATGAGTCAGGCTTTGTCCCGGGTGGCAGGTCGCACGACCCGCTGGGCTGCATCCCTGTAGCTGCACGGCAGCCTGGAGCGAGCCGAAGATTGGCCGGTTTGCCCTATGTCGCGGGGGCGTGCAGGCCCTGAAAACCAGAAAAGTGCTTAAGCGCATGAAAATTCTGAAAAAAACCTTTGCCATCTGAAAAGCTTTCGACTACATTAGCGCGCCTCGACAGACTGAATCGGTTTGAAGAGAAACGGTGAGGTGTCCGAGTGGCTTAAGGAGCACGCCTGGAAAGTGTGTATACAGGAAACTGTATCGAGGGTTCGAATCCCTCCTTCACCGCCATATTCGATACAAGAAACCCCTGAAGGCCCATGGCTTCCAGGGGTTTTTTGTTGCCTGCGAAAATAGCCTCCCGCCCAGGGCTCGGTCGTTCTCGGCGCGTGGGTGCGCTCACCGGGGGTTGCTGTTGTTCCGGCCCTCGGGCAACTGCACGTTTGCCCTTTCCAGCATCGCCTCCACCTGCGCCAGGAAGTACCGGGGCAGGGTCGAGCCCTGGCCGTACATATCCGCCAGGCCGACTTCCACGACATTGCAGGCCAGCGCCTGCAATTGTTCGACCTGTTGCGTATCGAGCATTGCACAGAGCGAGGCCGGCATGTCGTCGCCCCGGCCGTTCAGGGCCAGGTCGGCGCCGGCCTGTTCCCACAAGGCCAGGTTCGAGTAGCTGGCCATGGATCGCAGATGCTCCAGCAGTTCGTCGATGCACGGGTGGGCGATGCCTTGCGCCTGACAGTAGGCATCCAGGCAATGGGCGGCGTACTCCTGTAAGGCCGATAGGGATGCAGGCGAGGGACTGGCGTTCATCGGTAGTTTCCGTGGGGAGTATCGGCGCTGTCGACGGTCGTGGTCTGCGGCTCGTGTGCGGCGGCCTGCTGGCTATTCACTAGCACCAGGTCCACGTGCAGCCCAGGATCGAAGTCGGCCCAGGCATCCTGCAGGTGCAGATGCTCCATGCCGTCTTCCTGCATGCGTTGTGCGGCCTGCAGCAGGAAATCCCCCAGCGCCCTGAGAGCCGCGGGCGAGGCGAGCAGGGTTATTTCGTCCAGCGGCATTTGCGTAGGCGAACCGGTGCGGGTGCCGTATGCCTTGAAGGCGTCGATCGTTATCATTGCGCGATTTTCCCGGAGTAGGGCGCTTGGCGTGCTACTGGCCCTGTGCAGGCCGCCATTGAAACAAAGAACGACCACAGCGGCTACGCCTGGGGGTAGCGCCTTCAGATGGCACCGGACTAAGCATCGAATGGAGATGAGCTTGTGAAGCATCAGCAGTTGCTGGAGAAACTGGCCGCCAGGCACCTGGTCCAGGCTTTGGACGAGGACCTTGCGCGGCTGACCTGGAAGGCGATGGTTGCACAGCAGCATGGTCACCAGGGCCCGCAGATCGATGCGGTGTTGCCAGGCCTGCTGGCTCGCTGGAATTGCGTGCTGCTGGCGGATGAGTCCCAGGTCGCGCCGCTCTATCGGCACAAGGCCTGGCTCGCGCTGGCCACGCTGTTACATAAATATGGCCTGGCCGAGCCGGGCATTACCGCCCGGGCCGTGGAGGCGATCGAGGAACTGAATCGAGCGGTGGCCCTGGGGGACAAGTTTCACCAGCGCTCGCAGGAGTTCAGCGCTGGCCTGCAAGCGCCTCCCGTGGCCCTGGCGCGCAAGCCGGCGCTCCCGGACTCCGTGACGTTCTACCGTGCTGGCGACGTATTGGCCATTCAGCTGGAAGGCCGGTTCTACGCCGCTTATGTGCACCGCCTGGGCAGCATCAACGAGAGCCCGATCATCGAGTTCTACGCCCAGGTATTCGACCAGGTGCCGACGCTGGAACAGTTGCAGCAAGCACCGGCCCAGGGCGAGCTATATAACGATGGCATCCGGCGCAAGAGCCTGTATTGCGTGAGCGGCATCAAGTTCCAGCCCGATCCTGCCAACCAGCTGACACTGATTGCCGCCTGTGTCGCCAATCCCCCGGATAGCCGCCACCTGGCACCTTCAGTGGGGCTGTATGCGCTCTCGGACATCCTGCGCATCCAGGGCACCATTCGCAGTCTGTTCGAGGAGTCCGCCCCGGTGGCCTGAATACCACCAGGCCAGCTGGCGCCCGGATGTTCGCCGCCGGGCCCCGGCCGTTCATCCCCGGCGGATAACCACTGGCAGTTGGAACACCATGACGATTTCAAGGAAAGGCCCCTACCGGTACGGCAGCGAAGATGCGGATATCCAGCCACAGATCCGCCGCTACAGCCAACCGAGCTACGAGGCAGTGAGGTTCAACGCTGCCCGGTGCGCCTGCGGGAACGACAGGTTCACCCTGGAAACCGACGAGGAAGTCGGCGCCGGCAGGTGCACTTGCACCCGGTGCGCAACCGTCAAGCTGCTGGGTGACAGTGCCGACTACGCGGCACAGGCGGCTTTCGAGAACCATGCCTGCGTCTGCGACCACGAACACTTTGCGATCACCTCGGCAGTCGCGCTCTATGCCGACAGCAACGATGTGCGCTGGTACTACATCGGCTGCCGGTGCGATGCCTGCAATTTGGTCGGGGTGTTCGCCGACTGGAAATGCGAAGGAGGCGACGCCGACAGCTTCCTGGCCCGGACTTGAAGGCTCAGCTGCGCCGGTCCAGGGGCTCGGGCCGCTGCTGCCGGGCGGGGGGCGCGGTCGTCGTATCGCCGGTGCTGGCCAGGACCGCTTCGATGAACTGCAAGATGGCCTGGTTCATCTGGGTCAACCCCGGTTCTTCCAGTGGATAGTGCCCGGCATTCTCCAGCATGCGGATCTGTACCTCGACCCGGGCCAAGCGCTCGAGGAACGGCTGGCTCAGTTCCAGTGGCGTCCAGCGGTCCGCAGCCGGCTGGGTCAGCAGTACCGGGCAGGCCTGGAAGTCTTGCGGGGCCACCACCGGCACGTAGTGCAAATAGGAGCTCAGGAAACGCAGGCTGGCCCAGTTGCCCGCCGAGGTGCGGTCCCTGAGGCAGGTTTTCAGCGCGGCGCGGTCGTTGACCAGGGTGTGCATCTTGCTTGCCAGCCACATCGGCATCTTCATTCCTGCCAATGGAGTACCGGCCAGGGCGTGCATCAGCGGCCCGCCCAGGCGGCCCAGCAAGGGGGTAAGGGCGGTCTGCTCCCTGACCAGGGCCAGTCGCTGGTCGAGGAAGGTCATGCCGATGATGCCCGCCACTTTCTGGTTCATGGCCGCCGCATGGTAGGTGAGCATGCCGCCGGCGCTGAGACCGTAGAGAAAGATCGGCCGAGGGTCGCGGCGCCGTTCATGCTCGATGAACTCATGGGCCAGTTCCACCCAGGTGTCATAGCGCACCTGGGCGCCTGGGGTGACCCGGGTCTCGCCGTATCCAGGCATGTCGATCGCTACCGTTTCCAGCCCTTGCCGCGACAGGGGCAGGCCGACGATGGTCGACATCTGCCGACCGTTGGTCCCGACCCCATGGAACAGGATGACCTTGGCCGGTGCTGTCGGATTGACGAACCGGTCCAGGTGCACCCGATGCCCACGCCATGGCCAATACTCCTCTTGCGGGGCATTTTCAGCGTCGATGCGATAGGCCGCGGGGAGGAAGGCCTGGATGTCTTGCCATTGGGTCTGGTCTTGGTAGCTCATTGCAGGTCTCGCTCTGGACGGGGAAGATGGAGCGCTTGGTGAACATGACATTTGTCATGTTGAAACATAACTTATGTTGGATTTATGCGATATGCAAGACAGCTCGTCGGTTCCCAAAGGCAAGAAGGTCGCAAGGCTGCCCCAGCAGGAGCGCTCGCAATCGCGCATGGAAAAGGTGCTGGCGGCTGCAGAGCAACTGCTCCAGGAAGTCGGCCCGGACGCCACATCGATCCCCGAGATCGCCAAGTTGTCGGGAGTCCCGAGGGCGAGCATCTATCAGTTCTTTCCGGACAAATACGCGTTGCTCGCCCATCTGGCGAGCCAGCAGATGGAGCGTATCGCCGCGCTGATCGATAGCTCCCGACCCGGCCCCGAGGGCGACTGGAAACAGGCCATCGGTCGGGTCATTCACGGCGTTGCCGGTTACTACAACGCTCACCCGGCCGCCAGCCTGCTGCTCCTGCGCGGCAACTTCACCCCGCTGGACAGCCAGGCCCACGAGCGCAAGGACGCCATGATCGGCAGCTTGCTGCGCGACTACCTGCTGGCCCGGGGCGGCTTCGACAGCCTGCCTCGGCAGCCGGACGTGACCACCCTGGCGGTGGAAATCGCATTCGCCTGCATGAAGTACGGCTACCTGGCCGAAGGCCGCATCAGTGAAACCATTTGCGTCGAGGCGGAGCAGGCGGCGATCGCCTACCTGTCCCGTTGGCAATCACCAGCGGCTTGAGGCTGCGTTCGGACACGCCGGATGCTAAGTTGCGCGCCTGCCTTGGCCCAGGATGGCGATCCACCGATGAAGAGTTGCAATCAGGCGTTATTGATCTGTGCGTTGTGTGTCGCCCCGCTCTTGGTGGTGGCGGGAGAGGAGAGGAACCCCGTGGACCGGGCCTCGATGATGGTCACCGGCGTGACCGGCCTGACCACGTTCGGCACCTTGGGCACCACATCCAATCCTGGCGAGATCTTTCATTCGGCCAAGGGCGATGCCCTGGCCTTCGTCGGTTCCGGGGGCCAGATTCGCGGCGCCCAGCTGGAGCAGGCGCTGCGTTGCTACCGGACACTGCATCCTGCCAGTGATGCCGACGACATGCGCCTGGCCCGGGCCCTGGCGGCGTACGACAGCTGAACGCCCAGGGAAAATTTGCCCTGGATCAGTTTTTCTGCCACTGGCTGGCCGCTCGTCGGCGTCTGCGGTGCTTTGGCCGGCAGGTCGGCGAATGACTGTCTAGTCTCAAGCGCCGTGACGATCAGTACTTTCCAGGCAATCAGGAGCTTGCCGGTGCTGGTCGGTTGTTGGAGGGAGCTGGGAGATGAGGAGTCTTGCTTATATCGAAGACAACGGGGATGAGTTCCCAATCAACAACTTGGTGCGTTGCGGGCAGGCGGCATTCGAGGCGAAGGCTGAGCCTTCTGCGAATGTCGCCAGGAAAAAATCCGCGGTGACATCGGTCGCCAGCAATACGATGTTTTTCCCTCGGGCCCTGCCCAAGAACAAGCGATCTTGAGTAACGACTGCCCCGCACTTGCGGGGCTTTTTGTAGGTGGGCGAAGAGGCGCGGGTGACGGGCGGCAGAAAATTTTTCATTCACGCCGCCACGCCCGCAGGCCGGGGGCGACAGAGGCCGCGTTGGAGGGACGTCGGGCCTGGCGGTGAAAGTTTTCACGCTTTCTTCACATCTGCCTGCGTAGGCTCAAACCATCCGTTAAACGCAACACCCTAGCCCGTTCCCCAGCGGGCTTTTTTTTGCGTGGTGATAAAACTCTTCTGGAATTGGTTGTCCAATCCGGCGCCAAATCCCGGGTGGTTTCGCGGTGACCTGCGTCGAGTCATGCGGCGCCGGGTTCTTACATGTCAGTTCGACAGTCTTTTTTCGAGGTTCAAGTCATGCGTTTAACTCTCCCTGCCCTGGTTGTGGGACTTTTGCTGGCCCAAGGCGCGATGGCCGGTGACGGTACGGCAGCCATTGGCGGTGGCCTCGGCGGCGCGCTGGGCAATGTGGTGGGGCAGAAGCTTGGCGGCAGCACCGGAGCGGCCATCGGCGCGGGTGTCGCCGGGGCAGCCGGCAGTGCGGCTGGTGCGCGCAAGGGCAGCCGGGCCAAGGCGGCGATCGGTGGCGGCCTGGGTTCGGCTGGTGGCTCGTTGATCGGCAATCGCCTGGGCGGCAGCACCGGCGCCACTGTCGGTGCTGGCATCGGTGGTGCGGCGGGCGGTGCCCTGGGCAGCAGCATGGGGCACAAGAAGCGTCACTGATCCAGGCGCAAGCAACCCGAGAACCCGGCCATGCGCCGGGTTTTTTGTGCGCCTGGCCCAGGCTTCGCCATACTTGCCAGGATGGTCCTGGCGATCGAGGAGGCGATCATGGCCCGTGAAGCTCCAGGCAACACCCAACCCATCTCCGGGGAGCCCGAGGTGATCAACGACCCGGGCAACGAGGACCCAGGTTCCTTGCTGGACGATGCCCGTGTCCCTCTGCAAGAAGCCCCCGATCCGGACGCCAGCGGGCCCGACCCGCGCGATTGAAGCCTGCGTGTCCCGTCGCACCTGTGCCGGGTTGCCCCTGGCACAGGCCCGCCGCTATGCTGCTGAACCCTTTCATCGAAAGGCTGGCTAACGAACGGGCCGTACCTGAGCCGCTCCCTGGAATGTACTTTTGCTAACGGATCAGATGCGATGAATGCACAGTTGAATGATTTTGGGCCGATCAAGGCGGTCATTTTCGACATGGACGGTCTGCTGCTGGATACCGAGGGCATCTACACCGAGATCACCCAGTTGATCGCCGAGCGTTATGGCCGTACCTACGACTGGACCATCAAGCAGAACATCATCGGCCGTGGCGCCGCCGACCTCGCGCGTTATGTGGTGCAGGCCCTGGATCTGCCGATCACTGCCGAGGAGTTCCTGGTGATGCGCGAGCCGCTGATGCGCGAGCGCTTTCCCCGGGCCGAGGCGATGCCCGGGGCACAGCAGCTGGTGCGCCATCTCAAGGAGCACCGGATTCCGATCGCCGTGGGTACCAGCTCTTCGCAGATGTCCTTCGTCGAGAAAACCACCCGCCATGGCGACTGGTTCGCCCTGTTCGACACCATCGTCACCGCCGACGACCCGGAAGTGACCGCCGCCAAGCCGGCGCCGGACATCTTCCTGACCGCGGCCCGACGCCTGGGAGTCGATCCGGCCGAATGCTTGGTGTTCGAGGACTCGCCGTTCGGCGTGACTGCCGCCAAGGCCGCCGGCATGACCGCGATCGCGGTGCCCGACCCGGCCATGGCCGATCATAAGTTCGCCCATGCCGATGGGATCCTGCGGTCGCTGCAAGGCTTCCAGCCCGCGGCCTGTGGTTTGCCGCACCTGGCGTGGAGCTGACGCCGTACAGCCAGGCCATCGTATCAACCAAGACGCCGGGCCCCCGCCAGGGTAGCCCGGCGTTTTTTTGCCCGGGGCTTCAGGCGCCGAAACCACCGTCGATGCTCAAGCTGGCACCGGTGATATAGGCCGCTTCGGGGCTGGCCAGGTAGGCCACGAAGCCAGCCACTTCTTCGGCGCGCCCATAGCGGCCCACCGCCATGAGATCCATCAGGCTGGCGGCAAAATCGCTGTCGGCCGGGTTCATGTCGGTGTCCACAGGGCCGGGTTGCACGTTGTTGATGGTGATCCCGCGCGGGCCCAGGTCCCGGGCCAGGCCCTTGGTCAGGCCCACCAGCGCGGCCTTGCTCATGGCATAGGGGCCGCCACCGGCGAAAGGCATGCGGTCGGCGTTGGTACTGCCGATGTTGATGATGCGGCCGCCTTCGCCCATGTGCCGGGCGGCTTCCTGGGTGGCGATGAAGACGCTGCGGACGTTGATCGCCAGGGTCCGGTCGAAGTCTTCCAGCTGGAACTCATCCAGCGGTGCCACCGCCAGCACCCCGGCATTGTTGACCAGGATATCCAGGCGACCGAACGCCTCTACCGTGCTGCCCACGGCCTGGCGAATGGCTGCGGCGTCGGCGCTGTCGGCCTGGATGGCCAAGGCCTGGCCGCCCTGGGCGATGATGTGTTCTTGCAGGGCCCGGGCTTTATCCGCCGAGCTGACATAGGTGAAGGCCACGGCAGCGCCTTCGGCCGCCAGGCGCTCGACGATGGCGGCGCCAATGCCGCGGGAACCGCCCTGGATCAAGGCCACTTTGCCGCTGAGGTCGAACTTGCTCATGTAGGTCTCCTGGATTGAAAGGCGAACGCCTTGGGTGGAGCCCAGTATCGAGCGCTGATTGAGTCCTGGGTAGCGGGTAATCCCTATACTCTGTGTAAACCAAAAGTTTGGAATCCTGGTGTATGGAAGGCTTCAGCAGCATCGAGTGTTTCGTGCGCAGCGCCGAAGTCGGCAGTTTTGCCGAAGCGGCACGGCGCCTGGGGTTGACCCCGGCGGCGGTGGGCAAGAGCGTGGCCAAGCTGGAGGCGCGGGTGGGGGTCAGGCTGTTCCAGCGCAGTACCCGGCGCCTGACCCTGACCGAGGCCGGCCGCCTGTTCCTGGCGGAAGTCAGCGACAGCCTGCACACCATCCAGCATGCCGTGAGCAGCCTGGCCAACGCCCAGGGGCGGCCTGCCGGTACCCTCAAGGTCAGCGTGGGCACAGTGTTCGGTTGCCTGTACATCGTGCCTCTGCTGGGGGCGTTCCTGGCCCGTTATCCGGATATCCAGCCGGACTGGCATTTCGATAACCGCCAGGTAGACCTGATCGGCCAGGGCTTCGATGCCGCCATCGGCGGTGGCTTCGAGCTGCCGCCCGGCGTGGTGGCCCGGCGCCTGACCCCGGCCCATCGGGTGTTGGTGGCCAGCGCAGCCTACCTGCATGGGCGAGGGCCGATCAGCGAGCCTGCGGACCTGCGCGATTGCCGCGGCATCCTGATCCGCTCCCCGCAGACCGGGCGTATCCGCACCTGGCAGCTGACTGGGCGAGCAGGGGGGCAGCAACCCCTGGAGCTCAAGGCGGCCATGACCATGAGCGATTCCGAGGCGGCCTGTATCGCCGCCGCCCAGGGGCTGGGCGTGGCCCTGGTGAGCATGCCGTTCGCGGTCAATCACTTGCGCTCCGGCGCCCTGCAGCGAGTGCTGCCGGACTGGTACGTGGATGATGGTTTCACCTCGATCTACTATGCCGAGCACAAGATGTTGCCGGGCAAGACCCGGGCCTTCGTCGACTTCGTGATCCAGCAGTTCGCCGAACAGGGCCTGGCCCAGGCCTTCAGCGCGGTCTAGCGACCGGTCGGCTCAGCGGCCCTGGCGCATCGGCCAGCCGACGACCCGCTTGGGGCGGGGCGTGGCATAGGTGCGCACCTTGGAAGTCGACAGGCCCTGGCGCACCAGGGCCTCGGCGATGGTCACCGCTGCCGTCACCCCGTCCACCACCGGCACGCCGGTACGCTGGCGGATCTGCTCATCCAGCCCGGCCATGCCGCCGCAGCCCAGGCAAATGACCTCGGCCTTGTCCTGGGTCACCGCAAGTTCCGCCTGGCGCACAATGGCCTCTACCGCCCGTGCCGGATCTTCCTCCAGCTCCAGCACCGCCAGGCCACTGGCACGCACCGAGGCGCAGCGTTGGTCCAGGCCCGACAGCCTGAGGCGGTCCTCGATCAACGGCACGGTACGGTCCAGGGTGGTCACCACCGAATAGGCGTGGCCGAGGAACATCGCGGTGCTGGCGGCGGCGTCGGTGATGTCCACCACCGGCACATTCAACAGCTCCTGCAGGCCCTCGCGGCCGTGCTCGCCGTAGCCGGCCTGGATCACCGCGTCATAGGGCTGGTCGTAGGCCAGTACCCGATCCATCACGGCGATGGCCGCCAGGTAGCTTTCGAAGTTGCCTTCCACCGATTCGGCGCCGAAGTAGGGCGTCAGGCCGATGATCTCGGTGCCTGGGGCGGCAACGCTCCGGGCCTGTTGGGCGATGGCCTGGGTGATGCTGTCGGTGGTGTTGACGTTGAGCACGAGAATTCGCATGGGGGTTCCTTGCAGGTTGGATAGGTTCAGGCCCGGCGGAGCGGGCCGTGCATGGGGCTCAATGACCGGCATCGTCCACGGCGATCGATTCGCCGCTGACGTCCGCATAGTGCGACTGGCGCTTGGCGATGATCAGGTACAGCAGGCTGGCGATAGCGGCGCCCACCAGCCAGGAGAACGGCGAGATGCTGGCGAACCCCGGGACCAGGGCCAGGACGATGGCGATCAGCGCCGCGGGAACGAATGCCGCCACTGCTCGCAGGTTGACGCCGTGGCTGTAGAAGTACGGCCCTTGAGGATCTTCGCTGTACAGCTGCGGCACGTCGACCCGGCCTTTGCGCAGGATCCAGTAGTCCACCATGATCACCCCGTAGAGCGGGCCCAGCAGCGCGCCGAGGCCGGCCAGGAAGTACTGGATCACCAGCGGGCTGTTGTAGAGATTCCACGGCAGGATCAGCACCGCGATGGTGGCGCTGATCAGCCCGGCCCGGCGGAAGGTCAGGTGCCGGGGCGCCAGGTTGCTGAGGACGAAGGCCGGGGCGACGAAGTTGGCCATGATGTTCACCGCCACGGTGACGATCAGGAATGCCAGGCAGCCCAGGACCAGGAACGGGGTGCTGGGGATCGAGGCGATGATGTCGGTGGGGCTTTCGATGATCTTGCCGTTGATCTGCAGTTGTGCGCCGCACAGCAGCACCGTGATGCTGGCGAACACCAGGATGTTCACCGGCAGGCCCCAGAAGTTGCCCACGGTGATGGTCTTGCGGCATGGCGCGGAGCGGGCGAAGTCACAGAAGTTGAGCACCATCGTGCCGTAGATCGCCAGCCACAGCGTGCCGCCGGCGAAGATCTGCCGCCACATTTCACCACCGCTCAGGGGCTCGCGGATCGACCAGGCAATGTGCCCGTCGGCCTGGGTGTACATCCATCCGGCGAGGCAGGCCACAGTCAGCAGGATGATCGGGCCGGCGAAGGCTTCGTAGCGCCGGATGGTCTCCATGCCGTAGGCCAGGATTGCCAGCTGCACCAGCCAGATCGTCACGAAACAGGCCCAGCCCAGGCTCGACAGGCCGAGGATCGCATCATGGTCGTAGGCTGCGAAGCCTGGATGAATGGCGGTGAGCAACACGCGAAACACCACCGAGGCCAGGTAGGTCTGGATGCCGAACCAGGCGATGGCGATCACGGCGCGGATCAATGCCGGGATCTGCGCGCCATGGATGCCGAAGGCGATGCGGCTGATCACCGGGAACGGTACGCCGGTCTTCTGTCCCATGTAGCCGGAGAGGTTCATGAAGCCATAGACCAGCAGTGCGCCGATACCCAGGCTCAACAAGATCTGCCAGCCACCCAGGCCCAGGGCATACAGGCCGATGGCGAAGGAGTAGTTGGCGATGTTGTGCACATCGTTGGTCCACAGGGCGAAGATGCTGTAGCGGCCCCAGCGCCGGCCCGCGATCCTGGTGGGTGCCAGGTCATGGTTGTGCAGGCGTGGGCTGAGGGCGACGGACCCTTGATCGTTGTCGGTCATGGGCTGTGACGAGGTGTACGGGGGCAGCGGGGAGGCGGTGTCCAGTGCGATGTCGTGGGAAGGGCGGGTCTGCATTCCGGCGTACTCCGATTCCGCCCCTGGATGACTGTGCCTGAGCCTGGGCTCGACAATCTTCCGCGTAGGGTGGAATCACCTGGCTTCGGGGCATCTGCAGCCTGGGGCGTGCGGATGGTGAGTGTATGTATGTTTTGATTGTTTTTGTATACAAAACATATTTCGACTCAAGCCACTTTTATGCCAGGTTTGCTTCTATGGGTTTTCCTGCTGATTTCGTTTGGTTATTGGTTTGCCCTAACCGACTGAAATAGCGCAGTTAAAAATTGACCGTTCGAACAGGTATTTATTTTCAGGTAACGGGAGGCAGCAACTGGCGGGGAGGGGATGTGTAACTTTCTGGGGCGAGCGAAGAATCTAGTGCACACAAAAATGGCACCTTGAGTGACATTTTTGTGTACAGGTTTTGTGCTCGTGGAGTGGGCACCCCAACGGATGCCCGGGAGGATCAGGCCTTGCCGATGAGGTTGCCGGCGTGCAGGCCGCATTCCTTCTGGGTGGCTTCTTCCCACCACCAGCGACCTTCGCGTTCGTGCTGGTTGGGCAGGACCGGACGGGTGCAGGGCTCGCAGCCGATGCTGATGAAGCCGCGCTCATGCAGGCTGTTGTATGGCAGTTCGAGCATGCGGATGTAGCCCCAGATTTCCTCGCTGCTCATCTGCGCCAGCGGGTTGAACTTGTACAGCGTGCGCTCCGGGGTGGAGAAAGCGCTGTCGATCTCCATTACCGCCACTTGGCTGCGGGTGCCCGGGCTCTGGTCGCGGCGCTGGCCGGTGGCCCAGGCACTGACGGTGGACAGCTTGCGTCGCAGGGGCTCGATCTTGCGGATGCCGCAGCATTCGCCATGGCCATCCTTGTAGAAACTGAACAGGCCCTTTTCCTTGACGAAGGGTTCGAGCTTGCTGTGGTCCGGCGAGATCAGCTCGATATCGATCTTGTAGTGCTCGCGCACCTGGTCGATGAAGCGGTAGGTCTCCGGATGCAGGCGCCCGGTGTCGAGGCTGAAGACCTTGACGTTCTTGTTCAGCTTCCAGGCCATGTCCACCAGCACCACATCCTCGGCGCCGCTGAAGGAGATCCACAGGTCATCGCCGAACTGGGAAAAGGCCAGCTTGAGGATGTCCTGGGCGGATTTGTTGGCATAGGTCGCGGCGAGTTCAGCGACGTCGAACGATGGGGTCATCAGGGCGGTTTCCTACAGGTCGGTGGCGCTATGCGCTCTATAGGGGGGCGATCTTAGCAAAATCCCCCAGGGCCTGGCGCGCTCCTCTGCGTTGCGCCCTCGGGGACGAATCGCTAGGGTCTGTTGCCATTTCGCCGCGACCGCGCCGGAGCCAGTTTTAGCGCGGAGCTAGGCACGAGACGCGAGGTTTGGCATTCCAAATGAGTCGTCGAGTAACGACGCGCCGCGCTAAAACCGGCCCGTCCCTTCGGGGTGCGCGTCAAATGGCGCCATGCGTGGTTGCAGGACTTGGCAAGGGCGCGACCAGTGCCTGCGTCCTACGCCTAGCCTGACGCCATTTGACGCGGCAACGCGGTTTGCGCCGAAACGGCAACAGACCCTATAGTTCGGCCGTCCTTTTGCTCGCTCAATTTCAATAATCAGAACCAATGGGAGTATCTCGTGGAAATCGCCTGTCTCGATCTGGAAGGTGTGCTGGTCCCGGAAATCTGGATCGCCTTCGCCGAAAAAACCGGGATTGAATCCCTCAAGGCCACCACCCGGGATATTCCCGACTACGACGTGCTGATGAAGCAGCGCCTGCGCATTCTCGACGAGCATGGCCTGAAGCTTTCGGACATCCAGGAAGTGATCGCTACCCTGAAGCCGCTGGACGGCGCGGTGGAGTTCGTCAACTGGCTGCGCGAGCGCTTCCAGGTGGTGATTCTCTCCGACACCTTCTATGAGTTCTCCCAGCCGCTGATGCGCCAGCTGGGTTTCCCGACCCTGTTGTGCCACCGCCTGGTCACCGATGACAGCGGCCGCGTCACCGGCTACCAGCTGCGCCAGAAAGACCCCAAGCGCCAGTCGGTGCTGGCCTTCAAGAGCCTGTACTACCGGGTGATCGCCGCCGGCGACTCCTACAACGACACCACCATGCTCGGCGAGGCGGATGCCGGCATCCTGTTCCACGCGCCGGACAACGTGATCCGCGAGTTCCCGCAGTTCCCGGCGGTGCACAGCTTCGCCGAGCTCAAGCAGGAGTTCCTCAAGGCTTCCAACCGTAGCCTGAGCCTGTAACTACGGCGGCAATCGCGCTGGCTGGAGCGGCTACGGGATCAGGCTTCGTGTAGCCGCTGCCGCAGGCTGCGCACGGGCGCGCAGCGGGCGCAAGATCGGGCAGCCTCCGCCATCGTTGGAGGGCCCTGCGGGCCTTGGCGCAGCTTCGCCGGCTTAGCAGCGGCTACAGATGCTTCGTGTAGCCGCGACTTTCGTCAGAGCTGCTGCAGGGTGTCCAGCAGCACTCGCACCTTGGTGATCGACTCCTGGTATTCGGCCTGCCAGTCCGAGTCGGCCACGATTCCGCCGCCGCCCCAGCAACTGATCTGCCCGTCCTTGGCCAGCAGGCTGCGGATGGCGATGGAGCTGTCCATCTCCCCGCGCACGTCCAGATACAGCAGCGAGCCGCAATACAGCGCCCGGCGTGTGGGTTCGAGTTCGTCGATGATCTGCATCGAGCGGATCTTCGGTGCGCCGGTGATCGAGCCGCCAGGGAAGCTGCCGGCGATCAGGTCCAGGGCGTCCTTGTCTGCCGCCAGCTCGCCGGTGACGCTGCTCACTAGGTGGTGGACGTTGGGGTAGCTCTCCAGGCTGAACAGCTCCGGTACCCGCACCGAGCCGATGCGGCAGCTGCGCCCCAGGTCATTGCGCAGCAGGTCGACGATCATCAGGTTTTCCGCCCGGTCCTTGGCGCTGGCCAGCAGCTCGGCGGCGCTGGCCGCATCCTCGGCCGCATCCCGGCCACGGGGGCGGGTGCCCTTGATCGGCCGGGTTTCCACCCGGCCCTGGCTGATGTGGATGAAGCGCTCGGGCGACAGGCTGAGCACCGCGCCACCGTCGGCCAGGCGCTGGAAACCGGAGAATGGCGTGGGGCAGGCCGCACGCAACGCACGGTAGGCCGCCCATGGATCGCCCTGGTACTGGCCGCGAAAGCGCTGGGCGAAATTCACCTGGTAGCAATCGCCGGCCTGGATGTATTGCTGGATGCGCTGGAATGCCTGGCGATAGTCGTCGGCGCCGAGGTCGGCCTGCATCGGTCCATCCAGCTTGAACCAGCCGCTTGGCGCCGGTAGTGGCTGTTCGAACAGCTGCACCAGGCGTTGGCGCTCGCTCGGTGCCAGGCTGGGATGGAACACCAGCTGGCTGGTGCCGGCCTGGTGATCGTTGACCAGCGCCCAGGCATACAGGCCCAGGCGTGCATCGGGCAGGTGCAGGTCGTCCCGGGCCTGGTTGGGCATGCGCTCCAGGTGCCGGCCGAAGTCATAGCTCAGGTAGCCGATCAGGCCGCCGGCGAACGGCAGTTCGTAGGGTGCCGGAATCTGTGCCGGGCCCAGTTGTGCAAGGTTGTCCCGCAGGCGTTGGAGGAATGCGCCGCCGCTTTCCTCGGCGGCCACGGTCAGTTGCGCCAGGGGCCAGGCGCTGAGCAGGTCGTAACGGCCGCGCTCGGCGCTGGGGCGGCCGCTATCGAGCAGCACGGCGCCGGGGGCGTGTTCGATTGCCGCGAAGTAGTCGGCGGGATTGTCGCGATAGGGGAGCGGGTGTACGGAACAGGTCAACATGCGGGGCAGATCAGCCATCGGGGCGCGGCTGGCGATTGTAGTCCCCCCGGGGATTTGCTCCTAGGGGGGAGGTCGGCAATGGCGTGGTTTGCGACGTACCGTTTGCATTGGCCATGGCCACCGGCTGCGCCAGGACCTTCAGGCAGCCGTGGCGATCAGCCTTCCACGGCGGGGATATGGCCGAACAACTGCTGGGCGAAGCGCACCCGCTCCTCGACGCTTTCCTCGATGCCCTGGGCCTTGAGCTGTTCCAGGTGGGCCTCGATGGCGTGGGTACGCTGGGTCAGGCCGCAGTCGTTGGCGATCTGGATGTTCAGGCCCGGGCGGGCGTTGAGCTCGAGGATCAACGGCCCCTTGTCCTGGTCCAGCACCATGTCCACGCCGATGTAGCCCAGGCCGCACAGCTCGTAGCAACCGGCCGCCAGCTTCATGAAACCGTCCCAGTAGGGCAGTTGCACGCCGTCTACCGCGTTGGTGGTGTCCGGGTGCTTGGTGATGATGTTGTTCAGCCAGGTGCCGCGCAGGGTCAGGCCGGTGGCCAGGTCGACCCCGACGCCGATGGCGCCCTGGTGCAGGTTGGCCTTGCCGCCGGACTGGCGGGTCGGCAGGCGCAGCATGGCCATCACCGGGTAGCCCATGAGCACGATGATGCGGATGTCCGGCACGCCTTCGTAGCTGATGCTCTTGAAGATCTGGTCCGGGGTCACCCGGTACTCGATCAGCGCGCGGTCGCGGTGGCCGCCCAAGGAATACAGGCCGGTGAGGATGCTGGAGATCTGATGCTCGATTTCCTCATGGCTGATGATCTTCCCGGACACCGTGCGATAGCGGCCCTCGAAGCGGTCGGCGATCACCAGGATGCCATCGCCGCCGGCGCCCTGGGCCGGCTTGATGACGAAGTCGTTGCGCCCACCGATGATCTCGTCGAGCTTGTCGATTTCCTTCTCGGTGGAGATCACCCCGTACAGTTCCGGCACGTGGATGCCGGCCTTGAGCGCCCGTTCCTTGGTGATGATCTTGTCATCGACGATGGGGTACAGGCTGCGCTTGTTGTACTTGAGCACGTAGTCGGCGTTACGCCGGTTGATGCCCATGATCCCGCGCGCTTCCAGGGCCTTCCAGGTCTTCCAGAGGCCGAACATCAGGAGTCAGCCTTGACGAAGGCTTTGAAACGCACCAGCTCCGTCAGCCGGTAGCCGCGGTAGCGACCCATGGCCAGCATGAAGCCCACCAGGATCAGCAGCATCGCCGGGAAGGTGAAGACGAAGTACGTCAGCTCCGGCACGCTCATGATCAGGTGCGCCAGGGAGGCGGCGAACAGCGTGCCGATCGCGACTTTCATCGCATGGCCGCCGCCACGTTCTTCCCAGGTGATGGACAGGCGCTCGATGGTCATGGTCAGGATCACCATCGGGAACAGCGCCACCGACAAGCCGCGCTCCAGGCCCAGCTTGTGGCTGAACAGGCTGATGGCGGCGATCAGCACCACGACGAAGGTCAGCACCACCGACAGGCGCGGCAGCATCTGCAGCTTCAGGTGCTCGAGGTAGGAGCGCAGCGACAGGCCCAGGGCGGTGATCACGGTGAACAGCGCGATGCCGAAGCCCAGCTGGGTCTCGCGAAAGGCCAGGGCGATCAGCACCGGGGTGAAGGTGCCCAGGGTCTGCAGGCCGATCAGGTTGCGCAGCACCAGGATCACCAGCACGCCGATCGGGATCATCACCATGATCATGAAGGTCTGCTGGGTCTGCAGCGGCAGGCCGTAGAGCGAGTATTCGAGGAAGTTGGCGTCGGTGTTCTCGTCGGTCAGCTTGGCCAGGCGGATGGCATTCATCTCGCTGTTGTTCATGCTGAAGGTGACGTTGGCTTTCTTGCCGCCATCGACGGTGATCAGGTTGTCGTCGCCGGTCCACCACAGCAGGCGATCGCTGGGCAGGCCCTGCTCGCCGGTCTCGGGGTTGAAGTACAGCCAGTCGGTGCCGTTGAAGCTGCGCAGCCACAGCTCCGGGGTCTGCGGCTGGTCGGCCACCAGGCGGATGGTGTGGACCTTCTCGGCCGGCACATGGGCGATGGACAGCAGCAGTTCGACGATCTTGGCCTTGTTGGCGCTGGATGGGTCGCCGGCCAGCAGCAGCTTGGCGTTGTCGTCGTTGGCGTTGTTGACCCGCTTGATGGCTTCGCTGATGAAGGTCTCGACGTCTGCCGAGTGCTGGCGGATCGGTGCCAGCAAGGCGTCGGCGGCGATCTTCTCCGGTCCTTCGATGGCCATGCTGTCGCGGAAGGTCGGACCCTTGACCTTGGCTTTCTCGGCGCTGTAGCGCTTGGTCAGGACCAGGCGGTAGTACAGGGTCTGGTTGCCCTTGGCCCGGCGTGCCGACCAGGTGACCTTGCGGTTGCCGTCGACGCGGTTCACCGCCACCCCATAGTTGTTGGAGATGAAGCTCTCGTTGAGGCTCACATAGTCACGGCTCAGGGGCGGCACGAACATCTGGATCTTGATCGGGTCCTTGCCGTTGGCGACGAACTCGACCTTGGCGTCGATGTTCCACAAGTCGTCGGTAGCGTCTTCGGTCACCGGAATGCCGAGCACGAAGATCTGGTAGGCCGTGATCGAAATGCCCAGCACCACCAGTACGGCGATCAGGACTTTCAGATGAAGGGTAAGAGAGCGCATTGGAATTACTCTGCGGTAAGAGCGGCGGTGGCGCAGGCAGGTTTGCCAGCAGCGTATTTAAGACTGGGGTCGACCAGCGCATCGAAACGCTTGAGGGCTTCGGAGCCGATCAAAAGCGGGTATTGGAATGCACTACGGTCGGTCAAGTTCACTTCGATGCTGCGCAAGGCGCTGCCCATGCAGACTTGCAGGGCGATCACCGGGCGCGCGGTGTAGTTCTTGTCCTCATCGGGGTCGTAGTCGCCAGCGCGGCGCTTGATCTTGCTGACTCGCGCCAGGGGGCGTTCGATGGGGTGGGAGTGGGCGGTGTCGATGGCCAGGTAGAAGCGTACCCAGGACTCGCCATTGCGCTTGAAGCGCTTGATGTCGCGGGCGCTCAGCGAAGCGGTCTTGGCCCCGGTGTCGAGTTTGGCGGCGACCTCCAGGTCGATGCCCGCCAGTTGGGCGTATTCATTCAAGCCGTAGACGGTCTTGCCGGCGGCGATGCCGGTACCAGGAAGGATGAATAGGCAGAGCAGTGGGAGAAGGGCCTTGAGAGTCATAGATCCTGATGGTCATGGGTTCTTCAGTTCAAGGCGACCGGCATTGCTGCGCAAGCTCCCTCGTGTGCGTGGCATAAAAAGATGACAGGCCAATGCGGGCGGCATTCTAGCATGCTGGTTTGTTGGCGCCAGCGTCCGGGGCGGGCCATTTGTCTCGTTTAGAATTCATGGGGGTCTTAGACGATTGTCGACAATCTATATTTTTCCTTTGACTGTAATGGGGGTATTGGCTAATTTTCGCCTCATTGATTTTCAAGGTGTCGACAATATGCTGGATCAACTGGAACACTCGACGCCGGCCCAGGACGACTCCGAGACCCTCTCCGAAAACGTCTTCCGGCGCATCCAGGCGGCCATCGTCAAGGGTGAGATCGCCCCGGGCAGCAAGATCTCCGAGCCCGAGCTGGCCCGCACCTACGGCATCAGCCGTGGTCCGCTGCGCGAGGCCATCCATCGCCTGGAGGGCCAGCGCCTGCTGGTGCGCGTGCCCCATGTCGGCGCCCGGGTGGTTTCCCTGAGCCATGCCGAGCTGATCGAACTCTACGAAATCCGCGAATCCCTGGAAGGCATGGCCTGCCGCCTGGCGGCCGAGCGCATGAGCGTGGCCGAGATCGACGAGCTGCGCCGGGTGCTGGAGACCCACGAGCGCGATGCGGCGTTCCAGGCCGGGGTTGGCTACTACCAGCAGGAAGGGGATTTCGACTTCCACTACCGGATCATCCAGGGCGCGGGCAACCAGACCCTGACCAAGATGCTTTGCGGCGAGCTCTACCAACTGGTGCGCATGTACCGCCTGCAGTTCTCCAGCGTGCCGAACCGGCCGCGCCAGGCTTTCGCCGAACACCACCGAATTCTCGATGCCATCGCCGACCGAGACGGCGAACTGGCCGAGTTGCTGATGCGCCGTCATATCGGTGCCTCCAAGCGCAATATCGAGCGCCATTACCAGGAAGCGCTCGTCAACCCGTCCAAGACACGAGGTGAGTCATGAGTCAGAAAACCGCCGGCCAGCGCTTCCGCGACGCCATTGCCGAAGAACATCCGCTGCAGGTCATCGGCGCCATCAACGCCAACCATGCACTGCTGGCCAAGCGCGCCGGCTTCAAGGCCATCTACCTCTCCGGTGGCGGTGTCGCCGCCGGCTCCCTGGGCCTGCCGGACCTGGGCATCAACACCCTGGATGACGTGCTCACCGACGTGCGCCGCATCACCGATGTCTGCGACCTGCCGCTGCTGGTGGACATCGACACCGGTTTCGGCCCCAGCGCCTTCAACATCGAGCGTACCGTCAAGAACCTGATCAAGGCCGGCGCTGCCGCCGCCCACATCGAGGACCAGGTAGGGGCCAAGCGGTGCGGCCACCGGCCGGGCAAGGAAATTGTCTCCACCGAGGAAATGGCCGACCGCGTGCGCGCCGCCGCCGATGCCAAGACCGACCCGAGCTTCTTCCTGATCGCCCGGACCGACGCCATCCAGGCCGAGGGCGTGGACGCCGCCATCGAGCGCTGCCAGCGTTATGTGGAGGCGGGCGCCGACGGCATCTTCGCCGAGGCCGCCTACGACTTGCCGACCTACAAGCGCTTCGTCGATGCCCTCGATGTGCCCGTGCTGGCCAACATCACCGAGTTCGGCGCCACCCCGCTGTTCTCCCGCGATGAGCTGGCGTCGGTGGGCGTCGCCATCCAGCTCTACCCGCTGTCGGCCTTCCGTGCCGCCAACAAGGCGGCCGAGGCGGTCTACACCGCTATTCGCCGCGATGGCCATCAAAAAGAGGTCATCGACCTGATGCAGACCCGTGCCGAACTGTACGACCGCATCGGCTACCACGCCTTCGAGCAGAAGCTCGACGCCCTGTTCGCTGCCAAGAAATGACCGGACCCGGGCCGCTCCCCGAGAGCGGCCTGCGGATATAACAAGACGCAAGCAACCGGATAAAAATGAGGAGATTCACGCGATGAGCCCCAGCGAAACCACTACCGCCTTCAAACCGAAGAAATCCGTGGCCCTGAGCGGCACCGCCGCCGGCAACACGGCCCTGTGCACCGTCGGCCGTACCGGCAACGACCTGCACTACCGCGGTTATGACATCCTCGACTTCGCCACCTCCTGCGAATTCGAGGAAATCGCCCACCTGCTGGTCCATGGCAAGCTGCCGAATGTCGCCGAGCTGACGGGCTACAAGGCCAAGCTCAAGGCCCTGCGCGGCCTGCCGGCTGGGGTCAAGCTGGCGCTGGAGCAACTGCCGCCGTCCGCCCACCCGATGGACGTGATGCGCACCGCCGTTTCCGTGCTGGGTTGCCTGTCGCCGGAGAAGGACGACCACAACCATCCGGGCGCCCGGGACATCGCCGACAAGCTGATGGCATGCCTCGGCTCCGCGTTGCTCTACTGGTACCACTTCAGCCACAACGGCAAGCGCATCGACGTGGAGACCGACGACGATTCCATCGGCGGCCATTTCCTGCACCTGCTGCACGGCGAGAAGCCGCGTGAGTCGTGGGTGCGCGCCATGCATACCTCGCTGATCCTCTATGCCGAGCACGAATTCAACGCTTCTACCTTCACCTCGCGGGTGATCGCCGGTACCGGTTCCGACATGTTCTCCTGCATCGCCGGGGCCATCGGCGCACTGCGCGGTCCCAAGCATGGTGGCGCCAACGAGGTGGCCTTCGAGATCCAGAAGCGCTACGACAACCCGGACGAAGCAGAAGCCGACATCCGCGCCCGCGTCGAGAAGAAGGAAGTGGTGATCGGTTTCGGCCATCCGGTCTACACCGTGTCCGACCCGCGCAACAAGGTAATCAAGGAAGTGGCCCGCGAGCTGTCCGTCGAGCAGAGCAACAGCAAGATGTTCGATATCGCCGAGCGCCTGGAATCGACCATGTGGGAAATCAAGAAGATGTTCCCCAACCTCGATTGGTTCAGCGCCGTCAGCTACCACATGATGGGCGTGCCCACCGCCATGTTCACCCCGCTGTTCGTGATCGCCCGTACTTCCGGCTGGTCTTCCCACGTCATCGAGCAACGCATCGACGGCAAGATCATCCGCCCGAGCGCCAACTATGTCGGCCCGGAAGACCTGAAGTTCGTGCCCCTGAAGGACCGCAAGTAATCATGAACAGCCAATACCGCAAGAACCTGCCGGGTACGGCGCTGGACTACTTCGACACCCGCGAGGCGGTGGATGCCATCGCCCCGGGTGCCTACGCCGGCCTGCCGTACACTTCCCGGGTGCTGGCCGAGCAACTGGTGCGCCGTTGCGATCCGGCGCAGCTCACCGACTCGCTGAAGCAACTGATCGAGCGCAAGCGCGACCTCGACTTCCCCTGGTACCCGGCCCGCGTGGTCTGCCACGACATCCTCGGCCAGACCGCGCTGGTGGACCTGGCCGGCCTGCGCGATGCGATCGCCGACCAGGGTGGCGACCCGGCCCTGGTCAACCCGGTGGTGCCGACCCAGCTGATCGTCGATCACTCCCTGGCCGTGGAGTTCGGCGGCTTCGACCCGGATGCCTTCGAGAAGAACCGCGCCGTCGAGGAGCGCCGCAACGAGGACCGCTTCCACTTCATCGAGTGGACCAAGACCGCGTTCAAGAACGTCGATGTGATCCCCGCCGGCAACGGCATCATGCACCAGATCAACCTGGAGAAAATGAGCCCGGTGATCCAGGCGCGCGGCGGCGTGGCCTTCCCCGACACCTGCGTCGGCACCGACAGCCATACCCCCCACGTCGATGCGCTGGGGGTGATCGCCATCGGCGTCGGTGGCCTGGAGGCGGAGACCGTGATGCTCGGTCGCGCGTCGATGATGCGCCTGCCCGACATCGTCGGCGTCAAGCTCACCGGCAAGCGCCAGCCCGGGATCACCGCCACCGACATCGTCCTGGCCCTGACCGAGTTCCTGCGCAAGGAAAAGGTGGTGGGTGCCTACGTCGAGTTCTTCGGCGAAGGGGCCGACAGCCTGTCCGTTGGCGACCGCGCGACCATCTCCAACATGTGCCCGGAGTACGGTGCCACCGCGTCGATGTTCTACATCGACCAGCAGACCATCGACTACCTCAAGCTCACCGGCCGCGAGCCGGAGCAGGTGGCCCTGGTGGAGAACTATGCCAAGACCACCGGCCTGTGGGCCGATGCCCTGGTCACCGCGGAGTACGAGCGGGTGCTGACATTCGACCTGTCCACCGTGGTGCGCAACATGGCCGGTCCGTCCAACCCGCACCGGCGCTTGCCGACCTCGGCCCTGGCCGAGCGGGGGATCGCCGACGAAACCAAGCTGGCCGCCGGCAAGGTCGAACAAGCCGAGGGCCTGATGCCCGATGGCGCGGTGATCATCGCGGCGATCACCAGCTGCACCAACACCTCCAACCCGCGCAACGTGGTGGCTGCCGGCCTGGTGGCGAAGAAGGCCAACGCCCTGGGCCTGGTGCGCCAGCCTTGGGTCAAGACGTCCTTCGCGCCGGGCTCGAAGGTCGCCAAGCTGTACCTGGAAGAGGCCGGCCTGCTGCCGGAGCTGGAAAAGCTCGGCTTCGGCATCGTCGCCTACGCCTGCACCACCTGTAACGGCATGTCCGGCGCCCTGGACCCGGTCATCCAGCAGGAAATCATCGACCGCGACCTGTATGCCACCGCGGTGCTGTCGGGCAACCGCAACTTCGACGGCCGTATCCACCCCTACGCCAAGCAGGCGTTCCTCGCCTCGCCGCCGCTGGTGGTGGCCTATGCGATCGCCGGCACCGTGCGCTTCGACATCGAGCAGGACGTGCTGGGCCATGACCAGGCCGGCAACCCGGTGACCCTGAAGGACCTGTGGCCGAGCGACGAGGAGATCGACGCCATCGTCGCCGCCTCGGTGAAGCCCGAGCAGTTCCGCCAGATCTACATCCCGATGTTCGACCTCGGCACCGTCAAGGAAGCCGAGAGCCCGCTGTACGACTGGCGTCCGATGAGTACCTACATCCGTCGTCCGCCGTACTGGGAAGGCGCGCTGGCCGGGGAGCGCACGCTCAAGGGCATGCGTCCGCTGGCGGTGCTGCCGGACAACATCACCACCGACCACCTGTCGCCGTCCAACGCCATCCTGGCGGACTCCGCGGCCGGTGAGTACCTGGCGAAGATGGGCCTGCCGGAGGAGGACTTCAACTCCTACGCCACCCACCGTGGCGACCACCTGACCGCCCAGCGCGCGACCTTCGCCAACCCGCAGTTGGTGAACGAGATGGCGGTGGTCGATGGCGAGGTGAAGAAGGGCTCCCTGGCCCGTGTCGAGCCCGAAGGCAAGGTCACGCGGATGTGGGAAGCCATCGAGACCTACATGGAGCGCAAGCAGCCGCTGATCATCATCGCCGGTGCCGACTACGGCCAGGGTTCGTCCCGCGACTGGGCGGCCAAGGGCGTGCGCCTGGCGGGTGTCGAGGCGATCGTCGCCGAGGGCTTCGAGCGCATCCACCGCACCAACCTGGTGGGCATGGGCGTGCTGCCGCTGCAGTTCCTGCCGGGCACCGACCGCAAGACCCTGGGCATCGACGGCACCGAGACCTACGACGTGCTTGGCCAGCGCACTCCCCGGGCGCAGTTGACCCTGGTGATCCATCGCCGCAATGGCGAGCGGCTCGAGGTGCCGGTGACCTGCCGCCTCGATACCGCCGAGGAGGTGTCGATCTACGAGGCCGGCGGTGTGCTGCAGCGCTTTGCCCAGGACTTCCTGGAATCGGCCACAGCCAGTTAAGCGACGTACCTGGGGCGGGCCGCAAGGCGCCGCCCCCGGTCTTTATCAGGACCTGAAATCCATGGCATTTGTAGCGCAAATCAAGATTCCGGCCACCTACATGCGTGGCGGCACCAGCAAGGGTGTGTTCTTCAACCTGCAAGACCTGCCCGAGGCTGCGCAGCTGCCCGGCGCGGCCCGCGATGCCTTGCTGCTGCGGGTGATCGGCAGCCCCGATCCCTACGACAAGCAGATCGACGGCATGGGCGGCGCCACCTCCAGCACCAGCAAGACGGTGATCCTGTCCAGGAGCATCAAGCCCGACCATGACGTCGACTACCTGTTCGGCCAGGTCGCCATCGACAAGCCCTTCGTCGACTGGAGCGGCAACTGCGGCAACCTGTCGGCGGCGGTGGGTTCCTTCGCCATCAGCAGCGGCCTGGTGGACCCGGCGCGCATTCCCCACAACGGTGTGGCGGTGGTGCGCATCTGGCAGGCCAACATCGGCAAGACCATCATCGCCCATGTGCCGATCACCGATGGCGCGGTCCAGGAGACCGGCGACTTCGAGCTGGACGGCGTGACCTTCCCGGCGGCGGAGGTGCAGTTGGAGTTCCTCGACCCGGCGGCCGAGGAGGAGGGCGGTGGCGGTTCGATGTTCCCCACCGGCAACCTGGTGGACGACCTGGAAGTACCCGGTGTCGGCACCCTCAAGGCGACCCTGATCAATGCCGGGATCCCCACCATCTTCATCAATGCGGCGGACATCGGTTATCGCGGTACCGAGTTGCAGGGCGTGATCAATGGCGACCCCAAGGCCCTGGCGATGTTCGAGACCATCCGTGCCCATGGCGCCTTGCGCATGGGCCTGATCAAGCACCTGGACGAGGCCGCGCAGCGCCAGCACACGCCGAAGGTGGCTTTCGTCGCTCCGCCGGCGGACTACCAGGCCTCCAGCGGCAAGGCGGTCAAGGCGGCGGATGTCGACCTGCTGGTGCGCGCCATGTCCATGGGCAAGCTCCACCACGCGATGATGGGCACCGCGGCGGTGGCCATCGGCACGGCGGCGGCGATCCCCGGGACCCTGGTCAACCTCGCAGCCGGTGGCGGCGAGCGTAGCGCCGTGCGTTTCGGCCATCCTTCGGGCACTTTGCGCGTAGGCGCCGAGGCCAGCCTCGAGGCCGGCGAGTGGAGCGTGGTCAAGGCGATCATGAGCCGCAGTGCGCGGGTGCTGATGGAAGGCTGGGTGAGAGTACCTGGCGATACCTTCTAACAGGCCGTTGAAAAACTAGCTGCGTTGCCATCGCTGCGTTAAAAACAGGCTGGTGCGCCAGCCCGGTCAAAATGCTCATTTACCACTCGTAAACTG
>NZ_JBYSWT010000045.1:0-45524 GCF_058781435.1 Pseudomonas sp. FW507-12TSA
GCCCTGGCCAAGCTCAAGCCGGCGTTCAAGAAAGACGGCAGCGTCACCGCCGGCAACGCCTCGGCGCTGAACGACGGTGCCGCCGCCGTGATCCTGATGAGCGCCAGCAAGGCGCGGGCCCTGGGCCTGCCGGTACTGGCGAAGATCGCCGCCTACGCCAACGCCGGGGTCGATCCGGCGATCATGGGCATCGGCCCGGTCTCGGCCACCCGCCGCTGCCTGGAGAAGGCCGGCTGGAGCCTGGAGCAACTGGACCTGATCGAAGCCAACGAAGCCTTCGCCGCGCAGTCGCTGTCGGTGGCCAAGGAGCTTGCATGGGACCCAGCCAAGGTCAACGTCAACGGCGGCGCCATCGCCATCGGCCACCCCATCGGCGCGTCGGGCTGCCGGGTGCTGGTGACCCTGCTGCATGAAATGATCAAGCGCGATGCGCACAAGGGCCTGGCGACCCTGTGCATCGGCGGCGGCCAGGGCGTAGCGCTGGCGATCGAGCGCTAACCCGTACATCCCGTACATTTGTAGGAGGCTTGCCCGCGAAACACACGTCGTTACAGCGCAGTGCATCAGGTACAGCGCGTCTTCGTGGACGCTCGATCGCAGGCAAGCCTCGCTCCTACAGCCAAGCGCGCCTCGCCTACAAGCACTGGACGAAGCTGGTAAACTGCCCCGCCCAATCATTCGCAAGGCGCCCGCATGTCTTCCTTGAACCAGGCGCTGCGCGCCGCCCTCGATCATCGCCAGGACCTGCTCGCCGACCTCCACCAGCAAGGCACCGATTGCTATCGCCTGTTCCATGGCAGCCAGGAAGGCGCCGGTGGCCTGACCGTCGACCGCTACGGCCCGCAGCTGCTGGTACAGAGCTTTCACCAACCGCTGGAGCGCGATGCCTTGCTGCAACTGCAGGAAATCGTCGACCAGCGACTGCAACTGTCCACCCTGCTGGTCTACAACGATCGCTCCCAGGGCAACTCGCGCATCGCCCGCGAGGATTCGGTATACCGCGCCGAAGACGCTGCCCTGCAAGACCTGGTCGGGCATGAATGGGGCCTGAACTACCGGGTCCGTGGACGCCACGCCGGGCAGGACCCGCTGCTGTTCCTGGACCTGCGCAATGCCCGGGGCTGGGTCAAGCACCACAGCGCCGGCAAGAGTGTGCTCAACCTCTTCGCCTACACCTGCGGTGTGGGCCTTTGCGCCGCGGCCGGCGGCGCCCGGGAGGTCTGCAACCTGGACTTCGCCGAAGGCAACCTGGCGGTCGGCCGGGAGAACGGCCAGCTCAACCCGCAACTGCCGCCGATGCAATTCGTGCAGTCGGACTACTTCCCGGCGATCCGCCAGCTGGCGGGCCTGCCGATCAGCCAGCGGCGAGGCCAGAAGCTGCCCAGCTATCCGCGCCTGGAACAGCGCCAGTACGACCTGGTACTCCTGGACCCACCAGCCTGGGCCAAGAGCGCCTTCGGCACCGTCGACCTGCTGCGCGACTACCAGAGCCTGCTCAAGCCCGCCCTGCTGGCCACCGCCGAGGATGGAGTGCTGATCTGCTGCAACAACCTGGCCAAGGTCTCGCTGCAGGACTGGCGCGAGCAGGTGCTGCGTTGCGCCGAGAAAGCCGGGCGCCCGGTACGCGACTGCCAGGTGCTGAAACCGGCTGCGGATTTTCCCTCCCAGGACGGCCAGCCACCACTGAAAACCCTGGTCCTGCAACTTTAAGGACAGCTACAAAATCTGAACAATCCTGAAAACAGGGCTGGTCTCGGAACCGTAAACGCGTGCCATACTCCAAGGCACATTTGATTCAAAAGATGAAGCCTCGCATGACCAAAGGATTGATTCGCGCTATCGGCGCCTTGTTGACCGCCCTGGCCCTTTACAGTCTGCTGGGTTTCCTGATCCTGCCAGGCATCGCCCTGCGCGTGGCCAACCAGCAGTTGGCCAACTACTCCACCACGCCGGCCCATATCCAGCGCATCGAACTCAACCCCTTCAGCCTGGAGCTCACCGTCTGGGGCCTGAACATCGGCGAGCCGGGCAAGGAACAGATCGCCTTCGACCGCCTCTACGCCAACCTGCAACTGGACAGCCTGTGGACCCGGGCGCTGCACCTGGCGGATGTGGAGCTGGACCGGCCCAAGACCGAGATCCTGTTCGACAAGGATGGCCAGCTCAACCTGTTGGGCCTGTTCAAGCTGCCCGCCAGCGAGCCGACCCCCAGCGACCCCGAGGCCAAGCCGTTTCCGGTACGCATCGAGCGCATCAAGCTGGCCGGCGGCTACGTGCACTTCCAGGACCTGCGCCCCAGCGAGCCCATCGAGTTCCTCTACGACAAGCTCGAGTTCGAACTGAAGAACCTCAGCACCCTGCCCGACGACAGCGCCGACATGACCCTGGTGGCCACCGGCCCCGAAGGTGGACAGATCGACTGGAGCGGTAACTTCAGCGTGACCCCGCTGACCTCCGAAGGCACCCTGAAGGTCACCGGCGGCAAGATGAAGGCCTGGTGGCCCTACGTCCGCGATGCGGTGCCGCTGGTGCTGGAAGACGGCCTGCTGAACCTCGATACCCACTACAAGTTCAGCCTGGCCAAGGGCACCGAACTGCTACTGGACAACGCCTCGCTCAGCGTCGCTCCATTCGCCATCAAGGCCCCGGATGGCCGACCGCTGGCGCGCCTGGAGCGCCTGGATGTCAGCGAGACCACGGTGGACCTGGCGAAGCAGCAAGTGGTGGTCGGCAAGATCCGCAGCCAGAAGCTCGAGACCTGGGCCGCCCGCGAGGCCGATGGCCAGCTGGACTGGCAGAAGCTGTTCGCCAGCCAACCGCCCAAGCCGGCCACCAAGCATGAACCGGCCACCGCCGAAGCTCCCAAGGAGCCGGCGGCACCGAGCAAGCCCTGGCAGGTACTGCTCAAGGACGTCGAGCTGCGCAACTACCAGGTGCACCTGGCAGACCGCCAGGTCAAGCCGGCAGTGGCACTGGAGGTGGGGCCGCTGAACCTGGACCTGAAGAACTTCGACAGCCTCAACCAGTCGCCCTTCACCCTCAAGCTCGATAGCGGACTGGGCAAGCAAGGCCGGATCAATGCCAGCGGCGAGGTCAACCTCAACCCGATCACCGCCAAGCTCAAGGTCCAGACCAAGGACATCGACCTGCGAGTCGCCCAGTCCTACATTAGCCCCTTCATCCGCCTGGAACTGCGTAGCGGCATGCTCGGCAGCGACCTGGCGGTAGACCTGAAGAAGGTCGAACCACTGGCCTTCAGCATCACCGGCCGGGCCAACGTGGATCAACTGCATACCCTGGATACCCTCAAGACCCGCGACTTCGTTAAGTGGAAGCAGGTGGTGGTCGAAGGCCTGAACTACCAGCACGGCGACAGCTTGAACATCAGCCGCATCAACCTGATGCAGCCCTATGCCCGCTTCATCATCAACGATGACCGCACCACCAACGTCGACGATCTGCTGATCCCGCAACCGGCGAGCAGCTCCGGCAAGTCCACGGCCAAGCCGGCCGCCAGTTCGGGCAAGCCACTGGGCATCCGCATCGGCGAAATCGCCATCAACGATGGCTCGGCCAACTTCGCCGACCTGACCCTGACCCCCAACTTCGCCACCGCCGTGCAGCAACTCAACGGCAGGATCGGTACCATCGACAGCCGCCAGGCCAAGCCGGCGGATGTCGACGTCAAGGGCAAGGTCGACCGCTATGCGCCGGTGACCATCAAGGGCAGCGTCAATCCTTTCGACCCGATGGCGGCCCTGGACATCGCCACCAGCTTCAAGCGGGTCGAGCTGACCACCCTCACCCCCTACTCCGGCAAGTTCGCGGGTTTTCGCATTCGCAAGGGCCGGCTCAACCTCGACCTGCACTACATGATCACCAAGGGCCAGCTCAAGGCCGAGAACAAACTGGTGGTCGAGCAGTTGCAACTGGGGGAAAAAGTCGACAGCCCGGACGCCGTGGATCTGCCGATCCGCCTCGCGGTGGCCCTGCTCAAGGACACCGACGGCAAGATTTCCATCGAACTGCCCATTTCCGGTGATCTGAACAACCCGCAATTCAGCGTCATGCCGATCGTCTGGCAAACCCTGCGCAACCTGGTGCTGCGTGCGGCCCAGGCGCCGTTCAAGTTCATCGGCGGCCTGATCACCGGTGGCGGCTCGGAGGATCTGGGCAGCGTCAGCTTCGCCCCTGGTTCCAGCGAATTGAGCAAGGAATCCGAATCGGCCCTGACCACTTTGGCCAAGGCCCTCAAGGAACGCCCGACCCTGCGCCTGGAGATCGAGGGCACCAGCGCCAAGAGCAGCGATGGTCCGCTGATCGCCGACCAGCGACTGGAGCGCGAATATCAGTACAACTACTACAAGATCCTCCAGCGTCGCGGCGACAAGGTCCCGGCACAGGCATCCTTGTTGAAGGTCCCGGAAGATGAGAAGGCGCCACTGCTGGAGGGTATCTACCGCACCCGCCTGAAGCAGCAGCCGCCAGCAGAATGGAGCCAGCTCAGCCGCGACGAACGCAGCGCCAAGCTGCGCGAGGGCCTGATCCAGTTCTGGAGCGGCAGCGAAGTATTGCTGCGTCAACTGGGCCAGGAGCGGGCCAGCAGCATCAAGGACTTCCTGGTGGACAAGGCCCAGCTGGCCGATGACCGGGTCTACTTCATCGATGCCAACCTGGGCGAAGCCGAAAGCAACGGCAACGTCATCACCCCGATGCACCTGGACAGCGAGTAATCAGGTTTGCGCCGGGCCACGCCCGGCGTCCTTCGCCTAAGCCAGCCAGCAACTTTGAATCCCGCCCAATAGAACAGGCCCCGACACTAGTGCCGGGGCCTGTAATGATCACGTCCTTGTGATCTTCCGCATGAACCCTTGGAAGAGGCAGCTCAAGTACCCGCCGCGTCCTCCACCTGTCCAGGCAGGAGGCTGGGTCTTACTCGGCCTTCAGGCCATCAGCGGAGACTGCCTTCACGCCCTTGATCTTCTTGGTAATTGCCACTGCGGTGGCTTTCTGTGCCTCGGTAATGGCCACGGTGGACGACAGCGAAACTACGCCCTTGTTGGTTTCGACCTTGATATCGGTACCAGGAATGCCTTTCTCGGTGACCAGATCGCTTTTCACTTTGGTGGTGATCCAGGTGTCGGAGGTGGCCTCTTTGGCCTTGGTCACTTCACCAGCGGCCACGACCATCGGCGACTGAGTGCCTTGGGTGGGCTGCGCAAAGGCTGCGTTGGCCATGGTCAGGGTCAGAGCGGTAGCGGTTGCAGCAGCGATAGCGAACTTCTTCATACGAGTAACTCCTGTTTTTCTGGAAAGCCTGCGCCGTGTCCTGGTCACAGGGTTATCAGAGATATTGCAGGGGCTGTGCCAAATTCATAACTGCAAAAATAACCATAAAAATCAATGAGTTACATAAATATGAAAAAATCAGGACCATGCAAAATGCATGATTTCCCCTCTCCCTGCATGCAAGTTGCGAGTTTTACCGGGGAACTGGCCCAGGCTCACGCCTCCTCGGTCTCGCAGCCTTTGGGAGCATAGTCGGCGTCCACCGTGGTGGTGCAGCTCCAACCGGTGGTTGCCGAGCGAATCAGGGTCAGGCTCTTGTCCAGCACCGGGCCCGGGGCGTTGAGGATGGTGCAGCCGATACTGCCCTCTCCGGTGGCGGCCGTGCCGCTGGCGGTCATCCGGCAGTTGGCTGTCTGGGCCGTGCCTCCGACCAGCGCCAGGGTCGGATCGGTGCCCTGGCCCAGCAGGTCCTCGACACCAGCCTTGAGCGCCGAGACCTCCGCCAGCGCGGCGATGACCTTGGCTCGCGCTTGATACTTGGCATACAGCGGCATTGCCACCATGGCGAGTACGCCGATGATCGCTACCACCACCAGCAATTCGATCAGGGTGAAACCAGACTGTCGTTTCATTGGGTCGCCTCCTGGCTTGAACGAAAGTTACAAGAAAGGCCACAAGGGCCATCAGCTTCGAAGCACGCCCCGTGCCAGGGAACAAAACCCATGAAATACATGGCCTGCGCGCTAGGTGGTCCAGCTCTCGAGAAGCAGAAGTCGCATCAACTGACAAATCTGGTCAGCACCTGACGCTACCCGGCAGCTCGCCACGGCTAGGCTTGGCTAGGCGTGGACACGTCCTGCCGCTGGTTCTGCAGCAAGGCGACGTCCGCCTCGACCTCCGTCTGCTCAAGGACCGAACCATGACGGTACAACCTCCCGCCACCAGCACCTATGTCTGGCAGGGCACCGATAACCAGGGCCATGCCCTGCAAGGCGAATTGGTTGCCGCCAGCCGGGCATTGGCCAGGGCCCGCCTGCGCCGACAGGGCATAGTCCCGAGCCGGATCCGGCGCAAGTCCCCCGGCCTGCCGCGCCTGGGACAACGGATCAGGCCCCGGGACATCGCCCTGTTCGCCCGGCAACTGGCGACCTTGTTCCAGGCCGGCGTACCCCTGCTGCAATCCCTGGAAATAATCGCCGAAAGCTTCGGACAGCCATCCATGCGCCAACTGCTGGCCAGCCTCAAGCGCGATATCGAGGCTGGCTCCAGCCTGGCCAGCGCATTGCGCCGGCACCCGCGCCATTTTGACCCGCTGTACTGCAACCTGGTAGAAGCCGGGGAGCAGGCCGGGGCCCTGGATACCCTGCTGGAGCGGGTCGCCAGCTACCAGGAGCAGAGCGAGCGCCTCAAGGCCCGGTTGTACAAGGCCATGGTCTATCCCCTGGCGGTGATCGGAGTGGCGATCATCGTCAGCAGCATCCTGCTGCTCAAGGTCGTCCCGCAGTTCCAGAGCCTGTTCGCCGGCTTCAATGCCGAACTCCCCCTGCTGACCCGTTGGGTCATCGGCCTCTCGCACTTTCTCCAGGATCATGGCGCGAGCCTGCTGGCTGCCAGCCTGGGGCTGGGTTTTGGCGCGCGCCTGGCCTATCGCCGCTCGCCCCGTCTGCGCGATGCCGTGGATATCGTCCTGCTGCGCCTCCCCCTGACCGGCACCTTGTTGAACAAGGCCGCCGTGGCCCGCCTGGCCCGGACCCTGGCCACCACCTTCGCCGCCGGCGTGCCGCTGGTACAGGCCCTGGAATCGGTGGCGGGGGCCAGCGGCAACAGCGTGCATCGCCGGGCAGTGGAGCGGATCCAGGTACAAGTCGCCAGCGGCATGCAATTGAACTTCGCCATGCGCGCCAGCGGCGTCTTCCCGGAAATGGCGATCCAGATGACCGCCATTGGCGAAGAGTCCGGCACCCTCGATCATCTGCTGGAAAAAATCGCCATGCACTATGAGAGCGAGGTGGACGACCTGGTGGACAGCCTGACCAGCCTCATGGAGCCTTTGATCATGGTGCTGCTGGGCAGTATCGTCGGAGCCCTGGTGCTAGCCATGTACCTGCCCATCTTTCAACTCGGTACAGCGATCTGAACATGTCCTTGACTGAAGTCCTGAGCCTTTACCCCCTGGCGTTCGTGCTGGCATCCCTGGTACTGGGGCTGATCGTCGGCAGCTTCCTCAACGTGCTGGCCTGGCGCCTGCCGCGCATGCTCGAGCGCGATTGGCGCGCCCAGGCCCATGAAATCCTGGGGCTGCCCGCGGAGCCCGTGACAGCTCCCTACAACCTGTTGCTCCCCCACTCTCACTGCCCGCATTGCGCACAGCCCGTGCGCCCCTGGCATAACGTCCCCCTGCTCGGCTACCTGTGGCTGGGCGGTCGCTGCGCCCACTGCAAGACCCGGATCAGCGTGCGCTACCCACTGGTCGAGCTGGCGTGTGGACTGCTTTCGGCATTCGTGGCCTGGCATTTCGGCTTCGGCTGGACGGCCGGCCTGCTGTTGCTATTGAGCTGGGGCCTGCTGGGCATGAGCCTGATCGATGCCGAGCACCAATTGCTGCCGGATGTGCTGGTACTGCCCCTGTTATGGCTGGGCTTGATCGTCAACAGCTTCGGCCTGCTGGCGAGCCTGGAGGACGCCCTCTGGGGCGCGGTGGTGGGTTACCTGCTGCTGTGGTCGGTGTTCTGGCTGTTCAAGCTGCTGACTGGCAAGGACGGCATGGGCCATGGCGATTTCAAGCTGCTGGCGATGCTAGGGGCCTGGGGCGGCTGGCAGGTCCTGCCGCTGACCTTGCTGCTGGCCTCCCTGGCCGGGGCACTGATTGGCAGCCTATTGTTGCGCCTGCGCCAGGCCAAGGGCTCGACTCCGATCCCCTTCGGCCCCTTTCTGGCCATTGCCGGCTGGATTGCCTTGCTCTGGGGTGGTCAAATAACCGACTTCTATTTGCAGTTTGTCGGTTTCCAATGACTCGCTCCGTTAACACCCCCTGGATCCTAGGCCTCACCGGCGGGATCGGTAGCGGCAAGAGCGCCGCTGCCCAGCACTTCATCGACCTGGGTATCCATGTGATCGATGCCGATCATGCCGCCCGCTGGGTGGTAGAGCCCGGACGCCCGGCCCTGGAACAGATCGCCCGGCATTTTGGCGAGGGCGTGCTGCAGGCCGACGGCCAACTGGACCGTGCCGCCCTGCGCAAGCTGATCTTCGAGGACCCACAGCAGCGACGCTGGCTGGAGGCCCTGCTGCATCCGCTGATCGCCGAGGAAATCGCCAGCCACCTGGCCCGGGCGCAATCGCCCTATGCCATCCTGGTTTCGCCGTTGCTGGTGGAATCGGGGCAGGCCCGGATGACCCAGCGCATCCTGGTGATCGATGCGCCCCAACAGTTGCAGATCGAACGCACCCTGTTGCGCGACCAGGTCAGCGAACAGCAGGTCCAGGCAATTCTCCAGGCCCAGGCCAGCCGCGAGGAGCGCCTACGAAATGCCGACGACGTACTGGTCAACGACCGCGACCGTGCCTGGTTGCACAGCGAAGTCGAACGCCTGCATCACTTTTATCTAACCTTGCGTGGAGGCCAGCCATGAGCCAACCCTTGACCGTCGAATGCCCGACCTGTGGCGCCCCAGTGGAATGGACCCCGGCCAACGCCAACCGGCCGTTCTGCTCCGATCGTTGCAAACTGATCGACCTTGGAGCCTGGGCCGCAGAGGAGCACAAGATCCCGGTGAGCCCGGACGCCGAGGACGACCTATTCTCCGAAGAACTGCCGCCCCGCGCCCACTGAAGATTCTCTTGAAGGCCGATCAGGGCCGCATGAAGCTGTAGTCCTGATCGTCGTCGAGGTTTTCCGCGAGGAACTGTAACTCATCCGCCAGGTCCTCGATGCTGCGCACATTCTTGCTCTGCTGTACCACCGCGCTGAGCAGCGCCCGCAAGCTCAGCCCGGGCTCAAAGCCCTCCTGCAGGGCGTTTTGCAGACTGTCGCGCACTTCCTGCCGGGCCCACTGATATACACTCATGACCGCACTCCTGGAATTTTTGCCGAGCATGCAGCGCGGCCAGGCGTGCGCAATTGATATGGATCAAGGGCGCGGATCCTCGTCCTTCCAGGGCGCCGAGAGGTAACGGGTGCGGTTGAAGGTCTCCAGCCACTCAGGGCAGAACACCACCAGCGCACTGACCACCATGCCGTTGATGAAGGCCTCGGGAAAGATGATCAGCCACAGGTAGCCGATGAAGTCCTCCAGCCATTCGGGCATGGCGAAACGCTCGTCCAACCACAAGAGGCCCAATCCGCACAGCAGGCACAACAATGCCGAGAGCGCAGCGGCAAAAAACCCCGAACAGAAGATATAGACGAACAGGTTGCGCGGCTGGGCCCGCTCCACCAACCAGGCGCAGGCCTCGGTCACCGCCACCGGCAGCAGCACCAGCAACATCCCGTTGATGCCCAGGGCCGCCAGGTCCTGGCGTCCCAACGCCAGTAGTCCCAACTGCGCGACCAGGCCCCCGACCATGGCCAGGGGCCAATCCAGCAACAAGGTCACCGCAGTCATGCCGATGAAGTGATAGGACACGCCGGTATCGAAATCCCGTCGGACCAGCCACAACAGGAACAGGGCGAAGACCGTGCCGAACAGCAGGTGCTGGCGGCGACTGTCGGTGAACAGCTCGACCCAGGGCGCTCGCCATATGGCCCAGAGCAGCAGCGGCACATACAGCAGCCAGCCCAGGACCAGCGTCTGCGGCGCCAGCAGTGCCGCGCTGATCATGGCCTGGCTTGCTCCAGGGCCGCAGCTAGCTGCTCGGCACTGGCGTACTCATGGCGCTCGACGAGTTGTCCATCCCGCAGTTGCAGCCACAGCACCTTGTCCTCGGTTGCCGGGTAGCGCGGCGCCACTCGCCCCTCACGATCGAGCATCACCCGGTAGGGATAGTCGCGCATGGCCGGTACGGCGAACATCTTGGCGATCAGCGCGGGCATGCGCTGGATATCGGCGACAAAGACGCCACCCCGCTCCTGCAGATAGCCCTTGGGCTGGTCCTTGAGCGCCGCATTCACCAGCTTGGCCGCGTCCATGCTGCGTGCCACCAACAGGATCCGGGCCTGGCCGTCGAGGCTATAGGCCTCGTCGAACTGGTCCAACAGGGTCCAGGGCGCCAGGCGCTCCCCGATCTCGAGGGCCTGGGCCCACAACGGCAACAGGACCAGCAACAGCATTAACCAGCGCTTCACGGCACACTCCTTATCGTTCGATGGGACGCGCAACAGTCTACACCGCCCCTGGGCAGGCTCCAGTGGGCGCGCCCGGCAACGGCCAGGGCCGAGGTGCTTTTTCCGTGCGGCGGGTTCTTAAGGTCACATTTGGGCGCTAAGCTTGAGGGTATGGATGACTCAGATTTCTTGCGCCTGCTAACCATCCAGGCCGAGCAAGCCAATGCTTTCCTGTCCAATGCCCGCAAATGGGAGCGCGAGCGTTGGGTCTGCCAGCGCCTGCTGCAAGGCTTGAATATTCCCTACCGCAATGACGAATTCACCGCTCCCGCGCAAGAGCCGCCGGATGTACTGTTTCGCGAGGCCAGCTTCGAGGTGTTCTTCGTCCTCGACGAGGGGCGTCGGCTCAACGATGAATGGCGCGACGAACTGCAACGCCGGCGCAGCGCGTTTTCCCTGAGCCAATTGGTGCGGCGCGAAGCCAAGCCCAAGCGCATTCCGGCCAGCGAACTGCTGCTGCGGTTGGCGCCGACCTTGCGCAAGAAGGCTCGCAATTATCAGGAGCGCGGAATGAACCTGGGGGAGCTGGACATCATCGCCTTTGCCGCCCTCAAGCGCGAAGTGCTGGACCTCAACAGCCATTTCCCGCCGCCTACCGAATACCTGCGCCAGGGCTGGCGCTCGTTGTCCCTGGTCGGGCCAACCTTCGCCCGGGTGCTGTTCGCCCACCCGGATGCCCCGGAGTTCCTGCGCAGCAACCTGGGGCGCAGCATCGTCTTCGATGTCGGTATCAGTTTGTAAGGCTCGTCAATCCGCCATCGGTGGGCATGGCGCAATCCTCCCCGCAATGGTAAAAAGCGCTCATGCCTGCCGGCCCCGGGGGGCTTGCCATGGATCTCCACATGGCAGCGGTGATGCTCCTTTTCATGCCGGATTACACTGCGCTGTAACATTCCTCCATGTTGCGACGTCTACCCGACGAGGCCTTTTATGAGCAGCCGCCTGAACCCCGACGACCAACGCCATGTCGAAGAATACCTGCACCTGCCCCAGCACCGAGTCGAGCGCCGGCCCTTCAGGCCGTGGATGCTCCTCGTGGTGGTGGTCGTGGTGACCGTGGCCCTCGGCCTGTTGAGCCGTCTTATCAGTTACCTGACGCTATGAGCCGCATCGCGCTCGCTCGGTCGACTGCCCCGATTTCTTTTAGCCTTGCGAGATATCCCCATGAACCATCGTATTGTCATCGTCGGCGGCGGCGCCGGCGGCCTGGAGTTGGCGACCCGCCTGGGTAAGACCCTGGGCAAACGCGGTACGGCCAGCATAACTCTGGTCGACGCCAACCTGACCCATATCTGGAAACCCTTGCTGCACGAAGTGGCTGCCGGATCGCTGAACTCCTCCGCGGACGAACTCAACTACGTTGCCCAAGCAAAATGGAACCACTTCGAGTTCCAGCTGGGCCGCATGAGTGGACTCGACCGCCAGCAGAAAAAAATCCAGCTGGCGGCCACCTATGACGAAGAAGGAGCCGAACTGCTGCCTGCCCGTGAGCTCGGCTACGACACCCTGGTGCTCGCGGTGGGTAGCACCACCAACGACTTCGGCACCCAGGGCGCCGCCCAGCATTGCCTGTTCCTCGACACGCGCAAACAGGCCGAGCGCTTCCACCAGCAACTGCTCAACCACTACTTGCGAGCCCACGCCGGGCAGACCGAGGAACTGGAGCAGATCAGCGTGGCGATCGTCGGCGCCGGCGCCACGGGCGTCGAGTTGGCGGCCGAGCTGCACAACGCCGCCCACGAGCTGGCAGCCTACGGCCTGGACCGGATCCGCCCGGAGAACATGCACATCACTTTGATCGAAGCCGGTCCAAGAGTACTGCCGGCCCTGCCCGAACGCATCAGCGGGCCGGTGCACAAGACCCTGGAGAAACTCGGGGTGCGGGTCATGACCAACGCCTCGGTCAGCGAAGTGACCGCAGAAAGCCTGCTCACCGCCGACGGCCAGGTCATTCCTGCCAGCCTCAAGGTGTGGGCCGCAGGGATCCGCGCCCCGGGCTTCCTCAAGGATATCGACGGCCTGGAGACCAACCGCATCAACCAGCTCCAGGTATTGCCGACCCTGCAGACCACCCGCGATCCGGACATCTTCGCCTTCGGCGATTGCGCCGCCTGCCCGCAACCTGGCAGCGATCGCAACGTTCCACCACGGGCCCAGGCCGCGCACCAGCAAGCGTCATTGCTGGCCAAGTCGTTGAAGCTGCGCCTGGAAAGCAAGGAATTGCCGACCTACAAGTACACCGACTACGGTTCGCTGATCTCGCTCTCGCGCTTCTCCGCGGTGGGCAACCTGATGGGCAACCTCACGGGCAGCGTGATGCTCGAGGGCTGGTTGGCGCGGATGTTCTACATTTCGTTGTATCGCATGCACCAGATGGCCCTGTACGGAATGTTCCGCACGGCGATGATGATGCTTGGGAGTCGGATCGGACGCGGTACGGACCCACGCCTGAAGCTGCACTGAACACTCGGCCCCCGCTACGCCCTGTAGCGGGGGCCAAGTCATAGAGGTGGCGCAAATGCGTCTGGAAAGCCGGCCCGCAATGGGCCGGCGCCTTCCTGGTCAGGGAATCAGCGCATTGCGCTTGGCGAACTCCGCCAGGCTGACCTGGGAACCCAACCCCAGCTTCTGCAACAGGCGGGTCTTGTAGGTACTTACCGTCTTGTTGCTCAAGAACAGTTTTTCCCCGATGGCCTTGTTCGAATGTCCCTGGGCCAGGTGCTGCAGGACGATCATTTCCCGATCGGTCAGCGAGCCGATCTGCTCGGCCTCGGAACGCTGTTCCACCGCCGACGCGGACACATCCAGGGCCAGCGACGGGTAAAAAGTGTAGCCGGCCAGCACGGCGTTCAGGGCCACCACCAGGTTGCCCAGATCCTCTTCCTTGTTGACGAACCCCCGGGCCCCCAACTGGATGCAACGCCGGCAGAAGCCCTCCACCGATTGCGAGGTGAGCACCAATACTTCGGTGGGCAGGCCCAGGGCCTTGATACGCGACAACACCTTGAGACCATCGAGCTTGGGAATCCCGATATCGAGGATCACTGCGTCGGGTACATGCTCACGAACCAGTTCCAACGCGTCCAGTCCGTTGTCTGTCTCGGCCACCACACGCATGTTGTGCTTTTCCAACAACACCTTGACGGCAAGCCGCACGACAGGATGATCATCCACTATCAATACGCTGTGCATATTGTCATTTCACCTTAAGAACTCGAACGTCGGTCAACCATGACCACTGGAAAAATTACGCCATCGCACCTTGCTCAGGCGCCATTCACTGCCATGCGAAACCTTGAGCCTTGGCTTCGCGTTGAGAATCCTCTTGCTAGTCCAGCGGAAAATTCAGGTTCCAGACAAATAACCGGCGATACAAGGGGTTAAGGAGCAGGTCCTATGGAATCAGATAATTCGATTATCCTTGAGGAAAATTCCTACAAACCATAGAGATACGACCAATGGACCCTGCTCTGGAATCTTAAGCAAGATGCTCGGCGATCAATGACTCGAGCCGGCAATGCAACATTTGAACGTCCTGGTTCTGGATGACGAACCACTCCAACGACTGATCACCATCACCGCCTTGAACAAGGCGATGCCCGGGCGGGTGCACGAAGCAGGTAATGGCGACGAAGCCCTGGCCCTGCTGGCCCGTTGCGAAAAAATCGACATCGCCATCTGCGACCTGAGGATGCCCGGCATGGACGGCCTGGCTTTCTTGCGCCATGCCAGTCAGAGCGGCAAGCTGCGCTCGGTGATCCTGTGCAGCCAGGCCGACCCGATCCTGCGGCAAACCACCATCGCCATGATCAAGCGCCTGGGCCTGCATTTTCTCGGTGACCTGGGCAAGCCATTTCGCCTGGAACGGCTGGCCGCCATGCTGGCGCGCCACCAGAGCTGGCGCCACGGCCAGCCCCTGCCCCTGGCCAGGTCCGGCCTGCCGACACTGGCCGAAGTGGTTCGTGGCCTGGATAACGGCGAATTCGAACCCTACTACCAGCCCAGGGTGGCGCTCGAGGACGCCTCTCTGCTTGGCGTGGAGTCCCTGGCACGCTGGAATCACCCAAGACTTGGCGTACTCCCGCCATCGCACTTCCTGCCCCTCATGGAACAGCACAAGCTCCTGGACCGCCTGTTCTGGCAATTGCTCGAACAAGGACTGGCACTACGCAGGAGTCTCGCCAACCAGGGCCGCTCCCTGGAGTTTTCTTTCAACCTCCATCCGGCGCAACTGGCCTCCCAGGCCTTGAGCGGTGCTATCGGCACCTGGCTCGCGCGATTCCAGGTGCCACCGGCCAGTATCATCTTCGAAATCACCGAGACCAGCCTGATCACCGCACCGGCTTGCAGCCTGGAGAACCTGGTGCGCTTGCGCTTGATGGGTTGCGGCCTGGCCATGGATGACTTCGGTGCCGGCCACTCGTCACTACAGCGCTTATGCGAACTGCCCTTCAGCCAGATCAAGCTCGACGGTGCCTTCGTTCGCAAGATGAAGTACCAACCCAGGAGCTGCGCAATCATCAGTTACACAGTGGCCCTTGCCCGCTCACTGGGCATGTCGCTGATCATTGAGGGTGTCGAGAATATCGAACAGCAAGAACGCCTGCGGGACCTCGGATGCCAAGCGGCCCAGGGATTCCTGTTCGCGCGACCGATGCCCGAACACCATTTCATAGCCTATTGCCGCGCAGATCCGCCGCCAGAATGAGTCCATCGATCGTTCACCAGCCTCCCACGCCCCTGTTCTACATGCCGATGCCGCCCCCTCCGGTCCATCGACCACTCCCTGGCTCCCTATTTTTCTGAAGCAATCATGCATTCCCGACTTTTCTCGCTTTTCCTCTGTTTGGCGATCATCGGCCCCCAACCGGCCTTGGCCCAGGTACTCCCCCATACGCTGTACAGCACGGCCCGCCTCGATCACCACGAGCTCGCTCTCGAGGACGAGGATTGGCACTGGCTACGACACAAGCTGGAATTGAAGATCGGAGCGGTCGCACAAGAATCGGCGCCTTTCAGCGTCAGCTACAACGATGGTCGCTACGAAGGCATCACCGCCGATATCAGTGTCCTGCTGGGGCAGTTGCTGGGGGTGCGCATCAAGCTCCTTCCCTTCCAGACCCACGAAGAGGCCCTGCAGGCGCTGCAAGCCGGGACCATCGACTTCATGGGCAGCTACAACTCCGGGCATCCCGATGCCAGTATCAGGCACACCCGGCCGTTCGCCGAAGGGCGCCTGGCCCTGTTCAAGCGCAGCGATGAACTGCGCACCCCGCCTCGCGATCTCGCCGGCCTGAGGGTTGCCGTGCCCGAGCAACACGCCGCCGAGCTACGCGCCCACTTCCCCCTTGCCCGGTTGGTGGTGCAGCCCAGCCATGAGAACGCCATCGCGGCGACCGCCTTCGGCCAGGCCGACGTCTATGTCGACGACGTGCTCAGCGCCTACTTCCAGATCAACCGCTCCTACTACGGCTTTCTCAGGTTCGAGCGCTTCGCCGACCATCCCAAGGGCGACTACGGCTTCGCGCTCAAGGGCAACAACGAACGCCTGCAACGGATCCTGGACCAGAGCATCGAGGCCCTCGGCCAGGAAAAGCTCACCGTGCTGAGCCGGCGCTGGGTAGGTAGCGGCTTCTTGCCAACGGACGAACGCATCCCCCTGACAGCCCAGGAAGCCCGCTGGATCGAGCGTAATCCGGTGCTGCGCCTGGTGATCAACGATGACTTGGCACCGGTGGCCTTCTTCGATGCCAACGGCGTGTTCTCCGGGGTCGCCGCAGAACTGCTGGAAGTGATTTCCCAACGCACGGGCCTGCAATTCCAGGTGATGGCACGCAATGGTGGGTATCCGGAGCAGATCGAAACCTTGCGCCAGTCCGAGGCGGACCTGGCCATCATGACCGCCAGTGCACAGCGCGAGGAACAACTGCGTTTCACCCGTCCATTCCTGGCCAGCCCCTTCGTGCTGATTACCCAGGCTGACAAGACCGGCAAAGCCAAGTCGCCTGGCAACCTGGCAGGCAAGCGCCTGGCCATTCCCACCGGGCATGTCATGCTGCAGCAAGTACGCGAGCGCTACCCGGACACCGAGCTGATAGAAACGCAGACCGCCCTGGACAGCCTGAACAAGGTCTATTCAGGCGATGCCGACGCCACCGTGATGTCGCTGCCTACCTCGCGCTACTACATCGTCCGCCTGTTCCAGAACCGCCTGGCCATCGCCGACCTGATCCATACCAGCCAGAAGACCGCGAACTTCGCCTTGCGCCGGGAAGATTCGGAGTTGCAGTCGATCCTCGACAAGGCCCTGCTCAGCCTTCCGGCGGACGATCTCAACGCCATGGCCAACCATTGGCGCTCACCACCGGGCATGAGCGGCGAAACCTGGCGCGACTACACCATCGTCATCGCCGAAATCGTCACCGGGGCCTCGCTGCTGCTATTGCTGTCGTTGATCTGGGGCTTCTACCTGCAGCGCCGGGTCAGGGTCGAGAAAACCCTCAACGACCAGTTGCGCTTCATCGAAACCCTGACCGAGAACATGCCGCCAGTGCTCTACATACGAGACCTCGACGGCGCCATGCTGTCCTGCAACCGCAGCTACCTGCGCAGCGTCGGCCTGAACGCCGAACAGGTGCTGAACAAGACCGTGCGGGAGCTGCCCGAGGCCCACTTCTCCGCGGAGCCGGGCCTGCACCAGCGATACTTGCAGGCGATCACCGCTGGCCAGACCCTCACCTCGGTGGAGACCATTCGCTTGCAGGGCAAGGAGGTCTGGATCGAGCACTGGATCCAGCCGTTCCAGGACAGCCATGGCGTCACCAAGGGCGTGATCTGCGGTTGGCTGGATATCACCAAGCATCGCCATCTGGTCCAGGAACTGAAAGAGGCCAAGAACCTCGCCGACGAGGCCAGTCGGGCCAAGACCACCTTCCTGGCGACCATGAGCCATGAAATCCGCACGCCGATGAACGCCGTCATCAGCATCCTTGAGCTGGAGCTCAAGCGAGCCGACAACGACCAGATCGAACGCTCCAGCATCGAAATCGCCTACAGCTCGGCCAAGAGCTTGCTGGAGCTGATCGGCGACATTCTCGACATCGCCCGGATCGAGTCCGGACGCCTGAGCCTTTCGCCCAAACGCGCCAACCTGCGGGAGTTGGTGGAATCCGTCGCCCGGGTATTCGAAGGGCTGGCCCGGCAAAAATGCCTGAACCTGGTACTGGAAATCGACTCCAGCATCAACGGCGACGTGCTGGTGGACGGCATGCGCTTCAAGCAGGTCCTGTCCAACCTGGTGAGCAATGCCATCAAGTTCACCGAGTCCGGCTTCATCAAAGTGACCATCGGCGGCGACTTCCTGGAAAACTCGGCACTGAAGGTCAAGCTCAGCGTGGAAGATACCGGGATCGGTATCTCTCCAGCCAATCAGCAACGCCTGTTCCAGCCGTTTTCCCAGGTGGAGCGCAATGTGCAGCATACCGAGGGCACGGGGCTGGGCCTGGTGATCTGCCGGAGCCTGTGCGAAATGATGGGCGGGCACATCTCGCTGAGCAGCGCGCTAGGGCAAGGTACCCGGGTGGACGTGGAACTGCTCCTGCAAGCGCTGGAGCGCGTGGAAGCCCCGGAGCGCCCGCCGCAGCCCAAGACGCGCCCGATGTACCGCTTGCAGATCCTGATCGTGGACGACCACGCGGTGAACCGCCAGGTCCTGCAGCAGCAGTTGAGCTTCCTCGGACACGACGTGGTGGAAGCGGAAAATGGCCTGGATGCGTTGAATATCTGGCGCGAGCGAGGATTCGACATGATCATCACCGACTACCACATGCCCATCATGAATGGCGCCGAGCTGACCCGCGCCATTCGCCGCTATGAGCGGGACAACATCAGCCCGCCGGTAATGATCATCGGCTTGACCGCCGACGCCCAGCCTGAGGAAGTGGAACGTTGTGTCCAGGCCGGAATGAACGATTGCCTGGTCAAGCCTATCGGCCTGGACGAACTGGAGCTGCGCTTGCTATCCATCGGCGACACTGATGATAGTGAGATAGAACTGCTTCCTGCCCAGGGCGATGCGCCTGCACCAAGCAGCTTCGACCTGGAATCCCTGCAAAGCCTGGTGGGCAGTGAGCCGAAAATGCTCCGTCATATATTGAGCGAGCTGATCGTCAACAATCGCACCGACCAACAAGCGCTCACGACCTGCCTGCGCAAACAGGCGACAGTCGAACTTGCAGAGCTGGCTCATCGCATCAAGGGGGCAGCACGAGTGGTCAAGGGAGAGTTGTTGGTGGAGCGTTGCCGCCAACTGGAGCAGGCATGCCTCAATCATGTGTCACTGGAGGACATCGCTGAGCATGTGGAACAGGTGCAACTGGCCATGACGGCCCTGGAGCAGGACTTGCTGGCCCAGCCAGGTATCTGGGACGGCGCGCAAGAGCCGTGACAAATGGCGGCTCAAGGGCCGCCGCTTGCCCAACTCCAACAAACCTGGGGATATTTTCAGGAACAAACGAAAAAGGGCACCTCATTGAGGTGCCCTTCTTCGTGAATATGGTCGGGGTAAGGGGATTCGAACTCCTGACATCCTGCTCCCAAAGCAGGCGCGCTACCGGACTGCGCTATACCCCGGTAAAAAAAAGGCACCTTCGAGAGGCGCCTTCCGCGAGCAGCGCTTTTGGCTTCTGCTCTTAAGATTCGATTCCAGCGAACTGGTTTCAAAAATGGTGGGTCGTGTAGGATTCGAACCTACGACCAATTGGTTAAAAGCCAACTGCTCTACCAACTGAGCTAACGACCCAAATATGGTCGGGGTAAGGGGATTCGAACTCCTGACATCCTGCTCCCAAAGCAGGCGCGCTACCGGACTGCGCTATACCCCGGTTTGAAGTTGGCTCCGTGACCAGGACTCGAACCTGGGACCCAATGATTAACAGTCATTTGCTCTACCGACTGAGCTATCACGGAACTGATTACTTCAAGCTACAACGTGTTGCTTCATCCTCTTCGACTCTCTGCGTATCGCTACGTTCATGTCTCTGAGGCGCGCCATTTTACAATCTTTTAAACCTCTGTCAACCCCCTAAATTGCTTTTAAGACAATGATTTGCGACTTCATTGCCGGTTTCTTCTTCAGCAGAAAAAACCTGAGGGGTGACTGACTGCGGGGCGCACTTTACAAGCCTTTTCCTTACAGTTCAACGCCCTAGTGAAAAAAAAGGCCTCGCAATGCGAGGCCTCTTCATTTCCAGGCAACCGGAGATCAGTTGAAGACGATCTCGTCGTCCTGCACCACCGCCGTGATGGTGCTGCCAGGCAGGAAACCGCCGGACAGGATCAATTGGGCCAACGGGTTCTCGATCCAGCGCTGGATCGCCCGTTTCAGCGGCCGAGCACCGTACACTGGGTCATAACCCACGGCGATCAGCTTGTCCAAGGCCTCATCACTCAGCTCCAGGCGCAACTCACGCTCCGCCAGACGACTACGCAGACGCCCCAGCTGGATCTGGGTGATACCAGCGATCTGATCCCGGGCCAACGGCTCGAAGATCACCACTTCATCGACCCGGTTGATGAATTCCGGCCGGAAGTGGCTGGATACCGCATCCATTACCGCAGCGCGCTGGGCCTCGCGGTCGCCCACCAGCTCCTGGATCTGCGCCGAGCCCAGGTTGGAAGTCATGACGATCACGGTATTGCGGAAATCCACCGTACGCCCGTGGCTGTCCGTCAACCGTCCGTCTTCCAGGACCTGCAGCAAGATGTTGAACACATCCGGGTGCGCTTTCTCCACCTCGTCCAGCAAGATCACCGAGTACGGCTTGCGGCGTACAGCTTCAGTCAGGTAGCCACCTTCCTCGTAACCGACATAACCCGGAGGCGCACCGATCAGGCGAGCCACGGAGTGTTTCTCCATGAACTCGGACATGTCGATCCGTACCATGGCCTCTTCGGTATCGAAGAGAAACTCCGCCAGCGCCTTGCACAGCTCGGTCTTGCCCACCCCGGTCGGGCCGAGGAACATGAACGAACCGCTTGGCCGGTTCGGGTCCGCCAGGCCAGCGCGAGAGCGTCGCACGGCATTGGATACCGCCACCACCGCTTCATTCTGGCCAATGACCCGCTGATGCAGCAGGCTTTCCATCCTCAACAGCTTGTCGCGCTCGCCCTCGAGCATCTTCGACACAGGAATGCCGGTCCACTTGGACACCACCTCGGCAATTTCTTCCTCGGTCACCTTGTTACGCAGCAACTGGTTCTCGGTCTTGCCGTGCTGGTCGACCATCTGCAGGCTGCGCTCCAGGTCCGGGATCACCCCGTACTGCAGCTCGGCCATGCGGCTGAGATCACCCTTGCGCCGCGCCGCTTCCAGCTCCTGGCGAGCTTGCTCGATCTTTTGCTGGATCTGCGCTGAGCCCTGCACCTCGGCCTTTTCAGAAGCCCAGATTTCTTCGAGGTCGGAGTACTCGCGTTCCAGGCGCTCGATTTCCTCGGTCAGTTTTTCCAGGCGCTTCTTCGCTGCTTCGTCTTCTTCTTTCTTCAGCGCCTGGGACTCCACCTTCAACTGGATCAGGCGGCGGTCGAGGCGATCGAGCACTTCGGGCTTGGAATCGATCTCCATGCGGATACGGCTGGCCGCTTCGTCGATCAGGTCGATGGCCTTGTCCGGCAACTGGCGATCGGTGATATAGCGATGGCTGAGCTTGGCCGCGGCAATGATCGCGCCGTCGGTGATCGCCACCTTGTGGTGCACCTCATAGCGCTCTTTCAAGCCACGCAGGATAGCGATGGTGTCTTCCTCGCTCGGCTCTTCCACCAGCACCTTCTGGAAGCGACGCTCCAGGGCAGCATCTTTTTCGATGAACTGGCGGTATTCGTTGAGCGTGGTGGCGCCAACGCAGTGCAACTCGCCACGGGCCAGGGCCGGCTTGAGCATGTTGCCGGCGTCCATGGCGCCCTCGCCCTTGCCGGCACCGACCATGGTGTGCAGTTCGTCGATGAACAGGATGATCTGCCCTTCCTGCTTCGACAGTTCGTTGAGCAACGACTTGAGCCGCTCCTCGAATTCACCGCGGTACTTGGCGCCAGCAATCAGCGCGCCCATGTCCAGCGCCAGCAGGCGCTTGCCCTTCAGGCCGTCGGGCACCTCGCCATTGATGATCCGCTGGGCCAGGCCCTCGGCAATGGCGGTCTTGCCCACGCCAGGCTCGCCGATCAGCACCGGGTTATTCTTGGTCCGGCGCTGCAGCACCTGGATGGTGCGGCGAATCTCGTCGTCACGGCCGATCACCGGATCGAGCTTGCCGTCCTCGGCACGCTTGGTCAGGTCGACGGTGTACTTATCCAGTGCCTGGCGCGACTCCTCGACGTTGGCGTCATTCACCGCCTCGCCGCCGCGCAGGTTATTGATGGCGTTTTCCAGGGCCTTCTTGCTCACGCCCTGGCCCAGCAGCAGTTTGCCGAGCTTGCTGTTTTCATCCATGGCCGCCAGCAGCACCAGCTCACTGGAAATGAACTGGTCGCCTTTCTGCTGGGCCAGGCGATCGGCCTGGTTGAGCAGGCGCGCCAGGTCCTGGGACATGTTCACGTCGCCAGTGGGGTTCTGGATCTTCGGCAGTTGGTCGAGCTCTTTGCTCAGTTCCTTGCGCAGGCTGTTGACGTCAAAGCCCACTTGCATCAGCAGGGGCTTGATGGAGCCACCTTGCTGTTCAAGCAGGGCCTGCATCAGGTGCGCCGGTTCGATGGCCGGGTGGTCGAGGCCTACCGCCAGGGATTGGGAATCGGATAAAGCCAGCTGAAGCTTGCTGGTCAATCGGTCTATACGCATTAGTCACCTTCCTTTTGAGCAGGCCGGAGCGATGGACACACCTAAATAGAGAAACCTGCCAGATGATTCCCTAGATGCGGTCGATTCTGGGAGATTCAAGCGTCAGTTGCTTGACGCAGGTCAGATTAGTCTAGCGCTCGAGCCAGACGAGGGAGGCGAAACGCCCGGTACGCGGATTACGCCTATAGGAGAAAAAACGCGAGTCGCTGACAGTGCAGTAACCACCGCCATAAACAGCGGCGACACCACGGGCCGCCAGGCGCAGGCGTGCCAACTGGTAGATATCGGCCATGAAACGCCCGGCATTGATGCTCGGGACAAAGGCCTGCTCGGCCTCGACCAACTGGGTGACGAACGCCTCGCGCACTTCGGCGCCCACTTCGAAACGCTTTGGACCTATCGCCGGCCCTAGCCATACCAGGACCTGGTCGGCGGGCACGTCGAGGTGGTCGAGCGTGGCTTCCAGCACTCCGGCAGCCAGCCCACGCCAACCAGCATGGGCGGCCGCGACCCGGGTCCCGGCACGGTTACAGAACAGCGCCGGCAGGCAGTCGGCGGTCATCACCGCGCAGGCAACGCCCGGCGTGGCGGACCAGCTGGCATCAGCGGTTGCAACCACGGCGGGATCGGCGTGGGCCACCGCGACCCCATGCACCTGCTGCAACCAGGCCGGAGCGATGGAGAACTGCTCGGTGAGGCGACGCCGGTTCTCGGCCACTGCTTCGGGTTGGTCGTCGACGTGATCGCCCAGGTTGAGGCTGTCGAACGGCGCCAGGCTAACGCCGCCACTGCGGGTGGTGACACAGGACTTGACCCCGGCCGGCACGGGCCAGTCAGGAATCAGCCAGTCATTCATCCGATGAACGCCTCACGGTCTTGCTTGAGCAGCGACAGCAGCCAGACGAAGTCTTCCGGCAACGGCGACTCCCAGCTCATGCGCTTGCCGGTGGTCGGGTGGTCCAGCTCGAGAAAGCGCGCATGCAGCGCCTGGCGCGGGAAGTTCTTCAGCGAATCGACCATGGTCGGGCTGGCGGCCGGAGGGATGCGGAAGCGGCCGCCGTACGCCGGATCGCCCACTAACGGGAAGTTGATGTGGGCCATGTGGACCCGAATCTGGTGGGTACGCCCGGTTTCCAGCTTGACCCGCACATGGGTATGGGAACGGAAACGCTCCAGTACCCGATAGTGGCTGACTGCCGGCTTGCCACCTTCCATCACCGCCATGCGCTGGCGCTGCTGGCCATGGCGACCGATGGGGGCATTGATCTTGCCGCCTGCGGTCACCACGCCGATCACGATGCATTCATATATGCGGCTGACGGTGCGGCTCTGCAACTGGGCCACCAGTTGCGTCTGCGCCTGGATGGTCTTGGCCACCACCATCAGGCCGGTGGTGTCCTTGTCCAGGCGGTGGACGATGCCGGCCCGCGGCACGTTGATGATGTCGGGAATATGATGCAGCAGCGCATTGAGCAAGGTGCCGTCAGCATGGCCGGCAGCCGGGTGCACCACCAGTCCCGCCGGCTTGTTGATCACCAGGATGTCGTCGTCTTCGTAGACGATGTCCAGCTCGATGTCCTGGGCAACCCATTCACCCTGGGCTTCCTGCTCGGCAGTCAGCTCGAGGACGGCGCCGCCGTGGACGATGTCACGGGGACGAAGTACCGCCCCGTCCACGGTCAGGCGACCGTCCTTGATCCAGGCGGAAAGGCGCGAGCGCGAATGCTCGGCGAATAATTGGGCGGCGACTTGATCGAGGCGTTGACCGCCCAGTTCGGACGGCACCTCTGCGCGAAGTTCTATTTTATCGGACATGCTCGGACTGGGGGTCGGCACAGCCTTTGGTTTCGGCTGCGCGCTTGTGGTTAAATACGGCGTCTTTTGCCCCGAGGCTTTCAACGGGGCGCTCATCATAACAGGACGGCCCCGCCCAAGACAGCGGCCGTCATAGGGACGCAAGCCGCTATGCAAGTGAAACACCTGCTGCTGATCGCCATCCTCGCACTGACCGCTGCTTGCTCATCGAAGGAAGTCGTTGACGAAAACCTGAGCGAAGTCGAGCTGTACCAGCAGGCGCAGACCGACCTGGACAACCACAGCTATACCAGCGCCACTTCCAAGCTCAAGGCCCTGGAATCGCGCTATCCCTTCGGTCGCTACGCCGACCAGGCACAGCTCGAGCTGATCTATGCCAACTACAAGAATGCCGAGCCGGAAGCCGCCAAATCGGCTGCCGAGCGCTTCATTCGCCTGCACCCGCAGCATCCGAACGTCGACTACGCCTATTACCTCAAGGGCCTGACCTCGTTCGACCAGGACGTCGGCCTGCTGGCGCGCTTCCTGCCGCTGGACATGACCAAGCGCGACCCAGGTGCCGCTCGCGATTCGTACAACGAATTCGCCCAGCTCACCAGCCGCTACCCGAACAGCCGCTACGCCCCGGATGCCAAGCAGCGCATGATCTACCTGCGCAACCTGCTGGCTTCCTATGAAATCCACGTAGCCGACTACTACCTCACCCGCCAGGCCTATGTCGCCGCCGCCAACCGTGGCCGCTACGTGGTGGAGAACTTCCAGGAAACCCCATCGGTAGGCGATGGCCTGGCGGTCATGACCGAGGCCTATCAGCGCCTGCACCTGGATGAGCTGGCAGCCACCAGCCTGGAAACCCTCAAGCTCAACTACCCAGACCACCCAAGCCTGGTGGATGGCCAGTTCGTGCCGCGGGTAGCCGAGGCCGACAACCGCTCCTGGCTGAGCAAGGCCACCCTGGGCCTGATCGAATCCCGCCCGCCGCTGCCGCCGGGAGAAACCCGCGCCAACCAGGACATCATGAAGCAGTATCAGGATGCCAAGGAAGCGATCCCCGAGGAGCTCAAGCCCAAGGACAGCAACGGCGAAGTGATCGAGGAAGAAAACCATCAAGCCGCTGGCAACAACGAAGACCGCTCCTGGTTCAGCTACATGACCTTCGGCGTATTCGACTGAGCAGCAGCCTGTTCAATAAAGGGAGACTTCAAGTCTCCCTTTTTGATGCCTGCAATCCTGCGGGCCTGTGCGACCGGCAAGCGCTTGGCTAAACTGCCGCATCTTTCCTCAAGAAACTGGATGCCATGGTTCGTCTACTGTTCTGGATCGCCCTGATTGCCGCTGCGGTATGGTTCTGGCGTAAATTCAAGCGCCCCGCCTCGGCTCCCCATACCCCCGCTGAGCCAGGTAGCACGCCCATGGTGCGTTGTGCCCACTGCGGCGTACACCTGCCCCAGGACCGGGCCCTGAGCCTGTCGCAGCAATGGTATTGCAGCCAGGCCCACCTGGAACAAGGCCCCGGTAGCCAGAACCGCTGATCGCACCCGCCCTGCACCTGGCGGCACGGGGCAATCGCCCCATCGCCAGAATAATTGGCGACAAAATAACCTCCGTCCTCCAAGCCGGCGGAGCACCCCTCCAGCCCCCGGATTCAGTGGCTCTGCTGCCCCTCGAACTGGTCCGCCCCCCTTGGTCGGCGCCACCACCGCCGCCGCTGCTCTGCCGCCCTTGCCTAGCGGGCCTAGACTTCAACTCTCGGCCTGGCGATACGCCGGCTGCCCGTACTTCATGGATGAAGGCGCACTGTCATGAATCCACGGCAAACGGTCCTGGTGGTCGATGGGGCCAAGGAAGTACGCGCCCTTGTGGAAATCACTCTCGGCCGGATGCACCTGCACACCCGCAGCGCCCGCACCCTGCAAGAAGCCCGCGATCACTTGAGGCAAAATCGTTTCGACCTATGCCTGACCGACCTGCACCTGCCGGACGGCTGCGGCCTGGAACTACTGAGACACATCCGCCAGGACCACTCCCGTGTTCCGGTGGCCGTACTCAGCGACGATACCAGCCAGCAAACCGCTGCCAGTGCCTTGCAGGCCGGAGCCTGCGATCTGCTGCACAAACCCCTGGATCTCAAGCATCTACGAGAGCTGGTCGGCAACCGCCTCAAGCCGCCTGCGCCCCGGGAAACCCCGGCAAGCAAGCAACTGCTGGGCAACTCACCGGCCATGGCCGACCTGCGCCGCCAGATCACCAAGCTGGCGCCCAGCCAGGCAGCGGTCTACATCAGCGGCGAATCCGGTAGCGGCAAGGAACGGGTCGCCCGCTTGATCCACGACCTGAGCCCCAGGGCCCGGCGACCGTTCATTGCGGTCAACTGTGGAGCCATCCCTTCGGAGTTGATGGAGAGCGAATTCTTCGGTCACCGCAAAGGCAGCTTCAGTGGGGCCCTGGCGGACCAGCCCGGGCTGTTCCTGGCCGCACGGGGCGGCACCCTGTTCCTCGACGAAGTAGCCGAACTGCCGCTGGCCATGCAGGTGAAACTCCTGCGTGCCTTGCAGGAAAGGTCCGTGCGGGCAGTGGGTAGCCAGACAGAGGAAGCGGTGGACCTCAGGATTCTATGTGCCACCCATCAGGACCTGAAGCAGCAGGTGGAAGCCGGACGCTTCCGCCAGGATCTGTACTATCGCCTGAATGTCATCGAACTACGGGTTCCACCCCTGCGCGAGCGCCATGCCGATATCAACCTGTTGGCCCGGCATATCCTGCAGCGCCTGGCCATCGACAGCGGCCAGACGGTAGCCCAGCTGAGCCCGGAAGCACTGCAGGCGCTGGAGGCCCACGACTTTCCCGGCAATGTGCGAGAACTGGAAAACCTGCTGGAACGGGCACAGATTTTCCGCGAAGGACAATGGATAGAAGTGGCGGACCTCGGCCTGCCCTGCGCCAGCCGAGCGGAAAGTCCCCCGCATCCAACCGCGACCGCATTCGATCTGGTGCTACACCTGCAACAGGTGGAGCGCCAGTTGCTGCTCCAGGCGCTGGACGCATGCCGCTGGAACCGCACGGAGGCGGCTCGCCGGCTGGGTCTGTCGTTTCGCTCGATGCGTTATCGCTTGAAGAAACTGGGACTGGACTAGACGCGCGCCTCGATGCGTCCCGCAGGAGCATATGGCTGGGGGTCGATGATCGGCTGGTTGCCCAACAACAGGTCGCAGAACAATTGGCAGGAAGCCGGCGCCAACACCAGGCCGTTACGGTAATGCCCACAGTTGAGCCACAAACCGTCGAATCCGGGAACCTGTCCGATGTAGGGAATGCCTTCAGGAGAGCCCGGACGCAAGCCCGCCCAATGCCCAACCACCTCTGCGTCCGCCAGGGCCGGGATCAGCTCGACGGCCGACGTCTTGAGGCTATCCAGGGCAGAGGCGGTCGGAGTCTTGTCGAAACCTTCATGCTCCAGGGTGCTGCCCACCAGGATATGCCCATCGCGCCGGGGAATCGCATAGCGTCCCTTGGCCAGGACCATGCAAGACAAGAAGTCGGCGGCGCACTTGTACAGGATCATCTGTCCCTTGACCGGCTCCACCGGCAACGCCAGCCCCAGGCTGGACAGCAACTCACCGCTCCAGGCCCCGGCACAAAGCACCACTTGGTCCGCCCTCAACTCGCCCAGGGCGCTGTTCACACCCACCACTCGCTGCGCGTCCCGGATGAACCCCGTGACCTGGCATTGCTCATCGATATGCACATTGGGCAGGGCCTGCAACGCCGCCTTGAGGGACTTGACCAGGCGCGGATTACGCACATTGGCCACATTGGCCATGTAGATCGCCTGCTGATAGCCGCTCCCGAGTACCGGCACCGCATCATGCACGGCGTTGATGTCCACCTGGCTCAGCGGCCGCCCTTCACGCCGCGCCCACTCCAGGGCCGGGGCCTGGTCTTCCAGGTCCAACCAGTAGAGGCCGGTTGTATGCACCTCGGGATCGATCCCGGTATCACCGAACAGCTGCACTGCAAGCTGCGGATAAAAATCCTGCGACCAGTGGGCCAGTGCGGTGACGGCCGGGCTGTACCGCCAGGGATAGAGCGGGGAAACGATCCCGCCACCGGCCCAGGAAGACTCACGCCCCAGGTCAGAGCGCTCCAGGAGCCGCACTTGCTGCCCCTTGGAAGCCAGGTTGTAGGCGGTGAGCAGGCCGATTACCCCGCCTCCGATCACCAGCACTTGCTGTTGCTTAGCCATGGATGGTTCCAATCAATGAGAAAGACAGTAGGCGCCTGGGCTCCCGAAGCAGGTACTCAACGGCCCCAGCAGTCCTTGGTCGTCACCCCATCGGCCTGGCCTGCCAGGCCGATCGCCCCGGCCTGGTCGAGGGTGAAGCTGCCGCACTTGTCGGCCGCCATCAGGCCATCGGCCTTGGGCACTGCCGTCAGCGAGAATCCGCTATCGGTCAGGGTTGCACTGAGGCTGTAGTAGTCATTGCCCGTGCTCAGGCCGGGTGCATTGCTATAGACCCCGGCCGAGGCGTGATGGCGCTCGAGTAACTGTGCCTGCTCGGTGAGCAGCACCGTGACTTCACTGCGGTGAGGCTTCCTCATGTACTCAGTGATGCTGGGAAGGCTCAAGGTGAGGACCAGACCGATGATCGCAATCACGATCATGATTTCGATCAGGGTAAGACCTTGGTTGGATCTGCGCATGGTCAAGAATCTCGCTTACTGGATTTGTCGCCACAGGATGCGCCGGCCAGCGGCATCGGGGCGCTGCAAGGGGGGCTCGATAGCGCCGCCTCCAGGCTCCCGGGAGACATTGTCAGACTGGCCCGGCATCGGGGCGCCGAGCATCTTACCGCCGAACACAGGTACATCGGGCAAATTCCCGCCATCGATATTGCCGCAGCAAGTCTCCGATTCCTGTGGCGACAACAGCGTCATCCCTTGCGTCGTCGCCAGATCATCAGCCAGCACCTGGGTAGTAGCCGCTGGGCACAGCCCCCACAGCAGGCCGCCCAGGGCCAGCAGGCTGCTGCGCCAACGTCCGCGATCCCCGTCAGTATTTGGCATAGATGCTTTCCAGCACGCTGCGTGCCTGGCCGGCCAGGCCGATGGCCGTCACTCGATACAAGGTGGCCGTGACCTCCTCGGGCAATCGGACCGCCCCCTTGACGAGCCCCAGGTTCTGCACTGCGTAATAACTATCGACCGTTGCCACCCAGCGCACTCCGGAATTTACGTTCCAGCCAGCATCGACCACCAATGACGACTCGCCAGGGGGAGCGCACAGCACTGGCGTCGCACATACCGGCCAGGTGCTCCCCTTGCGCACTTGCGCCTCGCCCAGGCGCAATGCCGTCTCGGCGGCCTGGAAGGCACGATGCTGCTGGGCCAGGCTGGCGGCCATCCGCTCCTGCAAGGTGGCGTTCTGCATGGCTGAAACACCGATCATCGTCAACAACGACAGGAACAACAGGCTGGCCAGCAAGGCCATGCCTCGTTCGAAGCGCAAACCGGGCAGCGACTGCATCAGGACAACCTGTTGCGCAAGGCCGCCACGAGGGTAAACCTCTGGGGCCGGACGGCATCACTTGGGTCGCTCAAGGTCAGGCGCAGCCGTACGCTGAGGATCAATGCGGGGTCACCAGGCTGGCGGCTATAGCCTGCCAGGACGTTGTCCGTAGCCGAGCGGGCCAGGCCAAAACCGATGTCGAAGGACTGGACGTTGTCCAGCAACACCATCTGTTGTTGCTCGAGGCCAGTACCGAACAGCAACTGCTGGTTCCTGAAGCGGTAGGACACCCGGCGCAAGGCGAATACCTGCTGCCCCTCACCGGCTTTTCGAGCTCCCGAATAGACCACTGCCTCCTTACGGCAGTCGGTGACAAGGCTCCAGGTCGGCGCGCCATCGACCTCTCCTGCATCGACGGTCACCAGGCTCAGTTTCTGCTCCGTGTCACTCCAGTGAATTGGCGTCGCCGCCAAGCGAGAAAAACTCCCACCCTCACTGGCATCGCGAATCCTCTTCAGGCAACCAGAGAATCCAACCATGCGGATTTCCCGGAGCATCTTGCTCAGGACGAAACGCGCCTCTTCTTGCTGGTAGGCCGAGGCGCCCTGGCTGAGATAGGTCTGCTTGGCCGCCACGAATACCCGACTCGCCCCGAGAACCAACACCAGGCTCAGCAACAGCACCATCATTACTTCCACCAAGCCGAAACCCCGGCTCCAACGATTCACGGCGTACCATCCGAGGCTATTGCCAGCCGGCTGCCAAGCATCAACTCACGCGGCTGCCCGCCGGAACCCGAGGCACGCGAATCATCCCAAGTGATGTGAACGATGTAGAGGTCCTGGCCGACATCGACGCGGCCCCGGGCATCGACACCAGCGAAATTCGCAACATCACTGGCGAAATCCGCCAGGTCCTGGGCTCGCAGGCCGCCTGAAGCCGCCTCCCCCGGCTTGGCCTGGAGAACATCCGACGAGGTACTGGTTCGAATCCGCTCGAGCATGCCGTGGGCGATGAAGCTCGCCTGGGTACTCATCCGTGCGCTATCGGTGTACTGCAACGCCTTGAGCTGCACCGCCGCAGCCCCAAGCAAGCCCAAGGCGAGGACCAACAACGCCACCAGGACCTCGACCAGGGTCATGCCGAACTCGCTTCCTGCTCCTTTCATCCGAAGTTCCTCCGATCCGTGGAGAGCGACATACCAGGCTCGATCAGCCTCGCCGCCTCTTGAGGTTAGCCGGCAATGGAGCGCGGTTTGGTATCTGGTACACCCGGCAACACATTGCCGGGATTGGCCCGGGGCCAGGTGCCAATGGTCGGCAATTCCTTGTATGCAAATTGACCATCTAACCTGGGAACGCCCGGGCTATAACAAACGAGCCCTTGAATCACCAAGGGCCGCGCACGGATAGCGTGAAGTTGTGTTTCCAAGGAGGGAGACGCCATGCAACAGAAAGGCTTCAGCTTGCTAGAACTCCTGGTCACCCTGGCCTTGCTGGCGATCCTGCTGCCTCTGTCCGGCACCGGGCTCGGCCAATTGCTGCAATCGAATCGACAATTGGATGCTGCTCGAACCCTCGCCAGCGACCTGCGCAACGCCCGGGCGGCAGCCATCCTGCAACGTCATACGGCCCTGGTACACGGGCTGGACGGTGACTGGAGCAAGGGTTGGCGAATCATCCTTGATGCCAGCGGGAAGGGGCCGGACGATCCGGAAAATCCCCTGCTGATAGAGCGTCGGCATGCCGGGCACGTGCAGATAATAGGCAATCGCCCGGTGCAGCAATTCGTGCGCTTTGGCGTTCTGGGCAACCCATTGCTGCCCACGGGCGCCTTCCAGGCCGGCACGCTGCACATCTGCCAGAAGGGTCGAGGAGACAGCCACCACCAGGTGGTGCTGTCGCGTAGCGGGAGAATCAGCCTGCGCAGCGACATCGCCGAGCAGGCCCTGTGCATGAGTGCAGGATGATCAGAGCAGGGAACGGACCCGCAGCTCCTTGGGCATGGAGAAGGTGATGTTCTCTTCACGACCGGCCAACTCGTCGGCACCGGTGGCGCCCCAGGCTTGCAGCTGCTGGATCACGCCACGTACCAGGACTTCCGGAGCCGAGGCGCCGGCGGTGATACCAATGCGCTCGACGCCATCGAACCAGTTGCGTTGCAGGTCCTCGGCGCCATCGATGAGATAGGCCGGGGTGGACATGCGCTCGGCCAGCTCACGCAGGCGATTGGAGTTGGAACTGTTGGGGCTACCCACTACCAACACCACGTCGCACTCGTCGGCCAGTTGCTTGACGGCGTCCTGGCGGTTTTGCGTGGCGTAGCAGATATCGTCCTTGCGCGGCCCGCCAATGGCCGGGAAACGAGCACGCAAGGCGTCGATCACCCGGCTGGTGTCGTCCATGGACAAGGTGGTCTGGGTCACGAAGGCCAGTCGCTCGGGGTTCTGTACCTGCAGCCTGGCGACGTCGTCCTCATCTTCCACCAAATAGATGGCGCCGCCGTTGCTGGCGTCGTACTGGCCCATGGTGCCTTCGACCTCCGGATGACCAGCGTGGCCGATGAGGATGCATTCCCGACCATCACGGCTATAGCGCGCGACTTCGATATGCACCTTGGTCACCAACGGGCAGGTGGCGTCGAATACCTTGAGGCCGCGACCGGCCGCTTCGCTGCGTACAGCCTGGGACACGCCGTGGGCACTGAAGATGACGATGACATCGTCCGGCACCTGCTCTAGCTCCTCGACGAAGATCGCCCCGCGATTACGCAGGTCCTCGACGACGAACTTGTTATGCACCACTTCGTGCCGGACATAGATCGGGGGCCCGAAGACCTCCAGGGCGCGATTGACGATTTCGATCGCCCGGTCCACACCGGCGCAGAAGCCACGGGGGTTGGCGAGTTTGATTTGCATGCTGTGCCTCGTGTCTTGCGCGCAAGGAATAATCATGGCAACCGCTTCGCGGTTGATCGCAAGCAAGCCCGCCCCCGCAAGAACACCGAGGCTCTTGCGGGGGCGGGCTCGCCCGTGATGCGGTTAAAGCGCCTTGACGTCGATGATCTCGACATCGAAGGTCAGGGTCTTGCCGGCCAGCGGATGGTTGAAATCAACGGTGACCTGGGCGTCATCGAAGCTTTTGACCACGCCGGGCAATTCGGTGTTCGCCGCATCGTTGAAAATCACCAGCAACCCCTCCGACAGCTCCATGTCCTGGAACTGCGAACGGGGAATCACCTGCACGTTCTGCGGGTTTGGCTGGCCAAAGGCGTTTTCCGGCTCGATGGTCAGGTTACGCCTGTCCCCTGCCTTGAAGCCGAACAGCGCCGCCTCGAACCCTGGGAGCAGGTTGCCATCGCCAACCTTGAAGGTCGCCGGGGCCTTGTCGAAAGTACTGTCCACCGTGTCACCGTTCTCCAGGCGCAATGCGAAATGCAAGGTGACTTCGGTGTTCTGGCCGATACGTTGTCCAGCCAATACCTGTTCAGTCATGAACGGTTTCTCCGGTTTTCTTACTCTTGAACATATCCAGGGCCAGCATCACGGCACCGACGGTAATAGCGCTGTCGGCGAAGTTGAATGCCGGGAAGTACCAGCGGTTCTGCCAGTGCACCAGGATGAAATCGATCACATGACCCAGGACGATGCGGTCATACAGGTTGCCCAGGGCACCGCCGAGCACCAGGGCCAGGGCGATGGCCAGCCAGGTTTCGTTACGCCCCAGGCGCTTGAGCCAGACCACCAGCACCGCGCTGACCACGATGGCGATCAGGGCGAACAGCCAGCGCTGCCAGCCCGAACCATCGGCCAGGAAACTGAAGGCGGCACCGGTGTTGTAGGCCAGGGTCCAGCTGAAGTAGTCGGGAATCACCACGATCTGCTGGTACATGGTCAGCGAGTTTTCGAAGTGCAGCTTGCTGACCTGGTCGATGACCAGGACCAGCACGCTCAGCAACAGCCAGCCCAGACGACCGAAACGGCCTGCGGCATTAGGCATAGTGACGGACCTCGCCTTCACCGCTGATGTTATCTACGCAGCGACCGCAGATCTCCGGATGCTCAGGGTGGACGCCGACGTCTTCGCGGCAGTGCCAGCAACGGGCGCACTTGGCGAAGCTCGACTTGACCACTTTCAGCTTGAGACCGCTGACCTCGGTGGCTACCGCGTCCGCCGGAGCCTGCGCCAGGGGCGCAACACTGGCGGTGGAGGTGATCAGCACGAAGCGCAGCTCATTGCTCAGCTTGGCCAGGTCGGCCGACAGCGCGTCCTCGGCGTACAGCGTCACTTCGGCCTGCAGGTTGCCGCCCACCGCCTTGGCGGCACGCTGGTTCTCCAGTTCCTTGTTGACCGCGACCTTGACCGCCATGATCCGCTCCCAGTAGGCGCGATCCAGCTCGAAGCCTTCCGGCAGCTCGCTCAGCCCCTCGTACCAGGTGTTGAGCATCACCGACTCGTTGCGCTCGCCCGGCAGGTATTGCCACAGCTCGTCGGCGGTGAAGGCCAGGATCGGCGCGATCCAGCGCACCAGCGCCTCGCTGATGTGGAACAGCGCGGTCTGGCAGGAACGACGGGCCTTGCTGTCGGCGCCGGTGGTGTACTGGCGGTCCTTGATGATGTCCAGGTAGAAACCGCCCAGCTCCTGCACGCAGAAGTTGTGCACCTTGGAGTAGACGTTCCAGAAGCGGTATTCGCCGTAGTGCAGCTCCAGCTCACGCTGCAGCAGCAAGGTGCGATCCACGGCCCATCGATCCAGGGCCAGCATGTCTTCGGCCGGCAGCAGATCGGTGGCGGGGTTGAAGCCGCTCAGGTTGGAGAGCAGGAAACGCGCGGTATTGCGGATCCGCCGGTAGGCGTCGGCACTACGCTGCAGGATCTGGTCGGATACCGCCATCTCGCCGGAATAATCAGTGGCCGAGACCCACAGGCGCATGATGTCGGCACCCAGGGTGTTGTTGACCTTCTCCGGCTCGATGGTATTGCCCAGCGACTTGGACATCTTGCGCCCGCTCTCGTCCACGGTGAAACCGTGGGTCAGCAGCTCGCGGTACGGCGCGTGGCCGTCGATGGCGCAACCGGTGAGCAGGGAAGAGTGGAACCAGCCACGGTGCTGGTCGGAACCTTCCAGGTACAGATCGGCACGCGGGCCAGTGGCGTGGCCGATATCGTGGGAGCCACGCAGCACATGCCAGTGAGTGGTGCCGGAATCGAACCAGACGTCCAGGGTGTCGGCGATCTTGTCGTACTGGCCAGCTTCATCGCCGAGCAGCTCGGCGGCATCCAGCTTGAACCAGGCTTCGATGCCTTCCTGCTCGACACGCTTGGCCACTTCTTCCATCAGCTCGACGGTGCGCGGGTGCAACTCGCCGCTTTCCTTGTGCAGGAAGAACGGGATCGGCACGCCCCAATTGCGCTGGCGGGAAATGCACCAGTCCGGACGGTTGGCGATCATCGAGTGCAGGCGCGCCTGGCCCCAGGCCGGCACGAACTGGGTGTTCTCGATAGCCTGCAGGGCACGCTGGCGCAGGGTGTCGCCGGCCACCGGCTGCTTGTCCATGCCGACGAACCATTGCGCGGTGGCGCGATAGATCAGCGGAGTCTTGTGACGCCAGCAATGCATGTAGCTGTGGCTGATGGTCTCGGTGTGCAACAACGCACCGACTTCGCTCAACTTGTCGACGATGGCCGGGTTGGCCTTCCAGATGAACTGGCCACCGAAGAACTCCAGGGAAGGCGCGTACACACCATTGCTCTGGACCGGATTGAGGATGTCGTCGTTGACCATGCCGTAGCGCTTGCAGGTCACGAAGTCGTCTTCACCGTAGGCCGGCGCGGAGTGAACCACGCCGGTACCGGCGCCCAGCTCCACGTAGTCGGCCAGGTATACCGGCGACAGGCGATCGTAGAACGGATGGCGGAAATTGATCAGCTCCAGGGCAGAGCCGGGGGCCGTGGCGATCACCGAACCTTCCAGGCCGTAACGGGCCAGGCAGGACTCCACCAGCTCCTCGGCCAGGACCAACAGGCGCTCGCCGGTATCCACCAGGGCGTAGTTGAACTCCGGATGGATGTTCAGGGCCTGGTTGGCCGGGATGGTCCACGGGGTGGTGGTCCAGATCACGATGGCTGCGGGTTTGGCCAGCTTGGCCAGGCCAAAGGCGGCAGCCAGCTTGTCCTCGTCGGCGACCGGGAAGGCCACGTCGATGGTGGCGGACTTCTTGTCCTGGTACTCGACTTCCGCCTCGGCCAGGGCCGAACCGCAATCGAAGCACCAGTTAACCGGCTTGAGGCCCTTGAACACGAAGCCACCCTTGACCATCTCCGCCAGGGCACGGATTTCTCCGGCCTCGTTGGCAAAGTTCATGGTCTTGTAGGGATTGTCCCAGTCACCCAGCACGCCCAGGCGAATGAACTCGGTCTTCTGGCCTTCGATCTGCTCGGAAGCGTAGGCACGGCACAGCTCGCGAGTCTGGTCCGAGGTCAGGTTCTTGCCGTGGGTCACCTCGATCTTGTGCTCGATCGGCAGGCCGTGGCAGTCCCAGCCCGGTACGTAGGGCGCGTCGAAGCCGGACAGGGTCTTGGAACGAACGATCATGTCCTTGAGAATCTTGTTCAGCGCGTGACCGATGTGGATCTTGCCATTGGCATAGGGAGGACCGTCGTGCAGAACGAACTTGGGACGATCCTTGCCAATCTCGCGCAACTTTCCGTACAGGCCAATGCTGTCCCAACGCTGCAGAATCTGTGGTTCGCGCTGAGGCAGGCCGGCCTTCATTGGGAAGGCGGTGTCCGGAAGGTTTAACGTGGCTTTATAGTCGGTCATTTAAGGCTCTTCATTAGCGATTGGCGCTATGGATACGTGCAACTTGGGCACGGGCGGCGGCAACATCCGCATTGATCGCCGTCTTCAACGCCTCCAGGGAGGCGAAACGCTGCTCTTCACGCAGCTTTTGGTGGAAAACCACCGTCAAACGCCGGTCGTACAGGTCACCGGCAAAATCTAGAAGGTGAATCTCCAGGTGGGCCTTGCCATCACCTGCGACCGTGGGCCGGACGCCGATGTTGGCGACTCCGGACCAGGCCTGGCCATCGATATCGACACTGACCAGGTAAACCCCGGAAAGCGGTACGCGACGGCGTTTCAACTGCACGTTGGCAGTGGGGGTGCCCAGCTGGCGCGCCAGCTTCTGCCCATGCAGGACCCGACCGGCAATCCGGAAGGGGCGACCGAGCAGACGCTCGGCAAGATCGAAATCGGCAGCGGCCAGGGCATTGCGGACCTGGGTGCTGCTGATGCGCAACCCATCCATTTCCACAGTGCGGGCCGCTTCTACGGTGAATCCGTGGGTCGCACCGGCCTGCTGCAGGAACTCGAAGTCGCCGACCCGGTCGCAACCGAAGCGGAAGTCGTCACCGACCTCCAGGTGCCGCACACCCAGGCCATCCACCAGGATTCGCTCGACGAACTCGCTGGCACTGAGCTTGCTCAGGCGCTGGTTGAACGCCAGGCACAAAACCCGGTCGACCCCGGCTTGCGCCAGCAATTGCAGCTTGTCCCGCAGGCGGGTCAGGCGCGCTGGAGCGGTTTCGGGAGAAAAGAACTCACGCGGCTGCGGTTCGAAAATCACCACGCAGCTGGGTACGCCCAACTCGAGCGCACGCTCACGCAGCCGGTCCAGGATAGCCTGGTGACCACGGTGAACACCGTCAAAGTTGCCAATAGTGGCGACGCAGCCCCGATGCTGGGGGCGCAGATTGTGAAGGCCTCGAACCAGCTGCATAACGCGCTTCTTGCTCATAAAGTGGCCGATTATAACCACACCGGGCGGCTGACGACAGGCAGCACCGCAACCCAAAGTGATCGAACCGACAAAACCTGTGTCCACCCTGCTGCGACGACCGGATCCTCGTCAGCCCAGGGCCTTGCGATTGAAATCCCGCAGGCGGAAGCCCTGCAGGGCCAGCATGCCGAAATAGGCCACCACGCCGGCTACCACCAGTGCCCCCAGGCGCAGGAAACGCTGGAGCATATGCCCCTCGTCCCAGGCTGGCATGTAGTGCATCGCACCCAGCAGCACCGCCGACATGACCACCACGGCAACCAGCAACTTGAGGATGAACATCCCCCACCCTGGCTGCGGCTGGAACATCCGCTGCTTGCGCAGCTGGTAGAACAGCAGGCCGGCGTTGATGCAAGCCCCGCCACTGATGGCCAGGGCCAGCCCGGCATGCTTCAGGGGGCCGATCAGCGCCAGGTTCAACAACTGGGTGACCACCAGGGTGAAGATGGCGATTTTCACCGGGGTCCGGATGTTCTGCTGGGCATAGAAGCCCGGAGCCAGCACCTTGATCATGATGATGCCCAGCAAACCGATTGCGTAAGCCACCAGCGCCCGCTGGGTCATGGATGCGTCGAAGGCGCTGAACTCACCGTACTGGAACAACGATACCGTCAACGGCTCGGCCAGGATCCCCAGCGCCAGGGAGCAAGGCAGCACCAGGATGAAGCACAGGCGCAGCCCCCAATCGAGAATTCGCGAATACTCATGACGATCCTTGCTGGCATAGGTCTTGGCCAGGGTCGGCAACAGGATGGTCCCCAGCGCCACGCCCAGCACTCCGGACGGCAGCTCCATGAGCCGGTCGGCGTAGTACATCCAGGAGACCGAGCCAGCCACCAGGAACGAGGCGAAGATCGTGTTGATGATCAGCGAGATCTGGCTCACGGACACCCCGAGGATCGCCGGCAGCATCTGCTTCAGCACTCGCCAGACCCCGGTATCGCGCAGGTTGAGGCGTGGCAGCACGAGCATGCCGATCTTCTTCAGGTGCGGCAGCTGGTACAACAACTGTGCCAGGCCACCGGCCAGTACCGCCCAGCCCAGGGCCATCACCGGCGGATCGAAATACGGCGTGAGGAACACCGCGAAGATGATCATGCTGACATTGAGCAGGGTCGGCACGAAGGCCGGTACCGAGAAGCGGTTCCAGGTATTGAGGATGGCTCCGGCCAGGGATGAGAGGGAGATCAGCAATATATAAGGAAAGGTCACCCGCAACAGGTCCGCGGTCAGGGCGAACTTTTCCGGGGAATCGACGAACCCCGGCGCCGTGGCCCAGATGACCCAGGGCGCAGCGATCATTCCCAGGGCCGTGACCAAAGCCAGCACCAGGGTCAGCAAGCCGGATACGTAGGCGATGAAGGTGCGCGTCGCCTCTTCGCCCTGCTGGGTCTTGTATTCCGCCAGGATCGGTACGAAAGCCTGGGAGAACGCTCCCTCGGCGAAGATCCGTCGCAGCAGGTTGGGCAGCTTGAAGGCGATGAAGAAGGCGTCCGTGGCCATGCCGGCACCAAAGGTGCGCGCGATGATGGTGTCGCGCACGAAGCCCAGCACGCGGGAAAGCATCGTGATAGAGCTGACGGCGGCCAACGACTTGAGCAGATTCATGAAAAGGTTTGTGCCTTGTAGATAAACAGTGGGCGAAAAGGCGCCCACTTGTGCGATACTCCGCGCCGCAACAGCACAGAGCCAAAGCTCGCGAGTTTACAGGTCAAGCGCCGGAAATAAATATCCCGCCTCTACAGATCGACCACTCAGCGGAACGCATCAGCTGCCCTTGACAACACACCAACTCATCGGCATGATTCGCGGCCTATTTTGTTTGCTATTTCCCAAAAAGTCTTTCGAGGAGCTCGACGGTGGCCAACTCACCTTCCGCCAAAAAACGTGCAAAACAGGCTGAGAAGCGTCGCAGCCACAACGCCAGCCTGCGTTCCATGGTTCGTACCTACATCAAGAACGTAGTTAAAGCCATCGACGCAAAAGACGCCGAAAAAGCGCAAGCCGCTTACGTTCTGGCCGTGCCAGTTATCGACCGCATGGCCGATAAAGGCATCATCCACAAGAACAAAGCTGCTCGCCATAAAGGCCGCCTGAATGGCCACATCAAGGCTCTGAAGCTCGCTGCTGCAGCCTAAGCGACACGCTTGTTGAAAAACCGACCCAAGGGTCGGTTTTTTATTGCCTGCGATTTACCCCGCCCAGCGAGCCAACCCAGCATTCACCGGGCCGACCCACCAGCGATCAGATCACTGATGCGACCACGGCAGGATCGGAATCGCCGTCACCGCATTCTGCGGACTACCCTCGATCAACCGGTCGCTGTAGACCAGGTACACCAGGGTATTGCGCTTCTTGTCGAGAAATCGCACCACCTGCATGGTCTTGAACACCAGCGAGGTGCGCTCCTTGAATACTTCCTCGCCATCCTTCAGATCACCCTTGAAGGCGATCGGCCCGACCTGGCGACAGGCAATCGAGGCCTCGGCCCGATCCTCGGCCAAACCCAGGCCACCCTTGAGACCACCCGTCTTGGCTCGCGACAGATAACAGGTGACGCCATCGACCTTGGGATCATCGAACGCCTCGACCACGATCCGATCATTCGGCCCGACGAACTTGAAAACCGTGGACACCTGGCCAATTTCCTCGGCCGACACCATGAACGGCATCACCAAGAACAAACCCAACAATCCCTTTGCCATGCGCATGCGTTTTTTCCTTATGCCACTCAAACCAGAATCAGATTGTCACGATGGACCAGCTCCGGCTCAGCCATGTAGCCCAGCACACCGACAATCGCATCGGAAGGCTGGCCGATGATCTTCTGCGCCTCCAAGGCGCTGTAGTTGGCCAAGCCGCGGGCGATCTCGCGCCCGTCAGGCGCCACGCAGACCACCATCTCGCCGCGCCGGAAGCCGCCCTGGACCTGCTTGACCCCCACCGGCAACAAGCTCTTGCGCCCTTCGGACAGAGCGGACACTGCGCCCTCGTCCAGCACCAGGGTGCCACGGGTTTGCAAATGACCGGCCAGCCACTGCTTGCGCGCAGCCAACATGCCGCGCTCCGGAGACAGCAAGGTACCAATGCGCTCGCCCGCCTTCAGCCGATCCAGCACCCGTTCCAGGCGCCCACCGACGATGATGGTGTGCGCCCCGGAACGCGCCGCCAGACGCGCCGCACGCAGCTTGGTCTGCATACCGCCACGCCCCAGGGCACCGCCAGTACCGCCAGCCACCGCATCCAGGGCCGGATCATCGGCTCGCGCCTCGTAGATCAGCTGGGCGTCTGGATTGCTGCGCGGGTCGGCATCGAACATGCCATCGCGATCGGTCAGGATCACCAGCAGGTCAGCCTCCACCAGATTGGCCACCAGCGCCGCCAGGGTATCGTTATCGCCAAAACGGATTTCATCGGTGACCACGGTGTCGTTCTCGTTGATCACCGGGATCACCTTGAGCTCGACCAATGCCCGCAGGGTACTGCGCGCATTGAGGTAACGCTTGCGATCCGACAGGTCGTCATGGGTCAGGAGGATTTGCGCGGTATGCCGGCCATGCTCGGCGAAGCTCGACTCCCAGGCCTGCACCAGCCCCATCTGGCCAATGGCCGCCGCCGCCTGCAGCTCATGCATCGCACTCGGTCGTGCGGTCCAGCCCAGGCGGCTCATGCCAGCAGCAACAGCACCGGAAGATACCAGCACCAATTCGACACCAGCCTCATGCAAGGCCACCATCTGCTCGACCCATACTCCCATTGCCGCACGATCCAGCCCTTTGCCGTCCGCCGTCAGCAACGCGCTACCGATCTTCACGACCCAGCGCTGTGCACCCGTCACCTTGCTCCGCATCTCATTCAACCTTTGCCAGCGAGCGGCGCGACCGAGCGCCACTCATGGGGTTATTCGTATTTACGCCGTGCAGACACCAAAACGCCGCTCAGGTGAGCGGCGCATTGAAAGCTGGCCCGGCAGCGATGATAACACCGCACCAAGCCAGATAAACCGTCTTCGCGGGCAAGCCCGCCAACGATGAATCAGTCGCGAACGTAGATGATTTCCGGGCCATCCTCGTCATCCACATCTTCCTCGTCCCAGTCATCGTCGCCGATGTCGTGGACGCTCTTCACGCCAGTGCGGCGCAGGGCCCGCTGGTCATCCAGGGCCTGCAGCTGGGCACGCGCCTCATCTTCGATGCGCTGATCCAGCTCGGCCAGCTCATCGGCAAAGGCCGGGTCAGCCGCCAGGCGATCAGCACGATCCTCCAGGTACCGCATGATGTCGCGGCTCAGGCGCTCGGTACCCTCTTTGGAGATGGCCGAGATCACATACACAGGACCGGTCCACTCCAGACGCTCGACAACCTCCTTGACCCGCTCCTCCTGCTCCTCCTCGAGAAGCATGTCGCTCTTGTTCAGCACCAGCCAGCGCTCGCGCTCAGCCAGGGACGGACTGAACTTCATCAGCTCGTTGACGATCACCTCAGCAGCATCGGCAGGGCTGCTCTCATCCAGCGGCGCCATGTCCACCAGATGCAGCAGGATCCGCGTACGCGCCAAGTGCTTGAGGAAGCGAATCCCCAGGCCGGCACCATCGGAAGCCCCTTCGATCAGACCAGGAATGTCGGCGATCACGAAGCTCTTCCAGCGATCGACGCTGACCACGCCCAGGTTCGGCACCAGGGTCGTGAACGGATAGTCGGCGACTTTCGGCTTGGCTGCGGAAACCGAACGGATGAAGGTGCTCTTGCCGGCATTCGGCAAGCCCAGCAGGCCAACGTCCGCCAGCACCTTCAACTCCAACTTGAGGTCACGCTGCTCGCCCGGCTTGCCCGGCGTAGTCTGGCGCGGCGCACGGTTGGTACTGGACTTGAAGCGAGTGTTACCCAGGCCGTGCCAACCACCCTGCACCACCATCAGGCGCTGGCCCGCCTTGGTCAGGTCGCCAATGACCTCCTGGGTGCCAGCATCGATCACAGTGGTACCAACCGGAACCCGCAACTCCAGGTCCTCACCTTTCTTGCCAGTGCAATCGGTGCTGCCGCCATTGGAGCCACGCTCGGCATCGAAATGACGGGTGTAGCGATAGTCCACCAGGGTATTGAGGTTCTCGTCGGCGACCATGAAGATCGAGCCGCCATCACCACCATCACCACCGTTGGGACCACCGTTCTCGATGAACTTTTCGCGACGGAAACTCATGCAACCATTGCCGCCGTCGCCAGCCTTTACTCGGATCGAAACTTCATCAACAAACTTCATGATCAAACGCCTCTCGCCGCATGGGCGAGCTGAAAAAACCAAGACATAAGACTCTTGCAAAAATGAGCGCAGCGGCCTCAATCAACGACCGAAATTCCAACGCTGGCAGCCCGTACAAACAGCTTTGCAAGAGACTCATCCCACAAACGAAAAAGCCCCGTCGCGAGACAGGGCTTTTCCAGCGATCGCGCAATTAAGCTGCGACGACGCTCACGTAACGACGACCGAAGGCGCCTTTTACTTCAAACTTGATCACGCCTTCGATTTTCGCGAACAGGGTGTGATCTTTACCCATGCCAACGCCGTAGCCAGCGTGGAATTGGGTGCCGCGCTGACGCACGATGATGTTGCCGGCCTTGATGACCTGGCCGCCATACATCTTCACGCCAAGGCGTTTGGCTTCTGAGTCGCGACCGTTACGGGTACTACCACCAGCTTTTTTGTGTGCCATGAGTTCAATTCTCCTAGTGAGGAATTAGGCTGAAATTAAGCCTGAATACCGGTGATTTTGATCTCGGTGAACCACTGGCGGTGGCCCATACGCTTCATGTGGTGCTTACGGCGACGGAACTTGATGATGCGGACTTTATCGTGACGACCTTGGGAGATCACTTCAGCCTTGACGGTTGCGCCAGCAACAACAGGTGCGCCGATGTTCACGTCGTCGCCATTGGCGACCAACAGAACGCGGTCAAAAGTCACGGATTCGCCAGTGGCGACTTCCAGTTTTTCGATCTTCAGGTATTCACCTTCAGCGACCTTGTATTGCTTACCGCCGGTAACGATTACTGCGTACATGGTATTTCTCCGATAATCCTGCTCACCCAGCTCTTAATAGGAAGAGGTATTGGCTGGCATGGCTGCTTGGGGCTGGAACGGCCCTGTGCAATTGCGTAAGGCAGGTGCTGCCCAGGAAGTTCAGGGTGCGCGATTGTACGCAAGGCACAATTGCCTTGCAAGTGCCGCTCAGGCGGCGCGAGGCGGAATCACGGGGCCCCGCGGACGGGAGGAACAACTGCCTGTGGTCAGGTTTTCATGGCAAACCATGACCATTAACCTAGTGTTCTACCCTGACAAATTAACGCCCGCCGGGGCTTTGGCTACCCGGGAAGGCGCCTTGACACCTGGGGACGCGGGTCCTAGCATGCCGCGCATCCCTTCTGGAGCACCTGTCACTGATGCAACCCCAAGCTTTCTACCGCGCGGTGGCGGAAGATTTTAACGCCGTCGACGGCATCATCAAGAAGCAACTGACGTCCCGCGTACCGCTGGTCTCGAAAATCGGTGACTACATTACGTCAGCCGGCGGCAAGCGCCTGCGCCCCTTGCTGGTGCTGCTGTGCGGCAAGGCCCTGGGCCGCGAAGGCGAAGAGCTGCGCCTGCTGGCCGCCACCATCGAGTTCCTGCACACCGCTACCCTGCTGCATGACGATGTGGTCGACATGTCCGGCATGCGCCGTGGCCGCTCCACCGCCAATGCCATGTGGGGCAATGCGCCCAGCGTATTGGTGGGTGACTTCCTCTATTCCCGCTCCTTCGAGATGATGGTCGAACTGGGTTCGATGCCGGTCATGCGCATCCTGTCCCAGGCTACCCGGGTCATCGCCGAAGGCGAAGTCCTGCAGCTGTCCAAGGTGCGCGACGCCAGCACCACTGAAGAAACCTACATGGAAGTCATCCGCGGCAAGACCGCGATGCTCTTCGAAGCCTCGACCCACAGCGCCGCGGCCCTGGCCGGCGCCACACCGGAACAGGCCGAGGCCTTGCGAACCTTCGGCGACCACCTGGGCGTGGCCTTCCAACTGGTCGACGACCTGCTGGACTATCGCGGTGACGCCGAGACCCTGGGCAAGAACGTGGGCGACGACCTGGCGGAAGGCAAGCCTACGCTGCCGCTGATCTACACCATGCGCGAAGGCACCCCGGAACAGGCCGCCCTGGTTCGCCAGGCGATCCAGAAAGGCGGGATTGAGGACCTGGAAAGCATCCGCAATGCCGTCGAAGCCTCGGGCTCCCTGGACTACACCGCGCAACTGGCTCGCGACTACGTCGCTCGCGCCATCGCCTGCCTGGAAGCCCTGCCGGCAAGCGAGTATCGCGACGCCCTGGTGGAACTGAGCGAGTTCGCCGTCGCCCGTACCCACTGACAGGCTCCCGGCCCCTGCCTGCAGCAGGGCCCGGCTCCGTTCCACAGCCCTGCTCGCCCCTCTGTGCGGCAAAACCCTGTACAATGTGCGCCTTTAGCCATCCTGACCTTGAGGAGCTTAAGTGAGCACTTTGCCACCCTGCCCAAAATGCAATTCCGAATACACCTATGAGGACGGCATCCAGCTGATCTGCCCCGAGTGCGCCCATGAGTGGTCCGCCGGCGGCGAAGCCGAAGCCGTATCCGCTGAAACTGTGAAGAAGGATTCGGTGGGCAACGTGTTGCAAGACGGCGACACCATCACCGTGATCAAGGACCTCAAGGTCAAGGGCACCTCGCTGGTAGTCAAGGTCGGCACCAAGGTCAAGAACATCCGCCTGTGCGATGGGGACCATGACATCGACTGCAAGATCGACGGTATCGGTCCGATGAAACTCAAGTCCGAGTTCGTCCGTAAAGTCTGAATCCCTTCCCTCTCGCGCCCGGCGCGAGAGGGCCCCCCCCCGCCACACCCCAGTG